>NZ_JBSFYW010000110.1:0-14711 GCF_053599975.1 Streptomyces sp. NPDC005141 | reverse complement strand
GCTGGATCAGACGTGGGCTACCTGTGCGAACTGCTGCTCGATCCGAACGTAAGCGACGGACATTGGGATGTACCGGCACGGCCCCTCCCGTGCGCGGACGGCTGCGGGTGCATCGTGGTCGGGGGCGACCCTTCCGTGCGCTTTCGGGTGCGGGGGCTGGGGCGGACCCCAGGGTGGGTCGGGTAGGGGCGGAGGGGGCGAGGACCTGCCTGGGCCGTCAGGTGGAGGTGAGGCGGGTGGGGGCCGTGCCGGTGAGGAGGGTGGTGATGGCGGCGTCGATGTGGGGGCCGACGTACCAGTCGCCGGTGTGGTCGAGGGTGTAGACCCGGCCCTCGGCGTCGATGGCGAGCAGGGCGTGGGAGTCGGACTCCTCGCCGAGGGGGCAGACCTCCGTGTCGAGGGCGCGGCCGAGGTCGCCGAGGGTGCGGGCCATGTGCAGCCCGTGCAGGGGGTCGAGATGCAGCAGGGCGGGGGCCAGTTGGCGCCCGGGTCCCGTGGCGCCGACGCGCAGACCCCCGAATTCCGCCCATGCCTCGACCGCCGCGGGGAACACGGCGTGCCGGTGTCCGGCCGGCGACGCGTGTCCGCGCAGCGCGTCGGCCCAGTACTCGGCCTGCTTTATGTCCCAGCGTCCGGGCTGCCATCCGGCGGTGCGCAGTGCGTCGTCCACGGGTTCGGAGAAGCGTGACGTGGGTGCCCCCTGCCCGGGTGGAGAGGGGAGCTTGATGGAGGAGCGGTCGGAGTGCATCTGCCCTTCGTTCGTCGAGGGATGGGACATCGGCGTCGCGGGACGCCGTCAGTGGTACGTGTGCGGGGATGGGGGAGTTCAGGCGTCCGGTGCTGCCGGGTCGACGATGCGTACGCCGAAGTGGTCGCTGAGCGCCGTGCAGGAGCGGCAGGGCGCGGCGAAGCTGCCGTGCAGCGGGTCGCCGTCCTCGCGGATGCGGCGCGCGGTGAGCTTGGCCTGCTTGAGGGCTTTGCGGGCCTCGCCGTTGGTCATCGGCTTGCGGGCCGCGCGCTTGCTGCGTTCGGCGTCGATGGTGGCGATGTGCCGGGAGATCAGGATGGCCTCGGCGCAGCGGCCGGTGAAGCGGTCGCGTTGGGCGTTCGTGAGGGTGTCGAGGAAGTCCTGGACCAGCGGGTGAAGAGCGGGGGGCTGGTCGCCGCGGGCGGCGGTGCCGGTGAGGGTGGCGCCGCGGACGGAGAGGGCGGCGGCGACGGTGGGGAGTATGCCGTCACGGCGGTGCAGCAGGATGGGGGCGTGGGTCGCCTCAGTGCTGCTCCAGCCGACCCGGGGGTCCCCGGACGTGCCCGTATGCGTCGCGTTCATGATCGTTTTTTCCTCCCGTGCATCCCCCGGTGCGGAGACAGACTGCCAAATGGCGTGGCGGGAGCGGAAGCTGGGGCGCCGCGACACGCCAGGTCTTCGGCTTACGGTCACGGCGGGGTGACGGCAGGTCACGGAACCGGAGGCCCGGTGACCGGTGTCGTACAACCGAATAGGCTGTCGACATCCGCACTCCATCCAGCTACTGAGAACGCCGCAGGGGGCAACCGCCATGACGACAGGTCGGCTCGGGCTGGGGGCACCTCCCAGCCCGCAGGCTGGGGGACAAGCCGCGCCACCGAACGCGGCCTACGCCGGGCAGGTCGTGCACTTCCCGGATCCGGTCCGGGCGGCCCGCCACCCCAGAGGTGTGCGGATCGACGAGAGCGGCTATCCCGACTTCTCGCTCTACGCGCGCGGCGCTGCGGAGATCGCAGAGCCCCCGGAGGGTTTCGGCGTCGACGAGTTGCGGTTGACGGACTACGTTTCCGCGAACGCCGCTCTCGCCGCGTCCGGGCACGACCTGTGGGACACGATTCCGTCGGTGGCGACGCCGCACGGCTGGACGTGGCATCACGTGGCGGGCACCCGGCGGCTGGAGTTGGTGCCCGTAGAGGTGAAGGCGTTGCTGCGGCATCACGGTGGTGTCGCGACCACGGCCGTCGACCATTCCAAGCGGGGGACGCGGCCGTTGCAGGAGACGCGGCCCGCGCACTTCGGGCTGCCGAAGGCGTCGGTCGCGGTGACCGAGCAGCAGGTGCTGGGGGTCGAGGAGGATCTCGGCTACCGGCTGCCGGGTGCCTATCGGTCGTTCCTGAAGGCGGCGGGCGGGTGCGCGCCGGTCGGCGCGGCGCTCGACGCCGAGCTGGGGCTGCTGGTGGACCAGCCGTTCTTCACCGTGCGCGACGAGGCCGCCGTCAATGACCTCGTGTATGTCAACAAGTGTCTGCGCGACCATCTGACCAAGGATTACCTGGGTGTCGGGTTCGTGCAGGGCGGTCTGCTGGCGGTGAAGGTGAAGGGCGACGCGATCGGTTCGGTCTGGTTCTGCGCGTTCGACGACGCCCGTGATCAGGACGCCTGGCCGCCGGCCGAGCGGGTGCAGCGGCTGCTGCTGCCGTGCGGTGACGACTTCGACCAGTTCCTGTCCCGGCTGGCCGGTAATCCGCCGGAGTTGGAGACGGTGGCGAATCTGATGGTGGACGGCGGTTTCGCGTACGCCGTGCCCGTCTCTTCGGTGTCTTCGGCGTCTTCGGTGGGGGAGTGAGGTTGCGATGGTGACCTTCGCGCAGGCGCAGGAGCGCGCGGAAGAGTGGATCAACGGGGATGTGCCCGGGTACCAGCACCGTGAGGTGCGGGTGCGCGAGTTCGAACTCGGTTTTGTCGTGTGGGCGGAGGACCGTGCCGAGGGGCCGCGTTCCGACGGGGGCGGGCAGCGGCTCGTCATCGCGCGGGACAGCGGGGAGGCCACGCTGTGGCCCGCCCTGCCGGTGGGTGAGGTCGTCCGCCGGTACGAGGAGGAGTACGGGGTGCCGGACGGGCCCCCGGAACCTGCGCCGGCGCCCGCGGCACGGGTCGACCTGAATCAGACGTCGTTCCTGCTGAGTCCTCCGGAGTGGTTGCAGGAGGCCGCGGACAGGATGGGGATTCCGGACCGGCGCACGGGTTCGGGATCGTCCGCCTCCGACGGGGAGGGATCCCGTCCGGCCGCCGCTTCGAACGGCGCTTCCGGGAGCGGGAGTTCGCTTCCGGAAGCGCCGGGAGACTCGGGGGCGCACGGAGCGCCGTCCGCGCCCTTCTCGGCCGGCCCCGCTCCCGCGCCGGCTGTGCCGTCGGCTTCCGGTGGGGGCACGCCGTGGCCCGCCGCCGCGACCGACGACGACGCGGTCCCGGTTCCGCGGGACGCGCGGCCCGACGTACCCGCGGACGCGACCCCGTGGGCGGGGACGGACACGAACGGCGATGGTGGGGACGACCGTTCCGTACCGCTGCCGGCGACCGTGTTCGCGCCGCAGCTGACGGATGTCGACGATTCCGACACCCCGCCGCCCGCCGCGGCACCGGACGCCAAGACCGCCCTGATCTCCGGGGGCAGCCAACTTCCGCGTACGACGCTGTCCCCCGTGGCCGGCGACCCGAACTCTCCCGCGCCGTCCGGTGCTTCACAGGGGCACGGCCTGCCCGGTGGTCCGCCGCCCGCGCAGGGGTCCGGCGCCCACCAGGGCACACCGCCGCCCGGTGCGCCTTCGTACGGCTATCCGCAGGGTCCGGGCGCGGGTCCGGGGGCGCCTCCGCCCGGCGCGCCCGTTCCCGGCGGCCCGCAGGGGACGCCTCCTCCGGGAGCGCCCGCGTACGGCTTCCCCCAGGGGCCCGGCACACCGCCGCCCGCCGCTCCGGGCGCCCCCGGCACGCCGCCGCCCGCCGCGCCTTCGCGCCCGCTGCCTCCCAACGCCGGTGACATCGCCGACGCCGCGACCAGCAAGGCGCAGGCGCCGCCCCGCGGGGCCCGCGGGGGCGGGGCGAGTGCTCCGCATCCGCCGAGCGCCCCCGGAGTGCCGGGTGCGCGGCCGGGCAGCACGCCTCCGCCGTCCGGCCCGGGTGCTCCGGGTACGCCCGCGGGCGGCTATGTGCCGACTCAGCTGGTCTCGCAGCTCGGGCCGGACGGGGTCCCTGGTGTGCCCGGTACCCCTGACGCTCCCCAGCCTCCCGGCGCCACGCCGCCGGGCGGTGGAGTCCACCACGCCGCGACGATGCTCGCGGGCCCCTCGGTGGGCGGTCCCGGTGCGCCGCAGCCTCCGGGCGCGACGTGGCAGCAGGGCGCTCTCGCCGGCCCGAACCCGCCGGGCGGCACGCCGCCGGGTGAGGTGCACCATGCCGCGACGATGCTGGCGGGGCCCTCGGTGGGCGGTCCCGGTGCGCCGCAGCCTCCGGGTGCCCCTGGCGCACCCGGTGCGCCCCAGCCTCCCGGGGGCACGTCTCCCGGTGGGGTGCACCATGCCGCGACGATGCTCGCGGGGCCTTCCGTCGGGGGCCCGGGTGCGCCGCAGTTTTCGCAGGGTCCCGGTATGCCGCCGGGCGTCCCTCAGCCGATGCCCGGACAGCCGATGCCTGGGCAGCCGATGCCGGGGCAGCAGCCGCCGGCGTACGGCTATCCGCAGGCCGGGCAGCCGACCGTCGGGCCCGGCTATCAGGCCGTGTTGCGCTACCGGGCGCACGACGGGTCCGAGCAGCAGCTGATCCGGCGGTCCGCGCCGGGCACGCCGCATCCGGAGTGGCAGATCCTGCACGAGCTGCGCGCGATGAACGTGCCGCCGCAGCAGGTGCTGGAGCTGCACACGGAGTTGGAGTCCTGTGAGCTGCCGGGCGCGTACTGCGCGCGGATGATCAGGGAGACCTTCCCGCAGGCGCGGATCACGAGCATCGCGCCGTACGGCACGGACCACGCGAGCCGGCAGCAGGGGATGCATCAGCTCCTCGCGCACCAGGGCGAGTTGCACCAGGTGGCGGACGGTCCGGCGCGTCCGGCGCCGGTACGGGCGCCGATTCCGCCGGTGCAGCCCTCGCCGCCGATCCCGCCGGAGGTGATCGGGCAGGAGCTGGCGGCGGCGTTCGGGCCGGGGCTGTTCCGGTTCGACCAGGCGGCCGTGTCGCGGCAGGGTGTGCCCAACATCGTGGCGCACACCCTGGTCGTGGCCGGGCTGCCGGTCGACATGGGGCCGTTCTTCTGGGCGCAGGCCCAGCCGGGCCGTCCGGTGCCGACGCTCGCCGAGCTGGCGCAGGAGCGCGGCGTGGCGGCCGCCCCGGACGCGGGCTCCTACCTCGTCATGGGCAGCGACTTCGGCAAGGCGATCTGTGTCCAGTACGGGACGGCGAACATCGTCGCGGTTCCGGTGGAGGCCGGTCCGGGGGGTGCGCCGGTGCCGCCGCAGTTCGTGAACACCGGGCTGCCCGAGTTCGCGCGCTGTCTCGCGCTGCTCGGCCGGATGTGGCGGCTGCGGTTCGGCCTCAACCAGGAGCAGGCGGGCCGCTGGACCGTCGACTTCCAGGCGCAGCTCGCCTCGCTCGACCCGGCGGCGCTCGGTTCCCCGGAGAGCTGGTGGTCGGTCCTGCTGGAGGAGATGTGGGACGGGCTGCTCTAGGACCTGTCCCGGCCGCGGTCCGGTAGGAGAGCGGCGGGACGACCAGACGACGGCAGGACGGATGAGGCGCTCGACCCGCGTGACGGGTGGGGCGCCTCTTCCGTGTGTGCGGCACGTACACCGTCGAAGGTGGCGTCGAACGGGACCGTACGAAGGGTCGGACCGTGCTTCTCCGGGTGTCGTGCCGGCACCGCACTTCGGGCTTCTGACCTCAATTGACTCGCGTGGGATCCGTCTCTGGCCGGATGAGTGGGCGGAGTGTCGCGTTATGAACACTTCCGTGTGATCCATCAAGATGTGCGCGAAATCGTCTTTTCGTGTGTGTCGGGCGGAGAGGGGTCCAAGGATGAGCAGCACAGCGGTGTCGCCGTACGGCTTCGTGGCTGTACGGGGGCGTGGCTACCGTCCCGAGCAGGTCGACGCGTACGCCGGGGCGCTCTCCCGGGAACGCGATGCCGCGTGGGAGCGGGCCGCCCGGCTCACGGTGCTGGCGAAGGACATGGAGGCGGAGGCGGAGCTGTTGCGGGAGGCCGTGACACGGCTCGCCCCGCAGACGTACGAGGAGCTCGGCGAGCGGGCCCGGCGGATCTTCCAGCTCGGCGAGGAGGAGGCCGAGGCCCTGCGGGACGAGGCGCGGCGGGAGGCCCGGGCGGTCGTGGAGGAGGCCGAGGCCGCGGGGCGCGAGGTGCGGGAGGCCGCGCAGGAGTACGCCGACGAGGTGCGCGGCGAGGCCGGGGAGCGGGCCCGGCAGCGGCTGCTCGCCGCGCGTGGCGAGGCCGACGAGGTACGGATCTCCGCGCGGCGGGAGGTCAAGGAGAACCGGGGGGAGGTGCTGGCCGCGCTGCGCGAGGTGCGCGGGCGCACGGAGGCGCTGCTCACCGGTCAGGACAAGGAGCACACGGCGCGGTGGGTGGAGGCCGAGCGGGTCGCCGCCGAGCACGAGGCCGCGTTCGACGCGCGCCACGCCGAACGGGTGGCGCGCGCCGAGGAGTCGGTGGCCGCGGCCGAGCGGGCCCTCGCCGAGGCCGAGGAGTCGGACCGCCACCGGCAGGAGGACGCGGCGGCGCGGGCCGCCGAGCTGCTCGCGGAGGCCCGGGTCCGGGAGGAACGGATCATCCGGGAGACCGAGCGGGTGCTGCGGGAGCACGGGGAGCGGTGGGACGACGTACGGGCCCATATGGACCACGTACGCAGCAGTCTCACGTCGCTCACGGGGCGGGCCTCCGCGGAGTAGCGGGCGGGTCTCCGCCCCTCGGCGACCCCCGCCGGGCCCCGCAGAGTGGCGCGGGCGCCCGGCCCGGCGGTGCGGCGCGCGGTCTCGCGCCGCTCACCGCCCCCTCCGTACCGCCCCCGCCAGGATCCATCCCTCCACCGCCTCGTACTGCCTGCGCTGTTCCTCCGCCTTGCGGCGGCCCGAGACCACTGTTCCGAGCCATCCGTAGGCGAACCCCAGCGGGATCGACACGAGGCCGGTCGTGGTGAACGGGAACCAGTTGAAGTCGGCGTCCGGGAACGCGGCGGCGGGGGAGCCGGAGACGAGGTTGGTGCCGGGCATGAGGAGGAGGACCGTGAGGGTGCCGCCGATGAGGGTGGCGAGGAGGCCGGTGCGGGTGTAGCGGCGCCAGAAGAGGCTGTAGACGAGCGCGGGCGCTATCGCGGAGGCTCCGATGCAGAAGGACAGGGTGACCAGGGGCTGCAGGCTGCGGTGCTGGGCGAGGGTGGCGAGCAGGATGGCCGGCGCACCCACCGCCAGCGCCGAGATGCGGGCGAGGAGCACCTCGCGGCGCGGTGACATGCGGTCGTCGTGGCGGCGGCCCCGGAAGAGCCGGCTGTGCGCGAACACGTCGTGGGCGAGGGAGTTGGCGCAGGCCAGGATCATCCCGGCGACGGAGGCGAGCAGGGTCAGGAAGATCGCTGTCGTCACGGTGGTGAACAGGAGGGTCTCGGCCGTGGAGACGGACGTGCCGAAGGCCGCCTTGGAGCCCAGCAGATAGGCCGTGTTGCCCTGCGGATCGGCCGCGGCGATCACATCGCGGCCGATCATGGCCGTTGCGCCGAAGCCGATGACGCTGATGATCAGCATGAACAGGGCCACGCACGGCACCGCCCAGGACAGGGACCGGCGCACCTGGCGGGCGCTGTCCACCGTGTACATGCGCATGGTGATGTGGGGGAGGCAGGCGCCGCCGAGGACGACCGTCAGCTCCGAAGTGATCATGTCCAGGCGGGGGCTGGAGCCGCCGGCGAACTGGAGTCCCGAGTGCAGGAAGGCGGGGCCCACGCCGCTGTTCCCGGCGGCGGCGTCGAGGAGCGCGCCGGGGTTCCAGTCGAAGCGCTGCAGGACGAGCACGGCGACCACCGCGCCCGAGCCGAGCAGCATCACGATCTTCAGGATCTGGATGAGGGCGGTGCCCTTCATGCCGCCGATCGCCGCGTAGCTGATCATCAGGGCGCCGAGGCCGATGACGCAGCCGGTCTTGAGGGAGTCGTTGGAGAAGCCGAGGATGAAGGCCAGCAGGTCGCCCGCGCCCGCCAGTTGCACCAGCATCAGCGGCAGCAGCGCCACGATGGTCACCGCGCAGGCCGTGTTGCGGACGGCGCGGCCCGGTGTCCGGCGCGCGAGCGCGTCGCCCATGGTGAACCGGCCCGCGTTGCGCAGCGGTTCGGCCAGCAGGAACATCAGCAGCATCAGGGACAGGGCTGTGCTCAGGGCGAGGACGACGCCGTCGTAGCCGGCCAGTGCGATGACGCCGCCGGTGCCGAGCACGGTCGCCGCGGAGATGTAGTCCCCGGCAATGGCAAGGCCGTTGCGCATCGGTGAGAGAGATCCGTAGCCGGTGTAGAACTCGTCGAGGTCGTCGCGGTCCGGGCCGGTCATCACGCACAGCAGCAGGGTGATCGTGGCCACGGCCGTGAACGCCACGAGTGACATGGTCTGCGCTGAACTGGTGAATCCCGTCATCGTGCCGCCTCCCGCTTCGCGTCCAGTTCGGCCTGTTTGCGGATGCGGTCCGCGATCGGGTCGACGCTTCGGCGCGCGGTGTGCTCGTACAGCCCGATGGCCAGGCAGGTGACGGGGAGCTGGAGCAGGCCGAGCAGCAGGCCGGTCGACAGTCCGCCGGACACCGTGCTCGTCATCAGCCACGGCGCGAAGGCCGACAGGAGGAGGAAGAGGATGAAGTAGCCGAGCGCGGTGAGGGTCGCGACGCGCCGCTGCCGGCGGTAGGCGCCGCGCAGGAGCCGGATGTCGCTGTGCTGTCCGAGCGGTCGGTGACGCGGCATCCGCCGCGGCTCGGGCTCGGGCGGCCGGGGCTGTGGCTGCCAGGGGTAGGTCAGCCGCGAGGGTTCGGGGCCGGGCGGCGGATATCCGGGGTGCTGGGTGTACGGCGGGTACGGGGGGTTCCGGGGGGCCTGCTGTGGCGGGTACTGCGGCTGGTGCGGGCGCTGCTGACGTGGCCTTGGGTGCTCGGGGGACGAGAACGCGTCTGGCATCCCGGTTCTCCTGGCGTGGCTCGGGTCCGGTGCGGGACCGCAGGGAGCGGGGGGTGAGCAGCGCACGCTACTCGTAGGTAGCGGGAGCGCGCGACCGTTTCACCAAACTGGGCGGTCGGTACGCGCTTGCTTCGTTGACCTGGGGTGTTACCCGCGTTCACCTGTGGAGTTCCCCTGGAGTTCACGTGTGGGAAGCAAGTGTTCGCAGTGACCGACGAGTGGTCCTGGTGCCGTGGTCAGTCCGTGGGGTCCTTGAGCACGGGGAAGCGGCGCGGTGCGACGAACAGCAGGGCCAGGAAGGCGAGGGCGGCGGCGCCCGCGGCCCCCAGATAGACCGCGTGGACCGCGTCGGCGACCGCGTGGCGCAGATGCCCGGCCGGTGCGCCCGAGTCCAGGGCGCGGGTCACCGAGTCGAGATCCCCGGCGCCGCCGAGCCGCGCGGCCAGTACCCCGTTGGCGACGGCGCCGAACAGGGCGGCGCCCATGGTCTGTCCGGTCTGCCGGCAGAAGAGGACGGAGGCGGTGGCCGTGCCGCGTTCGGCCCACCCGACGGACGACTGGACGCCGATGATCAGGGGGAGCTGGAAGAGCCCGAGCGTGCCGCCCAGCAGCAGCATCAGCAGCGCGGGCTGCCACGGCTCGCCCGGATAGGGGAGGAAGGGGAAGGTGAGCAGGAGCAGGCTCGCCGTGCCGATGCCGAGCATGGCGGTGTTGCGGAAGCCGATGCGGCGGTAGACGTGCTGGCTGAGCGCGGCCGACACCGGCCAGCTCAACGTCCATACGGAGAGCACGAATCCGGCGGCGACCGGGGCGAGGCCGAGGACCGCCTGGGCGTAGGTGGGCAGGAAGACGGTCGGCGCGACCATGAGCAGGCCCAGCGCGCCGAGCGCCAGATTGACCGCGGCGATCGTCCGGCGGCGCCACACCCAGCCCGGGATGATCGGCTCGGCGGCCCGCCGCTCGACTGCGACGACGACCGCGACCAGGGCAAGTCCCGTCCCGAACAGGGTGACCGAGGGCGCGGAGAGCCAGTCCCAGGCGACGCCGCCCTGCACCAGGGCGGTCAGCAGGACACCGCCGCAGGCGAACACGGCGAGGGCGCCCGCCCAGTCGATCCGTGGCCGCCGGGTGAGCGGGGCCCGCTGCGGTTCGTGCAGATGACGGGCGATCAGCCACAGGGCGAGGGCGCCGATCGGCAGGTTGATGAGGAAGATCCACCGCCAGTCGGCGTACGCCGCGAGGACTCCGCCCAGGGCGGGACCCGCGATCGCCGAGGTCGCCCACACCGTGGACAGCTTGGCCTGGATCTTCGGGCGCTCCTCCAGCGGGTACAGGTCGGCGGCGAGTGTCTGCACGGTGCCCTGGAGGGCGCCGCCGCCCAGGCCCTGTACGACGCGGAAGGCGATGAGCGCGGCCATGTTCCAGGCGGTGGCGCAGAGCAGTGAGCCGAGGAGGAAGACGGCGGCGCCCGCCACCAGGACCGGTTTGCGGCCGAAGGTGTCGGAGAGCTTGCCGTAGACCGGGAGCGTGACCGTGACGGCCAGCAGGTAGCCCGAGAACAGCCAGGAGAAGACGGAGAATCCGCCGAGGTCGCCGACGATCTGCGGAACGGCGGTCGACACGATGGTGGAGTCGAGCGCGGCCAGACCCATCGCCAGCATGAGCGACGCGACGACTGCGCGGCGCCGCCGGGTCTCGGCGCGGGTCGCGCGGGGCGGGTTCTCCCGCACGACCGGTATCTCGGTGTCCCCCTCGCCCACGGGATTCCTTCCCCCTGCATCTATCTGCCGGGACCAGCTTCCCACTTGAGCCTCACCTTGGGGGAGGGTGGACGCTGTGTGGGCCCGAGGGTGGATGTGAACCCTGGGAAGTTGTCCACCGGAGGGTGGAGGCCCCTAGGGGGATCTCCGTACTACGGCTCGGGGAGGGCTCGTCCCACCGGAGGACGAGGCGGGGCGGGGGTCGTCCTTAACCTGGCTTTACGCCGTCGGGAGCGCGTCCGGTAGTACGGACCGCACCCGCGGGGGTGGGGTTTTCCCCAGCAGAAGACGGGGCCGTGCACCAGCGCGTCCGACCCCCACCCGGCACCAGACTTACGGACGTGGCCGAGGCACCGCGTCCGAAGGGGCGCGGGCCTTCCGGCCCTTCTCGACCGCTCGCAGACTTTCGCAGCCCAGCAGTATCCCCTGCTGACCGACTTAGGAGACATACCGTGACATCGGCTGTAAGCATTCCCAGGCACGAGAGCACTGGAGGGCGTACGGCCGTTGCCGCGCGGGCGCGGCAGGTCGTCAAGGCGTACGGGTCGGGGGAGACCCGTGTCGTCGCCCTCGACCATGTCGACGTGGACATCGCGCGGGGCCGGTTCACCGCGATCATGGGCCCCTCGGGGTCCGGCAAGTCCACGCTGATGCACTGCCTCGCCGGGCTCGACACCGTCAGCTCCGGCCAGATCTTCCTCGACGAGACCGAGATCACCGGGCTCAAGGACAAGAAGCTGACGCAGCTGCGCCGGGACCGGATCGGCTTCATCTTCCAGGCGTTCAACCTGCTGCCGACGCTGAGCGCCCTGGAGAACATCACGCTCCCGATGGACATCGCCGGCCGCAAGCCCGACAAGCGCTGGCTGGACCAGGTCGTGGAGACCGTCGGGCTCGCGGACCGGCTCAAGCACCGCCCGAACCAGCTCTCCGGCGGCCAGCAGCAACGCGTCGCGGTGGCACGGGCGCTGGCGGCCCGCCCGGAGATCATCTTCGGTGACGAGCCGACCGGGAACCTCGACTCCCGGGCCGGCGCCGAGGTGCTGGGCTTCCTCCGGCGCTCGGTCGACGAGCTCGGACAGACCATCGTGATGGTCACGCACGACCCGGTGGCGGCCTCGTACGCGGACCGCGTGCTGTATCTCGCGGACGGCCGGATCGTCGACGAGATGCACTCACCGACGGCCGATCAGGTCCTGGACCGCATGAAGGACTTCGACTCCCGCGGGCGGACGTCATGACCGTCCTCAAGACCTCGATGCGCAACTTCTTCGCGCACAAGGGACGCATGGCGCTGTCCGCCGTGGCGGTCCTGCTGTCGGTGGCCTTCGTCTGCGGCACGCTCGTGTTCACCGACACGATGAACACCACGTTCGACAAGCTCTTCGCGGCCACCTCCTCCGACGTGACGGTGAGCGCGAAGAGTGCCTCGGACACCGGCGAGACGACCTCCGGGAACGGCAAGCCGCCGGTCATGCCGGCCTCCGTGCTCACCGAGGTCCGCTCCGCACAGGGCGTGAAGTCGGCGGAGGGCACCGTCTTCTCCAGCGCCGTGACCGTCGTCGACGCCGACAAGGACAACCTGTCGCCCTCCAGCGGCGCACCCACCATCGTCGGCAGCTGGAACGACAACGAAGCCCGCACCATGAAGGTCACCTCCGGTGCGGCGCCGAAGGACTCCGGCCAGGTGATGGTCGACGCGGACACCGCCGACAAACACCACCTGAAGCTCGGCGACGAGATCGGCGTGATCAGCGCGGTCGGCACACACACGGCGAAGATCTCCGGCATCGCCACCTTCACCGTCACCAACCCCGGCGCGGCGATCTTCTACCTGGACACCAGGACCGCCCAGAAGGCGCTCGTCGGGCAGACCGGCGTCTATACGAACGTCAACGTCACCGCCGCCGCCGGAGTCGCCGACGCCCAGCTGAAGAAGAACGTGGCCGCCGAGATCGGCGGCGGCTACAAGGTGCAGACCGCAAAGGAGACCGCCGACGCCAACCGCCAGGACGTGGGCGACTTCCTGAACGTGATGAAGTACGCGATGCTCGGCTTCGCCGGAATCGCCTTCCTCGTCGGCATCTTCCTGATCATCAACACCTTCTCGATGCTGGTCGCCCAGCGCACCCGCGAGATCGGCCTGATGCGGGCCATCGGCTCCAGCCGCAAGCAGGTCAACCGATCGGTGCTGGCCGAGGCGCTGTTCCTCGGCGTTGCCGGCTCGGTCCTCGGCGTCGGCGCGGGTGTCGGTATCGCCGTCGGCCTGATGAAACTCATGGGCATGACCGGTATGAACCTCTCCACCGACGACCTGACGGTGGCCTGGACGACCCCGGTGATCGGCATGGTGCTGGGCGTCGTCGTCACCGTCCTGGCGGCCTACCTGCCCGCCCGCCGCGCCGGCAAGGTCTCCCCGATGGCCGCGCTGCGCGACGCCGGCGCCCCCGCCGACGCGAAGGCCGGTGTCGTACGGGCCGTGCTCGGCCTGGTCCTCACCGGCGCCGGCGGCTACGCCCTCTACGTCGCCGCCGAAGCCGACAAGGCGAGCGAGGGCTCGATGTGGCTCGGTCTCGGCGTGGTGCTGAGCCTGCTCGGATTCGTGGTGATCGGCCCGCTGCTCGCGAGCGGCGTGGTGCGGGTGCTGGGCGCCGTCCTGCTGCGGGCCTTCGGCCCGGTGGGACGCATGGCCGAACGCAACGCCCTGCGCAACCCGCGCCGTACGGGTGCCACGGGCGCCGCCCTGATGATCGGTCTCGCGCTGGTCGCCTGCCTGTCGGTGGTCGGCTCCTCCATGGTCGCCTCCGCGTCCGACGAGCTCGACAAGAGCGTCGGCACCGACTTCATCATCCAGAACGACGGCGGTCAGCCGATCACCCAGCAGGCCGTACGGGCCGTGAAGTCGACGCCGGGACTGGCGCGGGTCACCGAGTACCGGGTCACGGAGGCCGACTACACCACTCCCGACGGCAAGACGCTCAAGGACACGGACATCACGGCTGCCGACCCGTCGTACGCCACCGACCTGCGCACCAAGACCGTCGCCGGCAACCTGAAGGACGCCTACCTGCCCGACTCGATGTCCGTGCACGAGAAGTTCGCCGAGGCGCACGGCATCCACCTCGGCTCGAAGATCAAGGTCGCCTTCAAGGACGGTGCCGACGCCGATCTGACGGTCCGGGCCATCACCAGCAGCGACGTCGTCATCGACGCGGGCTCGAAGTACATCTCCATCGCCACACTCGCCAAGTACGTGCCCGCCGAGAAGATGCCGCTCGACGAGCTCGTCTTCGCCTCGGCGAAGGACGGACAGCAGGCGGCCGCGTACAAGTCGCTGAAGTCGTCCCTGCACGACTACCCGCAGTACAAGGTCCGCGACCAGACCGACTACAAGCAGGCCATGAAGGACCAGATCGGGCAGCTCCTGAACCTGATCTACGGCCTGCTGGCGCTCGCGATCATCGTCGCGGTTCTCGGCGTGGTGAACACCCTCGCCCTGTCCGTGGTCGAGCGCACCCGCGAGATCGGCCTGATGCGGGCCATCGGCCTCTCGCGCCGCCAGCTGCGCCGCATGATCCGGATGGAGTCGGTGGTCATCGCCCTCTTCGGCGCGCTGCTCGGTCTCGGCCTGGGCATGGGCTGGGGCGCCACCGCCCAGAAACTTCTCGCCCTTGAGGGCCTGAAGGTTCTGGACATCCCCTGGCCGACCATCATCGGGGTCTTCATCGGCTCGGCCTTCGTGGGCCTGTTCGCCGCCCTGATCCCGGCGTTCCGGGCGGGCCGGATGAACGTACTGAACGCGATCGCCACCGAGTAACCGCTCGGCGGGCGGTCGAACGGACCACCGCGTACGGGGGTTGCGGTGGAACGGACGGGCCCGGTCCGAGGAGAGCGCGCTCTCCTCGTCCCCGCCGGCATGGTCCCCTTCAAGCCGTACTTCCTCGGCGAGGTGAAGCCGCCGTGGTCGCGCGCCACCAGCGTGCAGAAGTGCGT
>NZ_JBSFYW010000109.1:0-15445 GCF_053599975.1 Streptomyces sp. NPDC005141 | reverse complement strand
GGAACCGCTGCTCGATCCGGACGTAAGCGACGGACATTGGGATGTACCGGCACGGCCCCTCCCGTGCGCTGCCCCCTGCGGGTGCGCTGTGGTGAGATCCAGCCCCTCCGGCGTTTGAGGAGCGGGGTCTGGGGCGGAGCCCCAGGGACGGGAAGGGTAGGGGCGGAGGGGGCGAAAGAAGGTTGGGGGGCACCCGCGCCGGAGACGGTGGGAGCGACGGAGACGGGAGCTCCGGAGACGGTGGGAGCGCCGGTGACGGGAGCTCCGGAGACGGTGGGAGCGCCGGTGACGGGAGCTCCGGAGACGGTGGGAGCGCCGGTCGCCCCCGCCGCCGGGGACAGGGGAAGGCCGGTTGTCCCCGCCGTCGGGGCAGGGGAAGGCCGGTTGCCTCCGGCGCCGCCGGGGCAGGGGAAACGCTTGTTACGTCGCCGGGGGGACGGTGGAAGCCGGTTTTCCGGTTCCGGGGGGAGCGAGGCGCTAGGAGTGGCCCAGTTCCGCGGTGGACTCGTCGGACGTCGCGGGTACCGAGCCCGAGTCGGGGGACGGACGCAGCGGGAACGGGTCCACCTGGGTCTCGTCGATCACCGGAGGCGCCGGCCGCGGAGGCTTCGGCATGACCGCGGCCTCGGAGTGCCCACCGCATCCGTACGCGAGAGACACCACACGCCCGTCGGCCGGCGAGAACTCATTCGCACAGACACCGAACGCCTGTCCGAGCGAGCCCCCCATGCGGTTCAGGAAGCCGCAGCTGACGCACGCCGCGGGCGCGGCCTGCGC
The DNA here is from genome assembly GCF_053599975.1 of Streptomyces sp. NPDC005141. Taxonomy (NCBI): domain Bacteria; kingdom Bacillati; phylum Actinomycetota; class Actinomycetes; order Kitasatosporales; family Streptomycetaceae; genus Streptomyces; species Streptomyces sp. NPDC005141. The sequence continues at coordinate 14,668 of NZ_JBSFYW010000109.1, read as the reverse complement.
CATCGCCGTCTTGGGCCCGTACGACTCCTCCCAGCGGTCGGCCGCGACATGCAGCCCGTACCGGGAGAGCACCCGGGCCCGCCGCAGCCCCAGTTCCTCGGCCACGGCCGCGATCGAGCCCCGGCGCGGAGCCATCGGCAGGTTCGCGGGTGTCCCCGCGGTCACCTCCGCGTCCTCCGCCTCCACCAGCTCGAACATGTCCTCCGAGACCGCGGAGTTCGGCGCGGGCTCGTCCTCGCCGGAGTAGCCCGGCTCCAGCCGGAGATCCTCGGCGTCCGTGGGCAGCAGGTCCCCGGGGCCCATGTCACCGGGGCGGAGCCGCTCGCTCCACGGCACCCACTCCGGGGCCAGCAGCGCGTCGGTGCCGGGCAGCAGCACCGTCTCGTCGAGGGTGACGATCTTCGCCCGGGAGGCGCGGGCCACGGTCGACGCCCAGCGCCAGCCGCGGTATCCCGGTTCCTTGCACTCGAAGAAGTGCGTGACAACGCGGTCTCCCTCGGAGACCAGCCCGAGGTGCTCTCCGACGACGCCTGGGTGGGCGGCTTCCTCGGCGGCCGCCCGGGCGAGGTCGACGGCCTCGGCGCACAGGCGGTCAGGGGTGCGGCTTCGCGTTGTCGCTGCGCTCACAGGTATCGCTTCTCTCCTACGCCGTCTCACGGGTGCGCCATTCCTCCGGCGGGGGTGCGGACGGAGCGGACCGGTGGGCCGCGTCGACGTCCGCGCCCGATCGCACTCGGGCGCACCTACGCCATCCATTCTGCGGGATGGCCGAGAGGCGCGCGGCCGAGAACAATCGCCGCATGCGCGTTACGCACGCTACCTTCTCCTGGCCCCTGGGCCCACACCGGCGGGCGTCTTCGGCGCTCCGCGCCGGGATCTTTGCCGCTCCGCGGCACCCGGGCCCGCCGCTCCGCGGCGCCATCCCCGGCGCTCAGCACCGAAAGTTTCCCGCGCACCCCACCCGTCTCGCCCCGCCAAAAAGTGATCTGCCCAGGACCGGGACGGCCCGGCGTCACGCCCTGCCGAACAGCACCCGTCGGCGCCCCTGATCGCCCCCGCCCGCCCCCCACTCGGCCCTCATCCGCGCGCTAACCGCACTACGCACCCCGAAGTCGGGGCACTATGACGGAGTGGCATCCGCGAGGTCGCCCCAGGGAGCAACCGGTATCGGTGGCGCCAAAGGGAGCAACGGGAGTGGCGGATCGGGCCGGGTGACCGGGTCCGTCCGTGCGGTTGGGCGTGCCCTGCACTTCCCGGTGACACGGACGGCGCGCGGCATCCGCAAGGCGACGCACGCGCACGGGGCGGGCGAGTCGGGCCTCGGGAAACTGATCGAACTGCACGCTGTGAACGGCGCGGGCGATGTCATGATCACGGTGGCGCTCGCATCCACCGTCTTCTTCTCCGTGCCGACCGACGAGGCCCGCGGCCGGGTCGCCCTCTACCTGGGCATCACGATGGCGCCCTTCGCCCTCCTCGCCCCCGTGATCGGCCCGCTGCTGGACCGTCTGCCGCACGGACGGCGGGCCGCGATGGCGGGCTCGATGCTCGCCCGGGCGATGCTCGCGCTGATGCTGTCGGGCGCGGTCGTCACCGGCACCTTCGAGCTGTACCCCGCCGCGCTCGGCGTGCTCGTCGCCTCGAAGGCGTACGGCGTGGTGCGCAGTGCCGTCGTGCCCCGGCTTCTGCCACCCACGTTCTCCCTGGTCAAAGCGAACTCCCGGGTCACTCTGGGTGGGCTCCTCGCCACCGGTGTGGCCGGGCCGATCGCCGCCCTGCTCCAGTCGCTGGGAGCGCGCTATCCGCTCTACGGCGCCTTCGTGATCTTCATCGCGGGCACGTTCCTGTCGTTCTCGCTGCCGCCCAAGGTGGACTCCGCCAAGGGCGAGGACAAGGCGCTGCTCGCCGCCGACGCGGAGCATCTGCACCGCCCCCCGCGCCTGAAGAAACCCCCGCGCCCCGGACTGCGGACCGTGGGGACGGCCGTCACCCACGCGCTCGGCGCCAACGCCTCGCTGCGCTGCCTGTCCGGCTTCCTGATCTTCTTCCTCGCCTTCCTGCTGCGCCAGCAGCCGCTCAGCGGCAAGAGCGCGGCGGTCTCGCTCGGCCTGGTGGTCGTCTGCGCGGGCGTGGGCAACGCGCTCGGCACGGCCGTCGGAGCTTGGCTGAAACAGCGCGCCCCGGAGATCATCATCGTGACGGTGGTGGCGTTCGTGCTCGCCGTCGCGATCACGGCGGCGATCTTCTTCGGCACCCTGCTGGTGGCGTGCCTCGCCGCGGTCGCCGGGTTCGCGCAGGCGCTCGCCAAGCTGTCCCTGGACGCGCTGATCCAGCGCGACGTCCCCGAACTCGTCCGGAGTTCGGCCTTCGCCCGTTCCGAGACACTGCTCCAGATGGCCTGGGTCCTCGGCGGAGCCATCGGTATCGCGATGCCGCTCAACGGCTCGCTCGGCCTCTCCGTGGCCGCCGGGATCGTCGCCGTGGGATGGCTGACGACCGTACGGGGACTGCTCGCCGTGGCGCGGCGCGGCGGATCGGCCAGGCAGCGGGTCTCCTGAGCCGCGCGGGGGCCACGCACGGCACGCCGCACCCCACGTGGGGGCTCGGGTGGGCCTGCCCGATAGCCTTCGGCCATGACCTCCCTGCCCCGCGGCAGAGCCGCTAATGGACAACGCGCTGCGCGCCGCCGCCGCGCCGTCGCCACCGTCGGCGCCGTTTCCGCCGGACTCCTCGTCCTGTCCGCCTGTGACAAGCCGTCGCCGATCGCCACCATCACGGTCGGCGACAACTCGGTGAGCTCCGAGACCGACTGCTACAACGACGGGGACACGGTGAAGACCGCGGACCTGGCGAAGTGCCTGAAGGACAAGGACATCAAGTCCATCAAGGTCGACCCCGACGAGACCGTCCGGTTCGGTGTGGACCCGGAGATCGCGGACAAGGGCTGGACGATCCTGATGAACGGTCAGCCGCTGACCGACGCCAGCACGAAGACGTACCGGACCATTCCCGGCAGCGTCTTCTTCAACGAGCAGTACGGGGCCACCGGCAACTCGACGCTCGTCTCCGTCAAGGAGGGCGAGAAGACCGTGACCGGTCTGTGGACCTTCAAGCTCAAGAAGGACGCCTGATCTCTGCCGCCGGGCCGAGGGTGCTCGTGGCCACCGCCGTCCCCGCCGAGAGGGACGCGGTGGCCGGGGTGTCGTCCGGCACGGGGCGTGAGATACGGCTTCCGGGGGCGACGCTCCACCGGGTCGGTGGGCGCGATCTGCTCGCCGCGGGTGTCGGCCCCGCCCTCGCCGCCGCCTCCGTCGCCTCCGCGCTGACCGCCGCGGCCCTCGAGGGCGCGCCCTACGGCCTCGTCGTCTGCGCGGGTGTCGCCGGCGGTTTCCAGCCCGGCGCGCCCGTGGGATCGCTCGTGATCGCCGACGACATCGTCGCGGCCGACCTGGGCGCGGAGGCGCCGGAGGGGTTCCTCCCGGTCACCGAGCTCGGCTTCGGAACCGTCAGCCACCGGCCTCCGGAATCACTCGTACGAGAGGCCGCGGCCGTCACGGGTGGACGTGTCGGAACGGTGCTCACCGTGTCGACCGTGACCGGCAGTGCCGCTCGCGCCGCCGAACTGCGGGCCCGGCATCCACGGGCCCTCGCCGAGGCGATGGAGGGGTTCGGGGTCGCCGAGGCGGCCGGCGCGCACGGGGTGCCGGTGCTGGAGATCCGCGCGGTGTCCAATCCCGTCGGCCCGCGTGACCGCGCCGCGTGGCGCATCGGCGACGCTCTCGCCGCACTCACCGAGGCTTTCGGGAAGCTGACGCCCCTCCTGGAGAGTTGGAACCGACATGACCGTACGCACTGAACCCGCCGAAGACCTGCGGATCGCCTACTCGCCCTGCCCGAACGACACCTTCGTCTTCGACGCCTGGGCGCACGGCCGGATCCCGGGAGCGCCCGCGCTCGACGTGACGTTCGCGGACATCGACATCACCAACGGCATGGCCGAGCGCGGCGAGTTCGACGTGCTGAAGGTGTCGTACGCCGTGCTGCCGTACGTCCTCGACGACTACGCGCTGCTGCCGTGCGGCGGCGCGCTGGGGCGGGGCTGCGGGCCGCTGGTGCTGACCAGGGAGGCGGGTACCGGGGGCGCCACCCCGCTCGGGCGGGGCCGGGAGCCCGGCGGATTGAAGGGCCGTACCGTAGCCGTGCCGAGCGAGCGGTCGACGGCGTATCTGCTGTTCCGGCTGTGGGCGGCGGACACGGTGCCCGGCGGGGTCGGCGAGATCGTGGTCATGCCGTTCCACGAGATCATGCCGGCCGTCCGGGACGGGAAGGTCGACGCGGGGCTCGTCATCCACGAGGCGCGTTTCACGTACCAGAACTACGGGCTGCACAAACTCGCCGACCTGGGTGAGCACTGGGAGCGGACCACCGGGCTGCCGATCCCGCTGGGCGCGATCATCGCCAGGCGGTCGCTGGGAGCGGAGCGGCTCCGGGCGCTCGCCGACGCCACCCGCGCCTCGGTCCGCGCCGCCTGGGACGACCCCGAGGCCTCCCGCGCCTACGTCCTGGAACACGCCCAGGAGATGGACCCGAAGGTCGCGGACCAGCACATCGGCCTGTACGTCAACGAGTTCACGGCCGATCTGGGCGAGGACGGGTACGCGGCGATCCGCGGACTGCTCACGCGCGCGGCGGCCGAGGGGCTGGTGCCGCCCCTTGGGCCGAACGCGCTGGCCTTCCCCTGATTCTCCCCCGGCCCCTTCCGGATTCTCCTCAGAACCCGGCCGAAGGCCGCTGAACGCCGGTCATACGTCGAGCTGGTCGGCGACCGCGCGCAGCAGGCCCCCGATCTTCTTGCCGGAGGCCTTGTCGGGGTAGCGGCCCTTCTCCAGCATCGGCGTGATGTTTTCGAGGAGGGTCGTCAGGTCCTGGACGATGGAGGCCAGTTCGTCCGGCTTGCGGCGCTGGGCCGCCGCGACCGAGGGGGTCGGGTCCAGGATGGTCACCGAGAGCGCCTGGTCACCGCGCTGACCGGCGACGACGCCGAACTCGACGCGCTGGCCGGGCTTGAGGGCGTCGACTCCGGCGGGCAGGACCGAGGAATGGACGAAGACGTCGCCGCCGTCGTCGCGGGAGAGAAAGCCGAAGCCCTTCTCAGTGTTGAACCACTTGACTTTGCCGGTGGGCACGTCTGTCCTCGTCCTCGTACTCGTCGGAAACTGCTCGGGAAACCACGCGGGTGGTTGCAGGGGCAACTGCCCGTAAACGCCTCTGGAGAGCACTACAGCGGGTCAGCCGACCCGCCGGTACCAAGGCTAATGGTCCGTCGGCTGGTGACAAGACGTCGCTGGATTGTTCCTTCGCGCAGGGAACTACCCTGGTCGAGTGCGTGACAAAACCCAAGCGAATTCCCTCGAAGCCGGTGACCGGCTGATCCGTGCCGGTGCCATCGTCTTCTTCATCGGCGCGTTGGCCACACTGGTCACCGTGGCACCACTGTTGCTCGGCACGAATCCATTTCCGACCTACATGTTCGGCTTGAGCATGCTTATGGGCGTCGGATTCCTGCTGGCCGCCGCCGGCGTGTTCCGGTCGGCCGCGGAGGGCCGCCGCCGGGCCCGGGCCGCCCGTTCCTGACGGCGGCCGTGCCGGCGGCCCGGTGGTGGCTCCGCTCCACGTCTAGCGGTGGTTCTCCAGCCAGGCCGGGAACTCCGTGAGATCGCCGAGGACGACGTCCGCGCCCGCCGCGCGCAGTTCCTCGGCGTCGCACGGCCCGGTCGCCACGGCCACGGAGTACGCCCGCGCCGTGTGCGCGCCGCGTACGTCGCCGGTGTGGTCGCCGACGTACACGCTCGCGCCGTGCTCGCGCAGCGCCACCGCCTTCTGTTCGGCCCACAGGTTGCCGACGAGTGCGTCCGCGCCTATGCCCAGGTGTTCCAGGTGCAGCCTGGCGTTGGGCTCCCACTTGGCGGTGACGACGACCGTGCGCCCGCCCGCCGCCCGCACCGCCTCCACGGCCTCACGCGCGCCGGGCATCGCGAGCGTGCCGGTGATCGCGTGTGCGGGGTACATCTCGCGGTAGAGGTCGGCCATCGCCGCGACCTCCCGGGCCGGGAACCAGTTGGCGAGTTCGTCCTCCAGCGGCGGGCCGAGCCGCGTGACCACGAGATCCGAGTCGATGTACGTCCCGGTCCGCGCCGAGATCGCCTCGTAGCAGGCGTGGATCCCGGGGCGGGAGTCGATCAGGGTCATGTCGAGGTCGAAGCCGACGGTCAGCGCGGGGGAAGTCATATGGACCATTGTGCCCAGCTCGCCGGGGAGCCGGTCCGGGCCCCTTCGGCGGTCAGGTGCGGCGCTGGGAGCGCCAGACCAGGTACAGGGCCGAGGCGACGGCGGCGCCGCGGACGATCCAGGGCCAGGTCTCGGTCATCGCGTCGTTCATGCGGCCCTCGGCGATGGGGGTGCCCCAGCGGCCGGTCGAGCGGCCCCAGATCCAGACGATGCCCGCCGTGGCGGACAGTCCCGGCAGGACGAGGACGGCCCACTTCGATTCGGCGGGGGTGAGCCGGCGCGAACCGTAGGCGATCAGCCAGCCGAGGCCGAGCGCGAACCAGTTGCCGAGAAGGGCGCCCACGACGAGGAGGGCGGCGGCGAGCAGGAGCAGGGGGTTGGTGTAGCCGCTGAGGCGCGGGAAGCGACGGCGCGCGACGGTGTCCTCGGCGTCCGGTTCGTCCTCGGGGCCCGGTGCCGCCGCCTTCTCCTTGGCCGGTCCCGGCTCCGCTTCGCCTTGTTCGGCTCCGCGGTCCCTCTCGCCCGGGGGCGGCTTGAGCAGGTCGGGGATCTCCACGCCGCCGACGAACCCCGGCACGCTGTCGCCGAGTCCGAAGGGGCTGTTCTCCACGCGCCACCAGTCCGGCCGGTCCGCGCTGCCGCCCAGTTCGTGCGCGCTCGCCAGGTGGGGCGGGGACGGGGCGTCGGCCCCGGCGCTCTCGGCGGGACGCGCTTCCGCGGAGCGCGGGCGGGGGACGACGCGGCGCAGCCTCTTGGGGCGCTCCTCCGGTTCGGCGGCGGCACGCCGGGCGGGCACGGCGGTCCGGCTCCGTGTACCGGGTCCGGGGCCCTCGGTGCCCTGTCCGGCCGCCGCGACGATCTCGTCGGGGGTGCCGAGGCGGTCGAGGATGCGGCGGACGGCGGCGGGGCTGTCGGGGGTGCCGTTCGCCCTGCGGCGGTCGATCTCGCCGCGCAGTTCCGAGACCAGGCGCATCCGGGTCGCCGACGGCAACTGCCGCTGCTGGGCCAGGTCGCCGACCCGGCTCAGATAGTCGAAGACCAGCTGGTCGCTCTCGATCCCCACGAAGTCCCCTCCGGGGCAGGTGCGTTGGATACCCCGTGGTGACGAAGGTACCGGTTTTTCCGTGCGCGGGAGCGCCCCGCCGGGGGCTCGGGCAGCCGTACGACGCTCCTCCCTCCACCGCGCCCGCGCGGCTGGTGGACGATCCACCGGCCTGGGGCCGGGCCCCGGGAGCCCGCCACCCGCTACCGTTGACAGGATGAGCCCCGAGACGACCTCCCCGCGGTCCCTGGCGGAAGCCCTCCGCACGCGGGACGACGCCTCGCTGTCCGCCCTCCTGCGGTCCCGTCCGGACCTGATCACCCCCGTCCCCACTGATCTCACCCAGCTGGCCACCCGGGCGGGCACCCGGGCGTCGGTCGTCCGTGCCCTGGAGCGCCTGGACCGTTTCACGCTCCAGACGGCGGAGGCGCTGGCGGTGGCGCCGGAACCGGCGACGTACGACGAACTGCTCGGGCTTCTCGCGGGCGACGACGCCGACCCCGCGGTCACGGCGGCCTACCCGCACGCTCTCGGGACGCTCCGCGAGCAGGCCCTCGTCTGGGGCGGCGACGACCGCCTGCGGCTCGTACGAACGGCACGCGAGCTGCTGGCGCCGTCGCCGCAGCACCCTTCCCCGACGGGGCTCGGGCCGACGGTCGGTGAGTCCACGGCGGGCATGTCGCCGGGGCGCATCCAGGAGATCGTGGCCGCGGCGGGGCTGCCGAGCACCCATGACTCCGTGTCGGCGGTGGTGTCGCTGAGTGCCCTTTTCACCGACCGGCGCCGGATGTCGGCACTGCTGGACGAAGCGCCCGCCGCGGCGGTGGAGGTGCTTTCACGGCTGGTCTGGGGGCCGCCGTACGGGCAGGTGACGGCCGAACCGGCGGCGCATCTGCGCTGGCTGATCGGACGGGGGCTGCTGCTGCCGACGGGGCCCGGCACGGTCGTCCTGCCCCGGGAGGTCGCCCTGCATATGCGCGCGGGCCGTGCGCACCGGGTGACGGAGCCGGTGGCGCCCGCGGTCGAGGCCGCGACGACGCACCGTCCACAGGTTGTGGACGCCGCCGCGGCGGGCCAGGCGTACACGACGCTGGCGACCGTCGAGGAACTGATGAAGGACTGGCACGAGGGCGGTCCGGCGGTGCTGCGCGCGGGCGGGCTCAGCGTGCGCGACCTGAAGCGGACGGCGGTGGCGCTCGACGTCTCCGAGCCCGTCGCCGCGTTCTGGGTGGAACTCGCCCACGCGGCGGGCCTGGTGGCGTCGGACGGCGGGGCGGAGGAGCGGTACGCGGCGACGCCGGCCTACGACGAATGGCTGGAGCTGCCCGCCGCCGAGCGCTGGACACGGCTCGCCTCGGCGTGGCTCGCGGCGACGCGCACGGCGGGGCTGGTCGGCGGACGGGACGCGAAGGACCGTACGCTCTCGGCGCTCGGCCCCGGTCTCGACCGTTCCGCGGCGCCCGAGGTCCGCCACCGCGTCCTCACCCTCCTCGCCGCGCTCCCCGAGGGCGCCACTCCCGCCGCGGACTCCGTCCTCGCCCGGCTGTACTGGGAACGCCCGCAGCGCGGTGCCCGGCCCTCTCCGGAGGACCTGCGCGCCCGGCTGGCCCGGTGGACGCTGTCCGAGGCGGAGCTGCTCGGGGTCACCGGCCGGGGCGCGCTGTCCGCGCAGGGACGGGCACTGATGGGTCTGCCGGGGACGGCGGGCGCCAAAGCGGCGGAGCCGTCGGGTCCCGGCGACAAGCTCCCCGCCCACAAGCGGCACCACCCCGTGCCCGCCCCCGCGCCGCACTCCCCCGCCGAGCGGGCCGCCGCCGCGGTCCGGGCCGCCCGGCTCCTCGCCCCGCTGCTGCCCGAACCGCTCGACCACGTCCTGCTCCAGGCGGACCTGACGGCGGTCGCGCCCGGCCCCCTGGAGCGTCCCCTGGCCGACACCCTCGGTGTGCTCGCGGACGTCGAGTCCAAGGGCGGGGCGACGGTCTACCGCTTCACCCCCGGCTCGGTGCGCCGGGCGCTCGACGCGGGCCGTTCGGCGTCCGACCTGCACGCCTTCCTCAGCGCCCACTCCCGTACGCCGATCCCGCAGCCGCTCACCTATCTGATCGACGACGTGGCGCGCCGGCACGGCCATCTGCGGATCGGGGCGGCGTCGGCGTACGTCCGCTGCGACGACGACGCGGTGCTCAACGAGATCCTCGCCGACAAGCGCTCGCAGGGGCTCGGGCTCCGGCGGCTCGCGCCCACGGTGCTGGCCGCGCAGGCCGACCCGGCGGCCCTTCTCGCGGGCCTGAGGTCGATGGGCTTCGCACCCGCCGCCGAATCCGCGGAGGGCGACGTCCTGATCACCCGGGCGCACGCCCACCGCACCCCGCCGCGCACCGCCCCGGAGCCCGTCCCGGACGGTCCGCCGGTCCCCGACACCACCCTTCTCGGCGCCGCGATCCGCGCCATCCGGGCCGGGGACCTCGCCTCCACCACCCCGCGCAAGGCGGACCCGGCGGGCGACCGCCCCGGCAACGGCGAGCTGCCCCGCACCAGCTCCGCCGAGACGCTGGCCACCATGCAGGCCGCCGTCCTGACCGGTGAGGCGGTGTGGATCGGCTACGTCAACGCCGAGGGCGCCGCCAGCCAGCGCGTCATCGCCCCCGTCCGGGTCGAGGGCGGCTTCGTCACGGCGTACGACCACACGGCGGACGAGGTCCGGACCTATCCGCTGCACCGGGTCACGGGGGTCGCGGAGCTGGCGGACGACCAGCCGTGATCACCCGCCGGTAGGGCACACTGGACGTTTGGCCGAGTATCCGCGCCGGATGCCGCCACGCAGAAAGGGACGGGTGTGAACGGACCCCTCATCGTCCAGTCCGACAAGACGCTCCTGCTCGAAGTCGATCACGAGCTGGCCGACGCCTGCCGTCGCGTCATCGCCCCCTTCGCCGAGCTGGAGCGGGCGCCCGAGCACATCCACACCTACCGGATCACGCCGCTCGGCCTGTGGAACGCGCGAGCCGCCGGGCACGACGCCGAACAGGTCGTGGACGCGCTCGTGGAGTTCAGCCGCTATCCGGTCCCGCACGCGCTGCTCGTGGACATCGCCGAGACGATGGACCGCTACGGACGCCTCACTCTGAGCAAGCACCCGGCCCACGGACTCGTGCTCACGACCACCGACCGGCCCGTCCTCGAAGAGGTGCTGCGCTCCAAGCGCGTCGCGCCGCTCGTCGGCAACCGGATCGACGCCGACACCGTGGCCGTGCACCCCTCCGAGCGCGGGCAGATCAAGCAGACCCTGCTGAAGCTCGGCTGGCCGGCCGAGGACCTCGCCGGGTACGTCGACGGCGAAGCGCACGCCATCGACCTCGTGGAGGACGGCTGGGCGCTGCGGCCCTACCAGAAGCAGGCCGTGGAGAACTTCTGGCACGGCGGGTCCGGTGTGGTCGTGCTCCCCTGCGGCGCGGGCAAGACACTCGTCGGGGCCGGTGCCATGGCGCAGGCCAAGGCGACCACCCTCATCCTCGTCACCAACACCGTCTCCGCCCGGCAGTGGAAGCACGAGCTGGTGAAGCGGACCTCGCTGACCGAGGACGAGATCGGTGAGTACAGCGGGACGCGCAAGGAGATCCGCCCGGTCACCATCGCCACCTACCAGGTGCTGACGACCAGGCGGAAGGGCGTCTACCCGCATCTCGAGCTCTTCGACTCCCGCGACTGGGGCCTCATCCTCTACGACGAGGTCCATCTGCTGCCCGCTCCCGTCTTCAAGTTCACCGCCGACCTCCAGGCCCGGCGCCGACTGGGGCTGACCGCCACGCTCGTGCGGGAGGACGGGCGCGAGTCGGACGTCTTCTCCCTCATCGGGCCCAAGCGGTTCGACGCGCCGTGGAAGGAGATCGAGGCGCAGGGTTACATCGCGCCCGCCGACTGTGTCGAGGTGCGGGTGAACCTCACCGACTCCGAGCGGCTCGCGTACGCCACCGCCGAGACCGAGGAGAAGTACCGCTTCTGCGCCACGACCGCGACCAAGCGGAAGGTGACCGAGGCGCTGGTCCGGAAGTTCGCGGGTCAGCAGATCCTCGTGATCGGCCAGTACATCGACCAGCTCGACGAGCTGGGCGAGCACCTGAACGCGCCCGTCATCAAGGGCGAGACCAGCAATGCCCAGCGGGAGAAGCTGTTCGGCGCCTTCCGGGAGGGCGAGATCAGCGTGCTCGTCGTGTCCAAGGTCGCCAACTTCTCCATCGACCTGCCGGAGGCCACGGTGGCCATCCAGGTCTCGGGCACCTTCGGCTCGCGCCAGGAGGAGGCCCAGCGCCTGGGCCGCGTCCTGCGTCCGAAGGCCGACGGCCACCAGGCCCACTTCTATTCGGTGGTCGCCCGCGACACCATCGACCAGGACTTCGCCGCCCACCGCCAGCGCTTCCTGGCGGAACAGGGCTACGCCTACCGGATCATGGACGCGGACGAACTGCTGAGCGACAGCGGCAGCTGACCGGAAGCGACCGCCGACCGACGGTGACGGCCGACCGACGTCGAGGGCGACGCCGGAACGCCGTCGCCGCAGGGCCGGGCGATACGGCGGTTCAGCGGCGGCGGACGCCGGCTTCCTCGCCGTACTCGCCGAGCACGACGACGCCGAACGCGGCCGTCGCGAAGACCTTCACGGCGCGCAGGGCGTCGCCGAGGCGGTGGCGGTGGTGGACGGAGGTGACGGCCGTCGCCCCGCGGGCGGCGGCGCCGGGATGGGCAGGGCCTGGGGTGAAAGTGGCTGCACTCATACCTCCATGGTGCGACCCCCTTCCCCGAACGGCGTCGGTCTTCCGACCGAACCTCGGCATCCCCCGAGTCCACCTCCGGGCCCGCCCGCCCTCCACCTCACGGCGGACACCACCCCTAGGGTTCCCGGGGGCCCGCCCCTGAGACGGCGGCCCGTGCCTGTGCGGTGCGGAACCGGCGCCGGAAAACTCATTGGCACCGGCATCCGTCCCTCGCCTAGAATCTTCCGTCTTGCCCGCCTCCCTTCACGGAGTGCCGCCGCCCGGCCGGAAACCGGACGGCACCTGGAACCGCTCACGGATTCCGCACGGATTCCGCACCGGTTCCGCAGAGATTCACCGCCTGGATCACTCCCGCAGCAGGCCCCCGGAGGCAATTCCCCGTGTCCACCCTGTCCGGCGCCCCGTCCGGCGCCCCGTCCGAGTCCGCCGATCCCCTCTCCCGCGAGCGTGCCCGCCTCGCCGACTCCCGTTCGGCGCTCCGCACGATGCGCGAGGACGCGGAGAACCTCGACATCCGCGACGTCACCGCGAACTGGGTGAACGCCGAGGTGCTGCACCGGCAGATCGGCGAGCGCATCAAGGCCCTCGCCGACCTCAGCCACACCCCGCTGTTCTTCGGACGGCTCGACTATCTGCACGCGCCGGGCGCCGACCGGGCCGAGGGCGCGGGGGGCGAGCGGTTCTACATCGGGCGGCGGCATGTGCACGACGCCGGCGGCGACCCGATGGTCATCGACTGGCGCGCGCCGGTGTCGCAGCCGTTCTACCGGGCCTCGAAGAAGGACCCGCTGGATGTCGGGCTGCGCCGGCGCTTCGGCTACACCGGCGGCGACCTCACGGCCTACGAGGACGAGCACCTCTCCGACCCGACCGAGGCCGCGGCCACCAGCAAGCTGCTCCAGCAGGAGATCGAGCGCCCGCGCGTCGGCCCGATGCGCGACATCGTGGCGACCATCCAGCCGGAGCAGGACGAGATCGTCCGGTCCGGGCTGTCCGGCTCGGTCTGCGTGCAGGGAGGCCCCGGCACCGGAAAGACCGCCGTCGGCCTGCACCGGGTCGCGTATCTGCTGTACGCGCACCGCGACCGGCTCGCCCGCACCGGCACCCTGGTCATCGGGCCGAACAAGTCCTTCCTGCACTACATCGAACAAGTCCTGCCCGCCCTCGGCGAGTTGGATGTCAAGCAGGCGACCGTCGACGATCTCGTCGCGCATGTCGAGGTGCGGGGCGGCGACGAAGCGGCCGCGGCCGTGCTCAAGGGCGACGCCCGGATGGCACAGGTGCTGCGCCGGGCCGTCCGATCGCACGTGACCCTGCCGACCGAGCCGGTGGTGGTGGTCCGGGGATCCCGGCGCTGGCGCGTACCGGCGTACGAACTCGAGCAGATCGTGCGGGAGTTGCTCGACCGCGACATCCGGTACGGCGCCGCGCACCAGGCCCTTCCGCAGCGGATCGCGCATGCCGTGCTGGTCCAGATGGAGCGCTCGGGAGAGGCCCCCGACGACCGGGTGCAGGACGCGGTCGCCCGCAACGCCGCCGTGAAGGCCGCCGTGAAGGCCGTCTGGCCGCAGGTCGACCCCGCGAAGCTCGTCCTCAGGCTGCTGACCGACGCGGACTTCCTCGCCGCGCACGCGGAGGGGCTGCTCGACGAGGCCGAGCAGAAGGAGATCCTCTGGGCGAAGCCGGTGCGCAGCGTGAAGTCCGCCAAGTGGTCGGCCGCCGACGCCGTGCTGATCGACGAGGCCACCGATCTGGTCCAGCGCACGCACTCGCTGGGGCACGTGGTGCTCGACGAGGCGCAGGACCTGTCGCCGATGCAGTACCGCGCGGTGGGGCGGCGCTGCACGACGGGTTCGGCGACCGTGCTCGGGGACCTGGCACAGGGGACGACCCCGTGGGCGACGCGCAGCTGGGAGGAGGCCCTTGGCCATCTGGGCAAGGGGGACGCCGTGGTGGAGGAGCTGACGGCGGGCTTCCGCGTCCCCACGGACGTCATCACCTACGCGTCCCGGCTGCTGCCGCACATCGCGCCCGGTCTCACGCCGGTCGCGTCGGTGCGGGAGAACCCGGGCTTCTTCGAGGTGCGCGCGAGTACGGCGGACGCCGAGGTCGTGGGCGCGGTGGAGGAGTTGCTGAGCCATGAGGGGTCGGTCGGGCTGATCGCCGCCGACGCCCGGATCCCGGTGCTCGCCGAGGCGCTGGCGGCGGCCGGGCGGACGTACCTCGGTCCGGGCGAGGAGACGACGGCCGAGACCCGGCTGACCCTGGTGCCGGCCTCGCTCGCCAAGGGCCTGGAGTACGACTACGTGGTCCTGGACGAGCCGCGGGCCGTCGTGGACGGCGAACCGGACGAGCGCACCGGCCTGCGCCGCCTGTACGTGGCGCTCACCCGTGCGGTGTCCGGGCTGATCGTGACGCATACGGCGCCGCTCCCGGCCGAGCTGACCTGACCGGCCGGTGGCCCCCGGCGTACGCGCCGGGGGCCACCGTGGATCGCCAAGGTGACGGGCCACAAGCGGCGCGCCGCCAAGTAACACCGCCGCACGACCAAGTGCCCTTCGCCGAC
>NZ_JBSFYW010000108.1:0-16101 GCF_053599975.1 Streptomyces sp. NPDC005141 | reverse complement strand
CGACACGCTGTCCACGGCCCCGATCAGGTGATCAGTCGTCGTACTCATCAGGCTCACTCCTTCGAGGAGGTCAACACCTGATTCATGACACTCCCGTCCAGTCCACCCGCCCTGGGGGAGCCCACGTCGTGTACTTCGACCACGGCCGAGGATGGCTGCGGTATGTCTTCACACCCCGCACTGCTGACCCGCAGATCGTCATCGACGAGTGCGTCTGGCAGTAGACCGGAGCACCTGGTTCAAGTTCTGTGCGCTCGCGGTTCAGGCGGTGGGTCGCCAGGCGGCTTCGGCTGACTGGACGTCGGGGTGGCAGGGGAAGACCTGGTCCAGGCCGACCATGCGGAAGATCCGGCTGACGTGGTCGGGGACCGCGGCCAGGGCGACGCCCGCGTCGGTCGCCAGGGCGTGGTTGCGGGCCGCGATCAGCACGGTGATGCCGGTGGAGTCGCAGAAGGTGAGACCGCCGAGGTCGAGGACGAGCTGCCGGCCCGGTTGCAGGCCGAGGCCGGACAGCGCGGCGCGGACCTGGTCGGCGGTGTGGAAGTCCAGTTCTCCGGCGAGTTCGATGACCACTCCTGTGGGGGTGGTGCGGCTGCGGAGGGTCAGGTGCTGTGTCACTGCCGCTCTTCACTGGGGGGCCGGGGCACGTGGATGGCCAGGACGGCGGTGTCGTCGTCCACGCCGGTGCCGAAGGTGTCGAGCAGGTCGCGGATCGCGTCGATGGTGTCCGAGGCGGTGGTGGGCGCAAGAGTGCGGGCGAAGTCGAGGAGGGCGTCGTCGCCGTAACGGTCGGCGCCGGTGCCGGCGTTGATGTGGGCCTCGGTGAGTCCGTCGGTGTGCAGCAGCAGGGTGTCGCCGGGGGCCAGGTGGACGGTGGTGGTGGCGATGTGCGCGTCGGGCAGGACGCCGATGAGCTGTCCGCCGGGTGTGTGCAGGTAGTCGGTGCTGCCGTCGGCGCGCATCAGCAGGGCGGGGGGATGGCCGCCGCTGGCCAGGGTGATGTGGAATCCGCCCCGCTCGTGGTCGGGGGTGAGCAGGCCGAAGACGACGGTGCAGAAGCGGGGGTCGGTTCCGTTGTACTCGTGGTTGAGGACCGTGTTGAGGTTGTCCAGGACGGCGGCCGGGTCGGGGTCGTAGACGGCGGCGGCGCGCAGTGTGTAGCGGGCCAGGGACGTGACGGCCGCCGCGGCGGCGCCCTTGCCGCACACGTCGCCCAGGAACAGTCCCCAGGTACCGGCGGCCAGGGGGAACAGGTCGTAGAAGTCGCCGCCGACCTGGTCGACGGAGGCGATGTGGTAGTGCGCGGAGACCTCCAGTCCGGGCACGTTCGCCAGCGCCGGCGGGAGCAGCGTCTTTTGCAGGGTGGTGGCCAGCCGCTGAAGGCGCTCGCGCTCCAGCTCGGCCTCCTTGCGGGCGCGCAGCAGCTCGATCTCGTAGGCACGGCGGTCGCGTGCGTCGAAGAGGGTGGTGCGGATCAGCAGCGGCTGCCCGTCGCTGCCCGCTTTCACCGTCGAGGTGACCAGGACCGGGATACGGGAGCCGTCCGCGGCCTTGAGTTCCAGGGCGATGCCGCTGACCTCCCCCTGCATCCGCAGCAGCGGCGCGAAGTGGGTCTCGTGGTAGATCCGGCCCCCGACGGTCAGCAGGTCGGAGAAGTGCTTGCGGCCCAGGAGGTCGTCGCGCCGGTAGCCGAGCCAGTCCAGCAGGGTGGTGTTGACTTTCGCGATCCGGCCGTCCAGCAGCGTGGACAGGTAGCCGCAGGGCGCGTGCTCGTACAGATCCTCGGCGCTGTCCTCCAGCAGCGCCGAGAATTGCGCCTGCTCATCGGCCGGCCCGTCCGGCCCGCCGTCTCTGCCCGCGCCGCCTTCGTCGGGGCCGCTGGTCTTGCACATCAACCGGCGGCCCCCGCGAACGCGGCGATCGCCGCGGCGGTCTCCTCGGGGGCGGCGAGCTGCGGGCAGTGCCCGGTGGCGTTCAGCGTGACCAGGCGGCTTCCGGGGATCTGCGCGTGGACGAACGCACCCACCTCCGGCGGGGCGATCGCATCGCTGGAGCACTGGGCCACCAGCGTGGGCACCCCCACCGCCGCGAGGTCGGCACGGTTGTCCGACAGGAACGTCACCCGCGCGAAGACCCGGGCGATGGCCGGATCGGTACGGCAGAAGCTGTTGGTCAGCTCCTCACCCAGCTCCGGCCGCTCCGGGTTGCCCATGATCACCGGCGCCATCGCGCCCGACCAGCCCAGATAGTTCGCATCCAGCGACTCGAGCAGCTCCTCGATGTCCCCGGCGCTGAACCCGCCCCGGTACCCGGTGCCCGGGTCGTCGACGAAACACGGCGAGGGCGCCAGGAGCACCAGGCCGGCGAACGCCTTGGGATCCCGGGCGGCGGCAAGCACGCCCATCATCGCGCTCACCGAATGGCCCACGAACGTCACGGGACCGAGCTCCAGCTCCCGGCACAGCTCCAGCACGTCATCCACGTACCCGTCCATAGTCGAGTACCGCTCCCGGCTCCACACGGACAGATCCGACTTCCCCGCCCCCACGTGGTCGAAGAGGACGACGGTGAAGTCGCGCTCCAGGGTCGGCACCACCAGACGCCACATGTTCTGGTCGCACCCGAAACCGTGCGCCAGCATCACCACCGGAGCACCGGCCCGCCCGGTCACCGTCACATGGTTCCTGCGCCGCACATCCATGCGATACATCCTCGCAGACCCGCCCGGCCGCGCCTGTGATCCGCTCCACGGCAGGCGCGAGGGCACACCCGGGAGCCCGCCGGCGGCAACGCGCTCGCCGGGCCGCGAAGCCCGGATGCAACCCGTAATGCCGTGTGCATCGGTAGATCCGGACCGCAGCGACAGGAGCCCGACATGCCGCCAGCAGGGGAGGCTGAGCGTGCCCCCTCTACACCGGCCGCGACAAGCGGTCCGACAGCAGGTACGACACCCACCGGTTCTTCGCCAAGTCCCCGGGCGGACCCGAGCGTATACGCGCTGCGGCTGGCCGACGCCGGCGTCCTCGCCGCGTTCCCGAGCGCGCACACACTCGAGACCCTGCTGCGGCCCCAGTACAGGAGCAGCTTCAAACTCAACCCGAACGAAGAGGAATCGATCTGCAACCCGGAAAAGCGCGTCGCCATCACGGACGTCTTCCAGGGACAGGCCCTCGCGGTCCTCTCCCCATCGGGCAAGGCGCGCGTCGTCGCGCGCGAGTACCGGATGGTGGACTGCGGGTGAGCGTGGAGACGGACTCCCGTCCGGTCCTTCCGGGCCTGCTGCCCGCGCCCGATCCGGGCGATGGCGCCTGGGCTTGCGCCCGGGACCACCGGCTGGCCGAGTTCATGGGCGCCGACCAATTCCCGGCCACACCCGTACGGGAGCGCACCATGTGCATGGAGATCGAACTCGTCGGCGGAGCCTGTGACGGCCGCCACATCATCATCTGCGGCGACCCCGCTGGCTCTGGCTCGCCCGCGTGCAGAACCTGGCCGTGGAACTCGCCTTCACCGCCCGGGAAGTCGAGCGGGCCATGCGACCCTCGACGCCTCCCGCCCCTTCGCTCTGGGGACCGAGGATGCCGTATGGACGGGCCGTTCAGCGGCCGGAGGAGAACTCGCGGTCGAGGATCGCGTGTACGACGGAGTCTCGCCACTGCCCGGCTTTCAGTACGTGCTCGCGGATGGTGCCCTCTTCCACCATGCCCGCGGCCGCCATGGTGCGCGCCGACCCCTCATTGAGCGGGGACCGGGCCCCCCAAATGCGATGTAGGTGCAACTCGTTGAAGCCGAAGCCGAGCAGCAACTGGACTGTCTCGACGCCGTAGCCGCGTCCCCACGCTTCCGGGCGCAGCGCGAAGCCCATGGTGGCTCCGCGCTGCTGGTGGGGATCGAGGGCCAGACGGCCGAACCCGATGAGCTCGGCCGTCTTCTGCTCGATGACGGCGAGGGCGTACTCCGTGCGGGGCGTCGCTGCGGCGGCTGCGACGGACCGGGCCACGATCTGCTCGACCTGCTCACGGTCGCGGGGCTCGAACGAGAGATGTTCGGTGGCTGCGGCGCTGCCGTAGATGGCGAGCACCGCCTCTGTGTCCGCGATGGCGAGTTCCCGCAGGTCGAGACGTGCGCTGGAACGAGTGGCCGGGTACATGGCCCGGGACTTTACCCGCGGGGCAGCGTTGGCCTGCTGGCCGGGAACGCCTCGATCTCCGCGCGGAGGTCGCGTGCGGCGACGGCCGTCCGGACGGGGCCAGCGCCCAGGGCGGTCCTGACGCGGTGGGCGGAGACGATGATCCCGTTGTTGCGGTGGGAGGCTTGCAGGTCCAGTACGGGGCGGATAGCGGCCGCTGCGCCGTCCACGTCGCTGCTGTAGAGCCGGACGAGCGCGAGGTCGCACTGAGAACCGGCGAGGTCACCGAACGCCCAGTCAGGGGCGTGGGGGTCGCTGAAGGCCTGGACGGCTTCCTCGGCCTGCGCAGCGAGCTGCGCGCTGCCGTGGCCTAGGAGTGCTTCGGCTTCCACCGAGTAGTAGAGCTGCTTCGCCCGGCCGTAGGTGAACAGGCCGCCGAGCTCGTCCAGGTCATCCGGTACGACGTTCTCTCTCCTGTCGCCGGCCTGCCGGTTCACGTTGCGTACGGTCTCCTCGTCGCCGAGCACTGCGGCGGCGCGCGCCTGGAGGCCGAGGAGCCATAGGCCCACGGTTCCGCGGAGGTTGACGGCGGTCTCGGCGCCCTGCCGGGCGTAGTGGTATGCGTCTGCGGGCCGCTCCGCCCAGTAGGCGATGAGAGACTTTAGGCCGTCGGTGAGGGCGATGAGCCCCGGGTGTTCGGCGTCCCTGGCGCAGGCCGCCGCGACCCGCGTCATCGTCATGGCCTCGTGGGGGACCTGCATGTCGTTGAAGCCCTTGGCGACCAGGAAACTCAGGACGGCGCCCGCCACGTTCAGGTCCCGCAACTGCGACGGCCGGACCCTGCCGCCTTCCAGGAGCCGGAAGACCTGATCCTGGGTTTCCAACAGGTCTGGCCACACCGCCGACAGGGGCACACGGGGGTACTCGGCGACCAGGCGCCGCACCTCGTCGTCGAGCACTCCGAGCGTGTCGTCACCCACCCGATCGCGGTCTGCCCCGAGGAGGAAGTCCTTCGCACGTCGCACTGCCATCGCGCCCGTCCTTTTCATCTCGTCAAGGTCCACGCCGAAGTCGGCGTGGTGTGCAGTCGGTGACGTGCCTGCTCGCGGGGCGAAGTGCGGCGTGGTGCCCTCCGGGACTTCCGACCACAGCTGCTCGATGCTGTAGCCCAGCATCTCGGCGATGGCCGGTCGGAACGCCCGCTGTGGCTTTCGCCCGTCGTAGAACCATCCTTCGACGGTCTTCGGGGCGGGATCCACGTCTCTCAGCCCGAGCCGTTCGGCTGCCTTTCGGTACTCCGGGAGGAAGTCGTCAGGAGTGCGTATGCCGCGTAATTCGAGGGTGCTTCGGAAGAACAACACGGCTTCCTCCCCGATCATCCGACTGGCACGTCACTGATCCGACGGTAGAACGCTGTCTCAATCAAGGTGCCCCATACAGACGGTACTTAGCAGTTCCGAGGGAAGTCCGAGGAACGTCCGAGGAGATGCGTCAACCTCTCTCCCCAAAGCCGAGGTCGGTATGGGGGTGGATCCGTCTGCGCACGGTTGCAACGCTCGTCCCAGCCCTCGCAGAGAGTGCCTGCCCGAGCACAATCGTGAACCTGGGAGTCCCCCGTGAACCCGCCGAAGCAGCGCCCAGCCACCCCCGGAACAGGGGCCGCGCCCCCGCATGCGAGCACGGCGGCGCTGCTGCCGCTCACGGAAGACAGTCCCCGCTTCCACCAGGTGTGGCCGCTCCCCGCCAGCGCTCTTGCAGGGCCGGGCGCCCGGATCCGCATGCGCTCCTGGCTCACGATGTCGGACTGGAACGGCAACATCGACCAGGCCACGCGCGTCGCCGACAAGCTCGTCGACAACGCCGTCAAGCACGGCAATCCGCTGCCCGGGGACATCGTGTTCCTGCGGGTGTTCGGCCTCCCCAAGACCGACGAGCTGGTTATCGAGGTCGAGGACGCGCTCCCGGACTTCCCCGGGTTCGAGCAGGCCGCCCACCAGAGCGGCGAAGTCCACGGAACACCGACGGGGCTGTGGTGGGTGCACCACTACCGCGGCCGCCTGTTCTGGGACGTGCACAGGGACGATGGCGGCTTGGTCGTCGGCAAGAAGGTGCAGGCCATCATCCCCGCGACCTGGGACGGTTCCGAGTGACGCGCACATCCTTGCCCCAGCGCCCGGTGACGCGGCACGGGAACCCGCCGGCCGCGAGCATCGACTTCTCGGTGCGCGCCGACGGAGACATTGCGGCCGAGGACGTCGCGACGGACATGGGCGACCTGGCCGCACGCGTGCGGAATCTGCTGGATCTCCAACGGGGAGCGCCGACCCGATTACCGTTGGGCGGCCGGTTCTTCGACATCGTCGTCACTGGCTCCGGCCCCGCGGCCTACGCCGTTGTGGACCTCATGGACCAGGTGCAGCACGTGCCCGGCCAGCGCGCCGACGCCCCTGCCTGCGGCCCAGTCATTGAGGACCCCGGGCGGAACTGGCTGATCTGGCTCGTGCCCCCAGGCACGCACGCGGTCTGGGAGCCGCTCCGGCACGGCACCTGTCTGGGTGCCCCGTACGAACTCGCTCTCCCCCCGATCACCCAGACGGAGCCCCCGGGCCCGTACTGGCTGCGCCCGTGCCGCGGCGACCGTCTCGTGCCGCACTGGCCCCTCGCCGACTTCCTCCACCGGTTCCAGCCCGGCCCGATCCCGCATGAGGAACTCTTCGGGATGTTCCTCGGCACCATCTCCTGATCTCCGCGTGCGGCGGCGGCGTACGCCCCGAACCCACCGCCGCACGCGGTTCCACTCCCTGCTGCCGGGCCCCTGACCTGGCAACCGGCGGTAGGGGCACAACCGTGGGGGGAAACGACGTGAGCACACCCAGCGGACACCCGGCGCTTTTCGCCACTGCCCGGCCGGAGGACGCGCGCCTGGAGTCCCTGCGCAGCCGCTACGAGGCAGACACCATCGCGGGGGCCCGCCGCGCGCACCGCACGGTACGCGTCGCCCCCTACGTGCTGGCTGCGCCGGGCACCGAGCTGGGGGCGGACCTGGAGCTGATCGAGGCGCACGTGCACGGCAAGGGCTGGCACGTCACCCGGTCCTCGTTCGGCGACGCCGGCCAGGCCCCCGCGATCGGACAGCGATCCGGGTTTGCCGAGGCGTTCGTGTACGCAGCTCAGGGGTTCGCGCACGGCATCGTCGCCATCGGGCGGGCCGCCATCACCACGGACAACGAGGCGTACGCGGACGTCCTCGAACAGCTTCACCGCCGCGGCGTGTTCCTGGCCTATCTCCCCACCACGGAGGCCCCCGGCCCTCTGTGAGGCCAGCCCCAAAGCGCCCGCCTCGGGTGGGCGCACAACGGCCCGGAGACCGACTCTCCGAACAGTCGCAGAGGGCAGCCACGGGCAGCGCCTGCCCACCCCAGTCCGTCAGCTCCATGAACCCACCGGCCTGCCCAAAGGAGGAAAGACGACGTGCATGAACAGTGCGTGCTGAGCTTTCGGAAGGTCCACGGAGCCGGGAACGACTTCGTTCTCGTCGCCGGTAGCGCCGCAGACCTGGACAAGGACTGGTCCGACACGGCCAGACATCTGTGTGCCCGGCGTACCGGCATCGGCGCCGACGGACTGGTCATCAGTGCCCCGCTCACCGCGAACCCTGGTCTGCAAGGGGTCGCCTGTTTCAACGCCGACGGCTCCGTCGCCACCATGTGCGGCAACGCCCTGCGGTGCGCCGCCTGGTGCACGGCCAAGGACTCCGGCGCCGCGGTGAAGGACATGCGCCTGGTCATGGCCGGCGTAGTCCACCAAGCACTGGTGCGGGATGACGGGGTGTGGGTGACAGCCGAAGTCGGCGCCGTCGAACCCCGCCGCGTCCAGGTCGTACTGGACGGACGCCCCATCTGGTTCGACTCCGTACACACCGGCACCGAGCACGTGGTCGCAGTCGTGCCGGACGTGGATGACGTCGACGCCGTGGTCTACGGCCGACTGGTCCGCAACCATCCCGCCCTCGCGCCGCTGGGAACGAACGTCAACTTCGTCCAGGCCGCAGGCTCCCAGGAACTGAAGATCCGCACCTACGAGCGGGGGGTGGAGGCCGAGACGCTGTCGTGCGGCAGCGGAGCCGTCGCCGCCGTCGTGATCGCCGCAATGCGCGGGCTCGTCGCGGACAAGCAGGTCACCGTCCACAACCGTTCCGGAACACCCCTGATGGTGCGCCCACACGCCCAACGCCGCGGCAAAGCCTTCTGGATCGGCGGCCCGGTCACCCAGACCTACCAAGGAGAACTCGCATGACCGCACTCATCGGCCCCCTCGACGCCGCGGCGATCCACCGCGAGGCCCAGATGCTGCGTACCTGGCAGCACGACCGTCCGGAACCACTGAATGTGGCGTTGATCTACGGCGGGTTATCCGCCGAGGACCGGCTCTACATCTCCGAGAGCCCCACCGAGCAGATGTCGGTCACCGCCCTGTCGGAGGCCCTCATCGAGATCGGCGCCACCTTCAAGATCCTCGACCCGTGCGATCCCGGATTCATCCGCGACCTCCTCACCTTCGACCTGGCCCTGTCGAACCTGCACGGCCCCTACGGAGAGGACGGCCGCCTCCAGGGACTGCTGGACTACCTGCGCATGCCGTTCTGCGGCAGCGGGGTCGCAGCCTCGGCCGTCGCCGCCGACAAGATCCTGTGCAAGCGGGCCATGGAGAGCCTGAACGTCCCCACCCCTGCCTCGCAGCCATGGAAGCCGGGTGCGCCGGCCCGGTGGGAGGGCCGACCAGTCATGGTCAAACCGGCGCTCGGCGGCTCCAGCGTCGGCATGAGCCTGGTCCGCGACGAAACCGAGCTCGTCCCCGCTCTCGAACGCGCCTGGGAAACGGATCCCTCCCCGGTCCTGATCGAGGAATACGTCACCGGCGTGCCCGTCACGGTCGGCCTGCTCCAACTGCCCGGCGGGGTACTGGTGTTCCCGCCGCTGGCCACCAAGGTCCACGACGGCGAGTTCTACGACGCCGCATCCAAGCTCGACGCCACCGGCCAGGGAACCGTGTCCGTCGCCCTGGCCGACTTCCCCGCGCAAGTGATGGACGCGCTGATCGGCCACGCGCGGACCCTGTGGGAGGGGCTGGGCTGCCGCAGCGCGGCCCGCGTCGACTTCATGGTCACCAGCGACAGGACCGTGACCGCGCTGGAGGTGAACACGACTCCGGGCATGTCGCGGGAATCGAACTTCGCCACCGGGGCCGCCCTGTGCGCACTGAGCCACACCGACGTCGTGCGCGCCTTTCTCCACGAAGCGCTCACCCGCCCCCCATACGATGGACCTCTGCCCATTCCCGTACTGACCGCGTCAACGAGCGTGCGGGAGACCGCTGCCTGACGCGACATCAGGAGTCCGCTGCTGTGCCCCACGCCCACGATGTGCCCATGGTCCGCCAGCTCGTCGATCCCACCGAATGGGACCTCCACGGAGGATGGGCACTGGGGGACCGGATGGAGTGGTCCAACCGGGCGTGCGGCATGGCAGACCTGCGGATGATCCTGCTCGCCTACGGGCTCCAAGCCTCCTCGGTGACCGAGCTGCTGAAGCTCGGCGTCAAGCACGAGATCCTGACGGAGAAGGGCTGGCTCCACGCCGGCATCGCCGACCTGGCCACCGGCTTCGGGATTCCCGGCCGCGCAGAGCCCATTGAGGCTGGGGACCTGACCAGCGCTCTCACCCACGCACCCGCGATCATCTCGGTCACCGAGCAGTTCCCCGACGATGGCCGCAAGGGCGGCCACCTCGTCATCGCCCGCGGCTACACGGACGGCCAGGACCCGGACATCCTCATCCGTGACCCCTCCGCCTGGGGACAGACCCACGACCGGGTGCCCCTCAGCCGCCTGGCCGCCTCCTACACCGGACGCGCCATCACCTTCGCTCCCCTCACCGCCGGAAGGACCGCCCAGTGATCACGCTGACGCTCACCGAGATCGCCAACGCCACCGGCGGCACCCTCCACGACGCCCCGGACCCGCAGATGCGCATCACCGGCCGCAGCGCCAGTGACTCCCGCGAAGTCGGCCCCGGCGGCATGTTCGTCGCGGTCGCCGGCGCCCGCGTGGACGGCCACGACTTCGTCGACCAGGCGGTCGCCACCGGCGCCTCCTGCATCCTGGCTACCCGCCCGGTCGGCGTCCCCGCCGTCGTCGTCCCCGACGTCACCACCGCCCTCGGCCGCCTCGCCCAGCACGTCCTGACCCGCACCGGCACGCAGATCATCGCGCTGACCGGCTCGGCCGGGAAGACGAGCACCAAGGACCTCCTGGCCCAGGTCCTCAGCCGCCATGGCGAAACCGTCGCCACACCCGGCTCGTTCAACACCGAGATCGGCCTGCCGCTGACCGTGCTGCGCGCCGACGAATCCACCCGCTACCTGGTTCTGGAGATGGGCGCCCGCCACCGGGGCGACATCGCGTATCTGGCGTCACTGACCCCACCGCAGATCGGCGTCGTCCTCAACGTCGGCTCCGCCCACGTCGGAGAGTTCGGCAGCCGGGAAGCCATCGCGACAGCCAAAGCAGAGCTGGTCGAGGCACTGCCTGCGGCCGACGAGGGCGGTGTCGCGGTCCTCAACGCCGACGACAAGCTCGTGGCCGCCATGGCCACCCGAACGACAGCCACTGTGCTGATGTACGGAACCGGCGAGGGCGCCGACATCCGCGCCACCGACATCGAGGTGACCGCGGGCCGCGCGTCGTTCGTCCTGCACACCCCGGATGGACAGGCTCCCGTTCAGTTGCGCCTGCTCGGCACCCACCAGGTCCACAACGCACTCGCGGTCGCCGCAGCTGTCCACGCCCTCGGTATGGACACCGACCACATTGCCGCAGCCCTGTCCGCCGCCGAACCGGTATCGGCGGGCCGACTCCAGGTCCTCGAACGCGCCGACGGCGTCACCATCATCAACGACGCCTTCAACGCCAACCCCGAGTCCATGCGCGCCGGACTCGAAGCCCTCACCTCCCTCGCCCAGGACCGCCGGACAGTCGCCGTACTGGGCGAAATGAAAGAACTCGGCGACACCGCCAAGACCGCCCACGCCGACGTCGGCCGGCTCGTCGGAGACCTGGGTATCGACGTCCTGGTCACCGTCGGCACCACCGACGAAATGACCGCACTCGCCGCCGCCGCCCGCCCGACCTCACCGCTGCGCATCGAATCGGCCGACGACCCGGACGTACTGCTGCCCCTCCTGAACCGCCTGCTCACCAGCGGGGACATCGTCCTGGTGAAGGCGTCCAAATCCGTCGGCCTGGAGAAGTTCGCGAACATCCTGCACGCCGAAGGACCGGCATAGAGCGTCGGCTGACCGCCCTCACGGCCGGGCCGTACGCCCGCCTCGCACGGGTGGGCGTTGCGGCATGTCGCCCTGATGGGTCTCGTCGACACCACAGACCGGCTCGACGCTGCTCGCGCGCGCCATCCGCAGGCCGGGCTGAGGCCACCAGTACAGACGGGTCGTCGTCACTGTGGTGTCCCCGCGCAGGTCCACCTCGACCTGGTAGTACACCGACCCGTCCGCCCAGATCTGCCGCGCGCAGATCTGGGCATACCTCCAGCCCGCCGAGGACCGCACCCAGAGCGCGGGCAGATCGGTGTTGGGCCATGTTGCTACCTGCGGGCGGGCTCCGTCCTGCTCGCGGCGCCACGGCCGCGCCTCCTCGGCTACGGGCCCGGCGTCCATGACGCTCACGACACCTTGCCGAGCGTCGCGGCAGGCCCAATGGCGCCGAAGCCGTACTTCCTGCGGACCCGGTCCATGACGCTCTCGGCTCGCAGCCGGTTCTCCCGCTCCTCGTCCAGGCCGATCTGCTCGGCGACCTGACCGGCAGGAACCAGGTCCTCGCCACGCAAAGTGATCGACACCAGTCGCGCACGCTGTAGGCCTGCGGCGTCCATGGCCCGATACGCCAGCGTGCGCAGGTCCTCATCGTGCGCGGAGGCCTCGGGCAGCCGCCGGGTGGTCTCCCACCGGGTCCCGCCCGCGAAGCCGAGGGTCAGCGTCAGTGCCCGGGCCACCTGGTCGCGCGAGCGCAGCAGCGCGCCGAGTCGCACCACCAGATCCAGGAGAGTGGCCCGCACCGGAGCGCCGTCCAGCTCGTGGCGGTCGTTGAAGGCGTGGCGCACGCTAGCCGACGCCGGCAGCTCTCGCCACGACCGGACGCGGGTCGATGCCGCGCGCCCGCTCGGCCGCCTGCCGTCCAAGGCGGCCGCCGAGGAGGCGCTGGACGGTCGCGGGCGGGATCGTGGCCAGCAGTCCCACGCAGTGCACACCGAAGTCGCGCAGGATCTGCCCCTGCCGCGGACCGATGCCGGCTGTACGGGAGGCTGCTGGTGCACGGGACAGTCCCGAGGTCTGCCTCTGCGCTGCAGCGGCTGCGCCGGAGGTCCTCCCGGAGGACGGAGGACCAGCCGGACCGCGGCCAAACCATGCGTACTCGCACTCGCGGCCGTGCCGCGGCGCCCCGGCCCGATTGGGTGCCTTCGTCGTCCCGCCCGGCATCGTGACGGTCGATCCGTGGTTGTGCCTCTGCCTCAAGGGCACTCGGTCGATGGAACTGCCCGGAGGTGCTGAGATGAGTGCCGGAGAGAAAGCCAAGGCAAAGGCCGAACAGGTTGCCGGAAAGGTCGTGCGAAAGGCAGCCCACGCGGTGCACAAGGACACCCTCGCAGCAAAGGGTGCCGCCCTCGAAGCGCGAGGCAAGATGAGGGGCACGAAAGAGAAGACCAAGGACTCCTTCAAGCACTGAGAACGTCGTGCCGGGAAGTCACCCGTGATCACGGGCGTACTGCTGACCCCGCTGCCAGGGCGCAGCGGAGGCGGTCTCGCGTGTCGGGGGGAGCCTGTGCGCGATGTCCTGTGCAACGACGTCCGCCCCCGCCGGGCACGACGCGCACGTCACCCTCCGCGTGCCGTGTACCGGTGCCTGGAGTGGGGCGGGTGCGAAGCAGCTCATGCGCCGCTGTGCGAGGGCCGCCGATACCGCGCGAGCTGCCGGTCCAGTTCGGTGCGGACATCGCTGCACAGTTGCCCGGTACGGGCCCAGTCGACGAGCAGTTCTCCGGCATGGCGGAGCCTGATGCGCGTGTGCTGCGACAGTTCCCGAAGGACCTGCTCTCCCTGCCCGGGCGTCAGCTGGACCCAGGGCGAGCACGACCCCGACGGCCTGGTCCACCACGGCGTTCAGCACAGCGTTTGGTGAAACTGGGCATTCTCATCCCGCGGCTCCTCCACGCGCTCTTCGGGGCACCGACGAAATGCGGCTCGTGAGGTGACGGAACGCCCGCGTGGGCTCAGCGGGGCCGGGCGGTTGTCATCGGGCCGGTGATGCTCGTGCTGCAGCGGGCTCCCCAGGTGGCAACGCGGCATCTGTCGGGGGATCTCGGGCTGCTAGTTGGGTGAACTCGTGTGGCTTGAAGCAATGGTTGGCGCTTTGCAGCCCATACCGTCGCCGCTGTGGCCCAGCGATGGCCTGGTATTTCCATGCAGCGGTCAGGCCTGAACTGCCTCACCTGGCCACTTGCTTGTATACCGGCTGCGTCCCTGTGTGGACCACGCACCGTCGAATAGGAGATGTGGGTCACATCGGGGCGTCGGTGTCACACTCCCGGGGCTCGCCTGCGTCTCAGGGAGAAACCGTAGGGACCGCGGCAGGAGGTGCTCATGAGCTCTGACACCCGACCAGGCGCACTGTGGAAGTCCCGGCCAGGCGGCGGCATAGATGGCGAGACGCTCCCTGGCGTCCTGGTCAACGGCAGCCTCGCCGTTCGGGGCCGCAGCCGCACGGACAGCACCTTCGCACCATCGCAGTTCCGGTGACGCCGGACGCGTGCGGAGCCGAGCCTCGGGTCACGCAGGGACGCGTACCTCGAGTTCGACGGCAGCCTGAGCGGCTAGGGGTTTGATCGACATGGATGAAATTCGCACTCACACAGGAGTCAGGATGAAGATCTCTCGGCTGGCCACAGCAACCGTTGCAGCCGGTGTCGTTGCCATCATCGCTGCTGCGCCAGCAGTCGCCGCGGTCAACCAGTACCAGGACCGCATCGCGGCGGTCACTCCGGCGAACTGGCACAGCGACGGCGTGCCGGCGGTCACTCCGGCGAACTGGCACAGCGACGGCGTGCCGGCGGTCACTCCGGCGAACTGGCACAGCGACGGCGTGCCGGCGGTCACCCCGGCCAACTGGATAGCGAACGTCTGAAACCGGCGCTGAAGGCGTTCCGTACAGCCGTCCTGGTCACCGTCTTGCTCCCCTCGGCAAGGCGGTGTCAGATCGGCTGCAGACGCGCCGTCGGTGTCCCAGCGAGGCCAGTTCGCTGGGAATCTCTACGGCCTCAAGCGGGACCTACGCATGTCGTGAGCCACATTCCAGCAGGTCAGCGAATTCCGTCGGTTCGTCTCTCCGGCCGCCCCACCACGCGTTCCTCCACCGACTCCTCTGACACCAGTCAGGGCGCCGGCATGGACAGCCACCCTGCGCCTGCACACCGATGGCGGACGCAAGGAGCTCCCGCACCCGGCACTCTTCCTGACCGCGCAGTTCAACGGCCTCCCGAAGGCGCCGGCATCCCTTGCCGGGAATGCCGCTCACGCACCGCCGACACAGAGATCCGGCGGCGCTTCCCACCCGGCGGGGGTGGGGGAGCGCCGCCGGTTGCATGCGTGCGGGGGGTCAGTTGGTGGTGAGCATGCCTTCGCGCAGCTTGGCCAGGGTGCGGTTGAGGAGGCGGGAGACGTGCATCTGGGAGACGCCGAGGTGTTCGCCGATCTGGGCCTGGGTGAGCTCGTCGACGAAGCGCATGTGGATGATGCGCCGTTCGCGGTCGTCGAGTTCGGCGATCAGCGGGGCGAGGGCGTTGAAGTCCTCGACGAGTTCGAGGGCGTTGTCGTCGGTTCCGATGAAGTCGGCCAGCGCGGCTTCGCCGTCGTCGCTGGAGCCGATGGTGGCGTCGAGGGAAGCGGACGTGTAGCCGTTGGAGGCCAGGCGTGCTTCGTTGACCTCTTCCTCGCTGAGGGACATCAGCTGGGAGAGTTCCTTGACGGTGGGCATGCGGCCGAGCCGGCTGCGGAGTTCCTCGGTGGCCTTGGCGAGGTGGATGCGGGCTTCCTGCAGGCGGCGGGGGACGTGGACGGCCCACGAGGTGTCGCGGAAGAAGCGCTTGATCTCGCCGACGATGTAGGGGACGGCGAAGGAGGTGAACTCGACTTCGCGGGTGAGTTCGAAGCGGTCGATGGCCTTGATGAGGCCGATCGTGCCGACCTGGACGATGTCCTCCATCTCGTCCTGGCTGCGGCTGCGGAATCGCGCGGCGGCGAAGCGGACGAGGGTGAGGTTCATCTCGATGAGGGTGTTGCGCGCGTACTGGTACTCGGGTGTGCCCTCTTCGAGGACGGCGAGCTGGTCGAAGAACAGCTTGGACAACTGCCGGGCGTCCTTGGGGGCGACCTGCGAGGGATCGGCTATCTCCGGCAGGACCACGGTCCGTGCCCCCGCAGTCTCGGTCAGTGTCATGTCAGGCCCCTCCCACGTGATCCAGCCTCTGTGCCGCCCGCTGCGGGCCGGCAACAGACGCGGTAC
Source organism: Streptomyces sp. NPDC005141 (assembly GCF_053599975.1). NCBI lineage: Bacteria > Bacillati > Actinomycetota > Actinomycetes > Kitasatosporales > Streptomycetaceae > Streptomyces > Streptomyces sp. NPDC005141. The sequence goes on along the minus strand of NZ_JBSFYW010000108.1, from coordinate 343 downwards.
CCGCAGTTGGGCAATGTATACCGGGCAATGCGGGACCCGGCCCGGCAGCCTGTCGTGACCGGTGCGGGGGGTGCCCCTGGTCAAGCTGGGCGGTGCTGGTTCGGGCCACGGCGGGGCGCAGATGACGGCAGGTCAGGTGCGGGTCGGCGGTGAGGAGCCGTGGCCGACACCACGGACCGCCCCCGGCCCGGGACCGCCCGCGCCGACCTCAGCGGGCGGCCTGCCCGCGGCGGCCCGTTCCGGGGGCCGGCACGGGCTGCCCGCGACGAAGGCCACGGACAGCACGATGGCCAGTGCCGAGAGCAGCAGCCGGCCCTTGTGCGCGAGAAAGCTTCGCAGTGTC
>NZ_JBSFYW010000107.1:0-17143 GCF_053599975.1 Streptomyces sp. NPDC005141 | reverse complement strand
AGTCCAGGGGCACGAAGGCTTCGATCTCGATGGCTTTCGCTGTGGGCAGCGGTATCTCCCGCAGTTCCTCGTCGAGGACCGGGATGATCGTGTCCATGCCCCACTGGTAGCCCTTGCCGATCTCGGACTGTGCTACCTCGCGGTCCTCGATCTCGCAGATCTTGCGGTTCCGTACCCGGCCCATGTCCTCCAGGTGGACCTGGTGGAAGTGGATGGAGTGGTCCTCCCGGGCGTTGACCACGTGGATCGGCACGGTGACCAGGCCGAAGGAGATGGCGCCGGCCCAGACGGTTCGGGGCATGGGAGACCTCCGCGACAAGCCCCGATGCAGACCGGGACCTCGTCATCACCGCAGTCATGCAGGCTTGCGTTCTCGAAGGTTCGGATCGTGCGCGGGCACTGCTGTACCGAGCCATCGAACTGAACCGTGAAAAACATGAGCCAGAACTCCTTGATGCATTTCGCAGAGTGGAGGAAAGCTTCAAAGCCATGCACGTCTACGGCTTCTCCAAGGAGGAGTTGGATCTCGGGAATGGCCTCATCCGTCTCGGAGCCGTAGGTAAAGTTCTAGGAGTCCGGGCCAAGACCTGATGGAGCCGTTCCCGGGCCGTACGTCCTACCACTCAGGTTCCCGGGGCTGGCCGACTCACTTGGGCGGGAGCGTCTGGCGGGCTGATCCCCCCGGGGCAGGGGGCGTCGCTGTGTCCATACGCGGCCTGCACGGCCGCGGTCGCCTTCTCGTAGGAGTCGGTCGGGATGTCGTCGGCTGTATTCCCACTCCTTCCACGACCTCCCTATCCCTCCTGGCCCGCCTCTGCGGCTGGAAGGGAGTCAGGCCAGCAGTCTGCGGTGGAAGTCGAGGACAGCCCGCACGGCTTTACGAGTCGGGGAAGCCGAAGTCGATGTCAGCATCCGGGTAGCCCAGGACCCGGACGCTGCCTCGGGAAGACTCTCTCCCATTCAGGGGGCTTAGTTCCTGGGATGCGTATGCGCTTGACTCTGAAGGTGTGGTCGAACGCGACTCCGGTCGTGCCGACGCGATTGCCGTCGATGAAGACATCGCCCTGCAAGGAGGTTCCGGGTAGCCGCACATGTCTTTCAGCGGGGTCGTGGGCAGCGAGAGCGCCCACGCCAGGAAGGCCGCGACTGCGGCGACCGGCTACACGATCGGGCATTTGAACGTGAAGCTCTGGTCGGTTGCCATCTGCCGCTGGCTGCGATACGCGAGACCGATCGCCAGCAGTGCCGTCGCCACGGCGAGAACGCCCAGCCAAATCCAGCGCGACACGAAGCTGGCGTCGCAGACCTGTTTGCCGCTCGGGGCAGTCGTGCTGCCCAATGCGGCCAGGACCGCCAGGTATACCGAGATCGTCTCGGTCGGAACGTACTTCGCGAGCTGGGACAGCACGGTACCGGCCACACTCGTACCGTTTTCCTTCCGAGCCGCTTCCCAGCCCGCGCGCGTGGCCTAATCCTCGCTCGCCCCGGCCCCAGCGGCCTTCGCCGCAGCCGTCGCGGCGGTCCTGGCCGCCGTCTGGGGTGAGGCGCCCGGCGTGCCCATGAGCCGTAGAGTGCAGTCCTCGCGCAAGCGACGCGAGACTCATGGTCGGCTCAGATCGTGAACGGGCGTTCGTAGGCGACCGCAGATCCGCCGGCACCGTACGTCATCAAGGTGGGGATCGCGCCGTTCTGGCTGCCGAGCTGCTTGAGCCGGGCGATGAGCTGTTCGCCGTCGCCCGAGTAGTTGCCGTCACCCCACACCGTGACCAGGTGCGAGGTGAACTCGCTGAGAATGTTGCCAGCGAGGGTCGTCTGCGCGTCGAGGCAGGCCGCGAAGCTGACCACCTTCGCTTCGACGACCGTCATTTCCTTCGGGCCGACGAGGTTGCGCACGCCGTCGTACATGGCACGGTTGACGCCCTTGTACGGCGTCTCCCAGGGCTGCAGCAGCTTGCCCGGCGCCTGCGCGGCGTCCGCCTCGAGGTCGGCGAACAGTTGGATGATCTCCTTCGACTGGATGCTGAGTTCCGCCGGCTCGGTCGGCCGCAACTCGTCCGGGTCGAGCTCGTCGGCGAACGCCTTGCTGAGCTGTTCGTCGGTCAGCGGCTCGGCACTGCGGGCCGCGGGCACCTCGTCGCTGCCGACCTGTTGCCGGGAGACCGGCACCGTGGCGAGCGCGACTTCCAGTTGCTTGAAGGAACTGCCGAGATCTTTGACCCGGACGTCCTTGATCGCTTTGCGGCCGATGGTGATCTGATCCTTCGCCTTGGCTGCGGTGGCGCTGTGGCAGCTGTCGAAGACCAGGAACACTCGCACCCCGGCGCGGAACTCGCCTAGCAGCAGGTGCAGTTCGTCGTCGACGAGCATCCGGTCGTAGAGGCAGAGGGTTTCGTCCATGCCGTCGGGCTCGTCGTCGGTGCCGCTGTTCGGGATCTGGCCGCCGTGGCCGGAGAAGGACAAGAGGAACGCGTCGCCCTTGAACAACGCCTCGGTGGCCGTGCGGATCGCCGCGGTGACGTTGACGACAGTCGCATCTTCGTCGGCGAGCACGGACCCGCTGTAGCCGAGGTTCTCGGCCATGCGCTGCATGGCCTTGGCGTCGTTGACGCAGGATGCCAGCACAGCGACCGTGTCGCCGTAGTGGGCCGGGTCCAGTTTGTTCACGCCGACATGCAGGCTCATTCCGGACGGTGTCCGCACGACGTCACCGGAGAAGATCGTGTCGAGCTGGGTCATCGTCTGCTTGCCGGCGAAACCGTCGGCGTACAGACCGTAGTCGCGCTGGAAGGTTTCGACGGCGGTCGCGGTTCGGGGGCCGAACATGCCGTCCACCTGGGCCTGCAACAGGTATGCGTCGCTGAGGTCGGCCAGCGCGCTCTGGATCGCGCGGACAGCGCCGCGGTGTGTCTCACGCAGGCCGATGGGTCGGACGTTCGACATTGCAGCCTCGAGCCGCTCACGGGTGCTTGCGGTCGTACGACGCGTGAATCGTCCTGCAGTCAACACGGTCCTCCACCTTTCATTGCCATTGATACTGGTCGTTGGGCCGGGGCGAGACCGGCACGGTTACGCAGCCGAAACCGACCACGCCGGCCCCGGCAGCGAGGTCTGCCACGCCGGGTTCGGCAGGTGTCGGTTCGGGGGTGAGCGTGCCCCCGTCGACGGTCCGCGCGATGGCGAGCCGGGCCAGCCATTCCGAGCGGTCCAGGGGTATCTGGAACCGCTGGACCAGGGCCGGGTCCCGGTGCCGCATGGAGATCCCGCCGAAGGCCGCGCTCCCGGCCGGTACGAGCTGCGCGGTCCGCCCGGCGACCACCCCGCCGGAGTTGCCCGCACCGAGCACGGCGGTCCGGGCCGGCGAGACGACGCGGAGCGGGCTGCCGTGGAACGGCGGCTTGAAGGGTGGGAACGGTCCTAGCTGCCAGCGGGGTCGCGGTGGCGGCGCGGCCGTCAGGCCGATGATGGTCGCGGCGTAGACCGTCTGGACGTATGCCGGGATCGAGCCGTTGATCCCGTCGCCGCCGGAGACGAGTTCGCCGCCGGGCAGCCGCCAGTCGTCGCGCTTGAGTAACTGGGCGAATGGCCATGGCCGCAGGGTCTCGATCATGGTGTAGGCGAAGCGGCACTTGGCGGCGCTGGCCGAGGCAACCATGACCGGCGCCCCGGGGAAGGCCTTCGCCGCGCAATCAGCGAGTTCGGCGAACGTGGCCTCGGCGATGGTCCAGGTGGCGCAGTTCGCCGCGGACAGCGGATAGAAGGAGGTGGGGGCGTAACTGATCTCCCCGGCGCTGAGCAGCGCGGTCTCGTCGAGCTGTGCCCGGCACGACATCGCCTCGACGACCGAGGACCGCGAGGCCAGCCGGGTCAGATCGGCGAGCGCGTGCTCCACCTCGTTCTTGAAGCCGAGCACCAGCCAGTCGCCGAGCGCGGCCTGCTGCACCTCCACAGCGGCCCCGGCGTCCTGCAACGACTGGACCACCGAGCTCATCTCCAGGTACGCGTTGTACTGCGCGGAGGTGTGCAGCCCGTCCTTGTCGGTGACGTACAGAACCCGGCGGGCGGCGTCGAGTTCGTTGGCTTCCGCGTCGGTCAGCGCCCGGCGGGCGAAGGCCATCCGGTCGAGCACCGCCGACATCTGCTCCCACAGCGGCGCACCCGGCCCGAACGGCTCGGCAACCGCCCCTTTGCGGGGGACCAGGTTCGCCATCCGCACGAGTTCCGCCTCGCGGCTCGCGTCGAGGGTGGCGAGGAGCGGCAGGACCGCGGTCGGCGTGAACTGCACCGGTGAAGCCGGGACCACGGCGAAGCCGTCGTACGACCGCCGCTGGTCTATCCATGCCGCGAGGGCCACGTGCACACCGAGCGGTTCCACGTCACTCGCCGACCCACTTCTTGATGTCAGGCGACGGGTCGGCGGCCTTCGGAATCTTGGTACTGAGGAATGCCATCAGCTGGATGCCGTTCATTGTCACCGAGGAACCGTCGAACGTGAACGACTGCTCGCTCGAGTTGTTCGTCTGCCCGTACTTGCCACCGATGCAGAACGGCCCGATGCCGACGAACCCGCCGCCTTCGATGTGGTCGGCGTGCTGCTTGACATGCGCGGCGACCTCGCGGCTGTGGACGGTCAGGTTCCGGACGAACAGCGCCGCGGTCGGGTAGGCGATCATCGCGCCCGCCGGATGCTCCGCGCCGTTGGAGTGCAACGGCGGGTAGCCGAGCAGTTCGAAGCCGGGCTTGGGCCGCCATCCACGTGCCCAGAACCAGTTCGCGTTGAAGGCCGGCCGTACGATCTGCACCTGGGTGTAGTCGAACTTGATGCCGAATGACTTACCGGTCATGTCGACCTCGAAGTCTTCGCGCCCGCCGCCGCCGGCCGCGCCCACGTTGAAGAGGCCGAGGGAGAAACCGACCGTGGCGCTGCCCTGTCGGGTGGAACTGGTCGACTTGGTATGTGACTCGACGTGCTGCTCCTCGTAGACCGCCCAGTTCGGGTTGCGGGCGAAGCTGCCGGGCACGACGGTCGCGGGGAAGAACGGATAGCCGAACGAGCCGTTGACATTGTTGTCGATCTCGACGACGTCGCTCTTCAGCCGGTTCCACCAGAGCAGCATCGAGGTGCCGAGAATGTGGTCGATGGTCGCCTGGGCCGTCTCGATGTCGTCCTTGAATCCCCGCCCCACCCAATCCTGCAGGGCTTGCTTCGCCCGTGCCCGGTAGATGCCGCCGCTGCGGTTCCACTCGATCCGGTCGGCGGCGCTGCCGGTCTGCGAACGTGCCAGCCGGGCGGCGTAGTCGATGACGGCGTTCTCGTACTTCGTCCGGTACTCCTCGTACGCAAGGGTCGCCTTGGACGGGCGGATCTCCTTGGTCTTCGCGCCAGTGAGGAAGTTCTCGACCTCGACCTCCTCCTGCAGCAGCGCGCGCATCCGTTCGATGATCTTCTGTTCGTTCTCGGAGAGCTGGTCGTCGGCGACCTCGCAGTTGTTCAGCGTGTCCGCGTAGGTCTGCGACAGCGTCCGTCCCGCCTGCGCGTAGACGACCTGGGTGTGCTTATACCTCGAACCTGGATCGCGCTTACGCTCCCATCGGGACCCACCGTCCGGACTGTCCAGTGGAATGAAGTCGACCATGCGCGACCAGTTCTCCCACGTGCCGAGAAGGTGGCTTTGGTACATGGCTTTGGCCTCCGCGACCGCCTGCGCCTGGTCCATCCCCGGCGTGTCTCCCTTGATCGTGTCGACCAGGGTCTTGAAGAAGGGGAGGGTCAAGGGCGACGGCCCGGCGAACGGGCCCGCAACGGCGAAGTCGAATTCGGACTCGTGCAAGACCATCGACGGCATCATCCAGTTGATCATCGTGTTCTGTGGGATCGGCAGTTCGGCGTCACCGCCGGTCAGTCCGGCGTAGAGCTCGTCGATGACGATGCCCATCAACTCGTCCAGCTTCATGCCCGTGCCCCCTCCTCGGTCCAGCAATCCAGTGCGTCAACCAGCCCAGTCTGTGCGCGAATATGAGGTGCACGCTTCCGGGATATCCCTATGGCATCCCTAACCTCCAGATGCCCGACGATTGCTGCGGTCGCGTCAGCCCCAAATGCCACAGCGGTAATCAATCTATTGATCCCCTGATTCTCTGTTTCGGTCGAGAGTGATGTGCGGCCAGACACCGCGACAAGCTCGAATACGTTGCCATCTCTGACGCTATGGACAGTCAGGCCGAGATCACTTCCGCTATTGATGAACGCCACAAGAGCTAGATCATCTTGGCCTATCGGTGGGACCCTTTGATCGAAGCCCGCCGGGAGTCCTGCAGTGCCTTCTATAGTCGGACCAGCGTCCCTTACACCCTGTGCCCTTCGGTATTAGGATCGCCACACTGCCACAGACCGCGTGCACCCCTGCTGCACGGCCAGAACGCCCGGATATGACCCTGGTTGAATCGATAGTCCTCCATCATGCCGTCCATGGACATGCGACGAATTGCTTAAATTTACGGCGCATATCCCAAGAGTCTCACTGAGCCCTAGTGTCTCGTGATCCTGTTTGCGTCACTTTGGGTTGTTCGCGACGAGCTTCTTGATGTTGGTCTGGACGAGTCGCACCTTCGCCAGGATCTCGCCGGCGGGTCGCGGTCCAAGTGAAGGGCCTTGCCTCGGAGTTCCAGGAGTCGATGTAGTTGTGGATCTGCGTGATCAGGGCGTTGACGCTCGCGAAGGTGCTGCGGCGGATCGACTGCCTGGTCAGGCTTCCGAACCAGGTCTCGATCTGATTGATCCAGGAAGACCCGACGGGGGTGAAGTGAAAGTGGACGTGGGAGTTCTTGGCCAGCTATGCCTTCACCTCCGGCGTGGTGTGGGTGGAGAGGTTGTCCAGGACGACATGGATCTCCTTTCTCGCATGCGGCTTTCACTGCCTTCTTCAAAAAGGCCAGGAAGTTCTGTAAAAAGGCCAGGAAGTTCTGTCCGTTCCGGCTCGGCTTGCACTCGCCGATGACTTTGCCGGTGCCGACGTTGAGGGTGGCGAACAGGTTCGTGGTGCCGTGCCGGACGTAGTCGTGGGTGCGCTTCTCGGTGGCCGCGAAGGCGACCGGCAGGACCGGCTGAGTGCGGTCCAGTGCCTGGATCATCGAGAGCGCGACCGCGCCACCGGGCGGAGCGAGGTAAAGCCCGACCACATCGGCGACTTTCTCCGCGAACGCGGGGTCCTTGGAAATCCTGAAGGTGCCGCTGCGATGCGGCTTGAGTCGCTCCTCGCGCCAGAGAGCATTCGCAGACCACTGGCCGATCGCCGCATAAGAGCGCGCGCCGGCGACCACCGCCGAAGCGGTAACCAGCAGCACCGCCACGAACGGGTAGCGCACACCGCGCCGCCGACGCGGATCGGGCAGCACCCGCAGCCGCTCCGCCAGCGAGAGCCCCGCCACAACCTCCAGAGCGGGCGACTTGACGAGGCAGACGGTGGCAGACTGACGGCACATCGAAGCTCCAGCGGTTCAAGGCGACTTGGCAAGGTCACCTCGTTCAACTGGAGCTTCGATGCGTACGAGACGGGCAGACCCGGACCCTCCAAAGCACCTCGTGTGACAGCGCCTTGGTAACAGTCGTGGCGCGGCGATCTTGGTCAGCGGCACGGTGCCGACATGGTTGCCCTGACCCTCGCGGCGGATACCACCACAGCGATGGTCAGCCCCGGTGAGTGGTCGCGCGCGGAAGCAGGGGCTGCTCTGCGCCGCTGTCTCACCCCGACATGCCGGATCCATGCTCTGTGCGCACGATAAGGCCTTGTATCCGATAGATTCCTTTAGTAGATATTTGTTCGTTTTAGAGATGATTCATTCCAACTGCCCTCGGCGGAAGGCGGTCGAGGCAGGGACCATCGGATGCGGCCCCGACCGCGCGCGTCACGAGAGCGGGGGCAGTGATGGAAAGCGTGATCCATGATCCGCGCGATGCCGTCAGTGACACGGCCGAGCAGGCGGCGGTGTCCACCGGAAGACTGCCGGGCGCGGCGACGGTGGAGGGGGTCCTGAGCGCGGCGCACCGCCGGTTCCTCGGCGACGGCGGCGGAAGCGTGGCCGACTACATTCCGGTGCTCGCCGAGGCTGACCCGGACCTGTTCGCCATCGCGGTGGCCGACGTGGCGGGCGGCGTCCACGCCGTCGGCGACGCGGACCACTGCTTCTCGATCCAGTCGATCTCGAAAGCCTTCGTCTTCGCCCTGGTCGACCAGGCACTCGGCCACGAGATGGTGCGCCGCCGCGTCGGTGTCAACGCCACCGGCTTGCCGTTCAACTCGATCCTGGCAATCGAGCTCAACCACGGCAGCCCGATGAATCCCATGGTCAACGCGGGCGCGATCGCCACCACCGCCCTGGTGCCAGGCCGCGACCGGGAGGAACGCTGGGAGTTCGTCCGGCAGGGACTGTCCCGTTTCGCCGGCCGCGAGCTGCACCTGGACGAGCGGGTGTACGCCTCCGAGGCCGCCTCGAACCAGCGCAACGAATCCATCGCCCGCCTCCTGGACAGCTACGGCGTGATCGACGGCGACCCGATCGAGATCACGGACGTCTACACCCGGCAGTGCTCGCTCGCCGTGAGCACACGCGATCTCGCGCTGATGGGGGCCACGCTGGCGGACGGGGGCGTCAACCCCCTGACCGGGGAGCATGTCGTGGACGCCACGGTGTGCCGCGACGCGCTCGCAGCCCTCACGACGGCGGGCCTGTACGAGCGCAGCGGCGACTGGCTGTACGAGATCGGCATGCCCGGTAAGAGCGGGGTGTCCGGCGGGATCCTCACTGTCGCGCCTGGCAAGGCGGGCATCGCCGTGTTCTCCCCCCGACTGGACGGCGCCGGCAACAGCGTCCGCGGCCAGCGTGCCACTCACCACCTGTCCGGTGCGCTCGGCCTCAACCTCTTCGCCTCCACCTCGCACCCGAGAACGGGGTCCTGAACCATGGCATCCTCGCCCTCCATCTTTGATCCCTCCGCGGAGACGAAGAACTCCTGGGCGCCTCTGGTCGCCATCGCGCTGGCCCAGGTCCTGATGTCGATCAACGTCAGTGCCCTGCCCATCTCGCTCAGCGGCATGGTCGAATCCTTCGACGTCTCCCCACGATCAGCACCGGCATCGTGACCTACGGACTGGTGGTGGCCGCGCTGGTGATGACCGGCGCCAAACTGGGGCAGAAGTTCGGCTGGGTCCTGGTCTTCCGGATCGTCATCGTCGTGTTCGCCGGCGCGATGGTGCTGATGTTCCTCGCCCCGAGCTCCTGGGTGATGATCACCGCGCAGGGGATCGCCGGGGCAGCGGCCGCGATCATCGTCCCGGCGCTGGTCGCGCTGATCGCCGAGAATTACCACGGCTCGCAGCAGGCGACCGCGGTGGGCTCCCTCGGCTCCGCCCGCGCCGCCTCCGGCGTCACCGCGTTCCTGCTGGGCGGCCTGCTGGGCACGTACGTCGGCTGGCGCCCGGTGTGGATGATCCTGACCGGACTGGCCGCAGTCGTCTTCGCGCTCAGCTTCAGACTGCGCTCGGACAACGCCGACCGCACGGTGCGCATCGACGTCGTCGGCGCGGTCCTCATCGGCGGCGCCATCGTCGCCCTGACCATCGGCTTCAACAACTTCAATGCCTGGGGCGCGCTCGTGGCGAGCCCCGAGGCCCCTTTCTCCGTCCTGGGCATGTCCCCCGCGATCGTGCTGCTGGTCGTCGGGGTCATGCTCGGGCAGCTGTTCTTCGTCTGGACCCGGCGCCAGGGCCGCATCGGCGCGACCCCGCTGATCAGCCTGTCCGTCATCGGCTCCAAAAGCGAACGATCCGCCGTCTACGCCCTGTTCATCGTGGTCGCCCTCGAAGCGGCACTGAACTTCACCGTCCCCCTCTACATCCAGATCGTGCAGGGCAACACCCCGCTGACCACCTCGTTCGCGATGATCCCGTTCAACCTCACGGTCTTCTTCGCCGCGATGCTCGTCGTGCGGCTCTACAACCGATACTCCTCGCGCACCATCGCCCGCATCTCGTTCCTGCTCACCACCACAGCTCTGGTCTGGCTCGCCTTCGTCGTCACCAACAACTGGGAGACCTTCCCGACAATCATCGGCCTGATCGTCTTCGGCGCCGGCCAGGGCGCGCTGGTGACCCTCCTGTTCAACGTGCTCGTCACCGCGTCCCCCAAGGAGCTGGCTGGCGACGTCGGCTCGCTGCGCGGGACCACCCAGAACCTCGCCTCGGCCGTGGGCACGGCGCTGGCCGGCGCGATGCTGGTCGGGGTGCTCGGCATGATCGTCGCCAACGCCCTGAGCGGCTCGGCTCTGCCCGAGAACCTGCATCGCGAGTCCGGCCTGAAGAACACCAACTTCGTCAGCAACAACGCCCTCCACGACACCCTCGCCGACACCGCCGCCGCCCCCGAACAGGTCGACGAAGCCGTCCGGATCAACTCCGACGCGCGCCTGCGCGCCCTCAAGATCGGTCTGCTGGTCCCGGCCTCGATCAGCGCGCTGGCCATCGTGCCCGTCCGCAACCTGCCGAACTACACGCCCGACGAGATTCCCGACCCCAGGCCCTGACCGCGACGGCTTGCCGCCCACCATCGCGGCCCGCCAACCAATCCCGCGAGCATCTTGGGCGCTGCCGCCGGCGGGACGCTGACATAGACCGCGGGCAGGGCCTGGAGTCCGACTTCCCCTCGGTGATGGACGATTCCGTGGAGGGCCGCGCCGAGTGCACCTGCGGCAGGGCCCTGAAGAGCGACTTCGCTGACAGCGACCGGGTCGAGACCGGCCACGACTGCACCGCCGACCGGTAACACCACCGCCCACGGGGCGGCCCGCGACACGGTCCGCCCCGCCCCACTTCGCGAAGGAGAGCCCGGATGCGCGGCAGCGGCTACAACCTGCTGACCCAACTCCTGCTGGCCGCCGGCCACACTCCCGAACAGGTCGGCGCGCCGCCCTCGCCAGCACCCCGCCGACCACGACGAAGGCGATGACGCACGAGCACGACAGCCAGGAGCACGGGCTGCTCGGCGAGGTCCACAACCGCGTCCGGCGTCGGGAGGCCGGGATGACCCTGGAAGGCGTAGAGCAGATCCTGGCCGCTGCCCACTACGGCGCGCGCGACGCCAACCGGCACGCCGGCGCCTCCAAACCGCTCTGGCCTGCGGACTCATGTGATCACCAGGACTTTGAAACGCCCCTGCCCCCGCGGGGCCTCTGGCCCTTCTCCTTGAAGATCCCCGTACTGCGAACGGCTGACAACCTACCTGCGGGCTTCTCGACCCGACCGAACCGGGCACCGTGGCCGTCCTCGCCGCAGCGGATGCGCTGTGCCGCGCCTGGATGCCCCAGGCCTACGACCTGATCGTGTATTGCCGGGACCGCTACGACCAGAAGGCCGGCGGCGACCTCATGCGCGCAAAGGTCCTCGGCATCCAGGACGCATCCGACACCGCCATCCACGAAGAGTGCCGCGCCACGGGCGTACCGATGCTGGAGTTGCCCACGGGCCTGACCGTTTCTGAGCGTGTCCAGTGGACCATGGAACGCGTTGGAGACGTGGGGCTGTTGGCCATCTGCCCGGCTAGAGTCCCCTGCCGGAAAGGGCCCACCGGTCGGAGGACAAAGCACCGTGCCCCAACAGCCCGTGAACGACGTGATGCTCATCCTGGAGCGCAACGGCACCGTGTGCCTTGCCGAGCGGCAGGGCACCGGCTACGCCGACGGCCTGCTCAACCTGCCCTCAGGGAAGCTCGACGAGGGCGAGGACGTCTTCGATGCCGTGATCCGGGAGGGCCTGGAGGAGACCGGCGTCATTGTCGAACGGGACGCACTACGAATCGTGCACGTCATGCATTTCCGCAATCCCGAGGGCGAGCCCCGCATCGGCTGGTTCTTCGCCGCCCGCCACTGGAAGGGTGAGCCCCGCAACATGGAACCCCACAAATGCGCGGGCCTGTCCTGGCATCCCAGTGATCACCTTCCGGAGAACACCGTCCCGTACAACGCGCTGGGCATCGTGCACTACCTCAAGGACGAACCGTTCTCCGTGCACGGCTGGTAGAGACCTGCGTCGAGCTCGAGGTTCAACAAGGGCTGCCGTTGCGCCCACCACTTGCTGCTGGTGTCCCAGGCATGGGAGGGATCCGGCCCTGAGCGGCCGAGTGACCCACGGCTGCCGTAGCGCACTGGGACGGCAAGGCGCCCATTCCCTCGGCAACAACAGGGACAGCAGCACCTCACAGGCTGCTGCCCTCGCCTGCGATGACGCTCATCTGGGCCGGCTGCTCGACGGGCTTTCCGCCCGGGTGCGGCGGCTGGTCATCGTGCGCCGACCACGGCGATGCCTACGGGAACAAGGGAAGGAAGCGGCCCGGCGTCCGACTCCGGCTGCCGCAGCGGATCTGATGCGATCGTAGACAAGCTGGCGATGACTCTCGATGCTGGCGATCGCGCCTCCACGGCGACGGCCGTGTCAGTGGCGCCTAAGTGGGTTAGACGGTTGCGCAGATCGACCAGGGCCTTGAGGGAACCGTCGTCTGGGGCGATCGGGTTCGCGATCCGCCCTCGTCACGCAGCCGCTCGAGGGCGTCCTTTGTACCGACGCTCTTGAAGTCGCCCAGGCGGTGCAACCGCTCGTCGAACTTCTCCCGCTTCACCCAGACCAGGGCCGCGTCGTGCAGTTCCAGACGAGCCTTGAACAGGGTCTCGGCCGCGAACTGCAGGTGCAGCACCGCGTACTTCAGCGCGCGGCCCTTCGGCTCACCGACCAGGGAGCTGACCGAGCTGTGCAGGTAGTCCAGACCGTTGATGATGACTGGGAAATACATGTCCCCGCGGTTGCCCAATCCTGCCCCCCGATGGCTGGTGGCCGTCCCCTGCTGCTCCAGCATGCTGCCCAGGAACCGTCGCCACCCTACGAGTTCTCTGCGGCCCCGGGCCAGGTGGGTAACCAGTCCCTCGGGATCCGGTCCTGCGAATCACGACATCTCTTGCGTGTTCTCTTGCGACATCTCTTGCGGCATCTCTTGCGCGAGAACGGAGGCCGGTGCTGGCATCCGCGCAGTTCACCACAGGTTGCCGCCTGTGGTCGGGGTGCTGACATCCCCTCTGGAGCCGCTTTTCCCAGGCCGGTTGAAGAAGAATGAGGAGAGAGGTGGGACGGCGAGGACGAGCAGCGGCCACAGGGACGGCGACACCGATTGACCAATGGCGGGCAGCCGCTGCGCCAGCCACCCATGGCGGTCATGCTAATCCCGCACCGCGCTCCTGCTCGAACCGTTCACGCGCCTCGTTCACGGCGCGCTGCCAGCTGCGGGCGATGCCGCCGTGCTCACGCGCGATTTCGGCGGCCAGGCCGTGACGGTGTCCGCCGATCCGGCGCAGTGCGTCCAGCGCCATCTCCACGGACAGTTCGCGTTGTTCGCGTCCGAGGCCGCCTCCGCGGGCCCTTGCCCGCCTCCCGGGCGCCGGCCCGACCCGAGGGACGCGGTACCGACATCCTGCCGCCAGGCCGCCCAAAAGCTCTCCACAGCCTGCTGATCGAAGTACAGCGTCCGGCCGACCATACACACGGGATCCGGGTGGCGCAGGTGCTCGGGGCGCCGGTTGCGCTTGAAGCAGATCACCGCGAGGGTTCTGGTGGCGTCGCCGCGCAGAGCAGTTGCCCCCTCAACGGGGGGAGCCCCGCCCGGTTCTTGGGTTCTACTGATCGTCGCAACACCCGACCCCCCCGGGTAGGCGATGAAGGGCAGAAGCACAGCCGGGGGCGCCCGAACGGCAGAAGGGTGCCCCCCGAGGTCAAGCAGAGATTTCTCGACCTGATACAGGAAGGCGTGAGCATCAGAGAGGGCGGTGTGCGTACCCGCCTCGTCGGCCGCGCTGCGCCGCCTGCTCGAGGATGTGCCGGCGCGTCCATGCCCTTTTGCCGAGGGCGTCGTGCATGGTGGCTCGGGAGCGGATGGCTGCCTCGTCGGTGCCGTCGGTGGAGAACAGGCCGCTGCTGAATTCCCTGTGGCCGCGCTACTGCCGCTGGCCCGGGTCTGGTGCGTGTAGTCCGGGGGACCCCACAGGATGTCGGTGCGCGGGTAGCGGGTCGGCACCACCTGCGAGATGTCGGCGCAGTCGTGGTCGGTGGTCGGGCGGTTGTGCTGGTGGGTGTTGATGGCGTGCCGGAGAAGTCCTTCCGGTGGAACGTCGAGGGGATCGAACTGCTCATCCTGGCGTGGCTGATCCTCGTGATGGCGACAGAGGCGTACGTGTGGCGGCGCTCGACGCGGCCGGGAGACTACTTCCCGCTCCAGGAGGCGCGGCGCTTCCCGTCGCCGGAGTCGTCACCCACCCCGGTGCGCGGGTCCTGATCCGTCACCTTCCGCCGCCACGGCTGCCCGCATCCGCTGCTCCTCGCGAGCGGAGCCGACGTCCCGTTCCAGGGGTGTGCGGCTCACGGCCGTCGCGAGGTCCTCCAAGGCTTGCTTCTGCAGTTCCGCCCCGCGCCGCACCACCGGGCTTCGGTCCCCGGCGGCGGCGTCCTCCCACGCGTGGAGCGCCTCCTCCACGCGCCCCCAGTCCGGATTCCTGTGCTCGCGCACGTCGACTGCCGCCTGCGCGGTGTCCGCCTCCAGGGCCTCGGCGAACCGCTCCGCCTCGGGGACGAAATGGCTGTCGGCCCGCGGGACGTGGCTCTCCATGAGCATCGCCGCCCGGCCGAACCCCTTGAGCGCTTCCTGCGCCTCCTGCGCCTCGCGCGACGTCAGACCCCTGGGGCGGACCGGTTCCTGCCTTGCCTGGTCGTATGCCTCCTGCCAAGCGGCACGTGCCTTCCTGCTCGCCAGCAGTGCCCTGCGCATGTCGGCGTGATGCTCCCGGGTCGGTTCGGCGTAGCTGCGGAGCACCGCGGCCGCGTAGCGGCCGTTGGCGGCGAGCCAGTCCGCAAGCCGGCCCGGCAGCCGGGGTGTCTCCCATGCGGGGAACACCACGTACGCCAGCATTGCCAGGGCCCCGCCGAGCAGGGTGAGCATCACCCGCTCCGGGACCGTCTGCTCCCATGCCTGGCCGCCCATGCCGAGCAGGAAGACGACGTACGCGGCAGTGAAGCACTGGGAGTAGGCGTAGCCGGTACGGTTCAGCGTGTACGACAGGCCCGCCGAGACCACCGCCAGCGCGCCGAACACATGGGCGTCCGGGCCCAGGGCCCGCACCATCCCGGTGGCGAGCGCGACCCCTGCCAGGGTCCCGGCTAGACGGGCCACCGCGCGCGCGTACGTCCGGTGGAAGTCCGGCCGCATCACCATCACCGAGGTGATGGGCGCCCAGTAGCCGTGGCCCAGGGGTAGCCGGGCGGCGATCAGGTAGCCGAGCGTGGCCACCGCCGCCAGGCGGACGGCGTGCCGGAACACGGGCGAGTCCCGGCGGAGCTCACGGCGGACCGCCCGGACGACGACCGGGACCAGCCGGAACATTGTCGGGCGCACCAGGAGCTGGGCGTTCGTCGAGCCGGCCGGCGTGGGCGTCCTCAGGGAGACGCTGCCGCTCCCGGCGATCTCCAACGCCTCGGCGAGCAGTTCCACGAGCCGCTCGGCGGCCTGCCGCGCGGGGCCCTCCAGCACCTCGTGCTCCTTGTCGACACGCAGGACGTCCGTGCTCCCGGGCCGCACCTCGGCGGGAGTGCCGCGGCGGATCGAACGAGCGGCCGCATCCAGGACGTCGGCGGCCGCGTCGAGCAACTCTCGCGCGCGGTCCCTCCCGGGTCCCTCCGCCGGGGCGCCGACGCGCGGGTCGGCGAGCGCGGCGACGACCGGCAGAATGCGCTCGGCGAGTCCTCGGGGGCCGTGGAGGACGGGGGGACGGGTGCGGGCTTGTGATGGCGTCACGGCGGCCGCGTCCCGGGCCGTCATCAATGGCTCCGGGTCGAACGGGGCGGTCGGGTCGTGCCGCAACCGGCGGGCGTGGTCCGCCACGGCGGCCAGGGCGTCGGCGAGCGCGTCACGATGTGCTCCCCAACGCCGGATCGGGAACAGCAAGATCAGCACGGCCTGCGTCACGCCCCCGAGTGCGATGACCCCGGCGTGCTCCAGGGCTCGCCCGACGCTCGTGGGCAGGGTGATGGTCACCAGCATGCTGCCCACGGTCGTCGCTGCGACGATCCCTGCGGTCGATCCGACGGCCCACGCCATTCCCGCGGCAAAGGCCCATACGGCCAGCAGTGGGAGGAACGTCACGAGTCGCCCCGCGGCCAGGTAGCCTACGAAGGTGCTGAGCGCCAGACCCGCGCCCGCGCCGAGCGCGATCACCTTGCGTGGACGCCAGGTGCGCTGGAACGTGGCCCCACCCGCGGAGTAGGCACCGAGGGCGGCGGACGCGGCATACGCAGGGGAGACGAGCCACAGCGCCGGCCCGACGACGATCGCGACCCCAGCGGCCGTGCGCAGTGCGAGCAGGGGCTCCAGCCGCGTCTCCTCGATCGTGAGCCCGGATCGCACGACCTCTCCGAAGGCCCGCAGCCACGTCACGGGTGTGAGCCTAGCCGGAACACCCTGCCGGGTCGCATCGGCCTGCCCGGCGATAGCCTGCTATGTCTCTCGACGCTTTGCCCCTGGAGTTCAGCAGCTGCGGGGAAGCTTCACTTACTGGACAGCCTGAGGCCGCCGGGGGAGGGTGTGTGGAAGACCAGGATGCCGTGTTCTGCTGACGGAGGCAGGAGACCGGAAGACGGAGACGGTCCGTGCGATCCGGACGGTCACCGCTCTCAGCCTGTGGAACAGCAAGCTTCTGTTGGACAGTGCGCCCGTAGGGTCACAGAACCCGACTGAGTTGAAGCCGCCCAAGACGCGGCCGGGATCCTTGAGGCCGCGGGTGCCCACGCGACAGTGGCGTGCGACTGGTGCGACCGAACCATCACACGCATGGTCGGCCGGCTCGACCCGGCCTCATGTAGTGGGCCATGGCCTCCCGAGACCTGCCGGGCAAGTTGCCCCCCAGCAACGGACTGGGTCCGGCCACTCCTGACGAACTCCCAGCTCAATCTGGGAGACACGCTCTAGTCGCAATGCCGTTGCTTTTGTCGTGGGCGTAGGCTGGTTGGCAGTGGGTTCCGGGGGTGGTTGGGGTGGCTGCGAGCGCGTCGGACTTATCGGGTCT
>NZ_JBSFYW010000106.1:0-17146 GCF_053599975.1 Streptomyces sp. NPDC005141 | reverse complement strand
CGCGAAGCCGCTGCGGCACCGACGCTTTTGCAGCAAGGCACACCGCCGCAGGGTCCGAATCTTCAAGGCCGTGCTGGGGGTCTTGGACGGCCTGTAGTAGCTAGGCCGTGTCTCTCTGGTCAGGTCAGGCCCGGGGCGCCCGGCATCGCGGGCTGATCCGAAGGACACGTCCCAGGCGGACCGAATGCGCGGGCAAGGGCGCCGAGTCGGCCGTTGACAGCCGAGTTTCGTAGGCAAACCGTTGTCGGCACGTCGTTGCCCGGCAGGCCCGTCACCCGCATCCTGACGGTGCAGCACGATCACGATGAAGAGAATGAAGGTTTTGCGCACATGCAGCAGATCCCCGACCTCGGAAAGAACTCGCTTGGCAAGCCGGATCCGTGGGCCAGGGTCCGAGGGCTCGCCTGGTGGCAGTTGGTCCTCTCGATCGTGCCGATCCTCCTGCTGTCGGTCGGCGGGGCGATAGGCGGGGCCATCGGGGCGGCGGGCCTCTTCGCGAACCTCTCCCTCGCCCGCAAACCGTTCGGGACGCCGGTCAAGCTCCTGGCGATGCTGGGCGTGATACTCGCCTCCTATCTGGGGTACCTCCTCGTCGTGGGTCTCGCCTACAACCTGCTCAAGGGCTGACCCCCTCCGGCCGGGAATCCTGATCTCGGCGGCAGGGGCGACGGGCCCGGGGTAACTCGCCCCGTCCCGTGTCCTTCGGATCAGGGCCCGGGGCGTCCGGCCCTGATCCACCGGCCCGCCGCGCCCGACCGCACGTAGCCCGGACCGCCCGCGTCCGACTTGTGGCACAGCCCCAGGGCGTGGCCCAGCTCGTGTGCCGCGATCTGTCGACGCTTCCGCGAACGGCGAGGCCGTCACGGCGGCCGCCCACCCGGCTTCGACCGCGAGACCTACAAGCAACGGGACACCGTCGAACGCTGCATCAACCGCCTCAAGCAGTGGCAGGGCCTGGCCACACGAACCGACAAACTCGCCATCGCCTATCAGGCCGCGCTCCACCTCGCCGGCATCCTCATCTGGACCCGACACTGACCAAAGAGACAGAACCTAGGCCGCGTGGGCTGCGGTGCCGGCCAGTGCGGCGGTGACGCGTTCACCGATCCACTGGGCGACGTTGCAGGACACGGCGTTTCCGGCCTGCATGGTCTGCTCGCCCTTGTTGCCGTGGACGATGTAGTCGGCCGGGAAGCGCTGCGCGAGCAGCTGCTCGCGCGGCTGGATCATCCGGTAGTGGCAGTCGTCCAGCTCCGGTGCCGGGCCGAGCAGTCCGGCGGAGTCCTTCGTACCGAGGGTGTGCAGCGGCTCGCCGGCCGACTTGGCGAGCGCGTTGCGGTAGGGGATGACGAGCCAGTGGTGCCGCCCCTGCCCGGTCACCGTGTCGACCGGCGCGGAGACCGGGCGGGCGGTGGCGTTGCGGCGCAGCGTGACGATGAACGAGTCGTCGACCGGCGGCGGGGTGAGCAGGGCCTCGAATCCCTTGGGGTTGGCCAGCCTGGTGCGCATCGGCTCGCCCGTGGGGGTGGGCTGGGTGTTCCAGGTTCCGCCGGTCGGTACGAGGACCGCGTCTCCGATCTTCACCGTGCGGGCCGCGAGCGGCGCCGTGTCGGCGGGGACCGCGCGGCCGTCGTGCCCGCCGTGGTTGACGGTAAGGACCATCCGGGCTTCACCGAGCAGGTTCAGCCCGGTGCGGATGCGCTTGACCGTGTTCGCGGCCAGCGGGCGCAGCCCGTGCGCCGCGGTCGCCGATCCGCACTCCCTGCTGCTTGTACTTGCCCACCCGACGGCCGTTGCGCCAGATCTGCACCGCTCCAACGTCCTCACCGCAGGCGGTGCAGTACGCCAACGGCGACGGTGTCAGGTCCGGGACGGGAACGTCGGTGCGGGTGAACGTGATGTAAATCCGGTCCCGCCACTGCGGAGCGGGCAGGTTGTCTCCTCCACCAACGTGGGCGGAGGAGACGGAAACTACCTGCGAGCGGTAGCCGAGCAGTTCCATGCCGCCGCGCCACCAGTCGAACAGCTCCCAGTCGACAGCGAATTCGAGGACGTTCTCGCACAGCACGGCGGCGTAACGGTGGACTTCCGTCGCGCGGATCACGTCGTAGGCGGTAGCCCGGGTGCGTTCCCAGCCCGCGTCTTCCACGCGCCCGTACTCCCCCAGCTCGAGGGCGAGCTGTCCGTGCGTGCGGCGCCTGCCGCCGGCCGGGGAGATCGGCGCGCTCGCCTGACCGCCGAGTCCCGCCGCGCGCAGGGGGTTATCTCCGGCGGCCACGCGCTGTCAGTGGGCTGTGCCACGATGTCGTTACGGCCCGCTCCGGGCTCATCACAGACGTTCGGGCCGATGCCTGGAGGGGGCGCACGATGACAGAGGACGACCGCACCATGAGAGAGACCGTGGTGGTCCCGGTGACCCAGGACGGGGTGCGCATCCAGGTGTTCGCGGACTCCACCGAGTCCGCAGCGGACGGCGAGGAGACCGAGATCGGCGCCCGTCGCCCAGGCCTCGACCAGGTCATGTCCGGGCTGAACGCGGTGGCGCGGGCCGTGGGCGAGCAAGCCCGGCAGAGCACGGCGAGCAAGGTGACGCTGGAATTCGGCTGCGACATCGCCCTGGAGTCGGGCTCTCTGGTGGCCGCCATCGGCAAGGCGAGCGCCAAGTCGGCGTTCAAGGTCACGCTCGAATGGGACAGCACCTCGGCGTGACGGCCCTTCCCCCGGGGTGGCAGGAGTCGGCGCTGGCGGACTCCGTCGTCGCGCTCGAAGTGCCCTCGCCCGACGGCGATCCGCTCGCCGTGGGTACCGGTTTCTTCGTGGCGCCCGGCGTGGTGGCCACGTGCGCCCACGTGGTGGCCGCCTCGGCGGCGGAGTTGCCGCGCAGGATCGTGGGCCGCATCGCCTCGCGCTCGCTGGTCCTGGAACTCCAGGCACGTCCGGAGCAGTACTTCCTGACCCCGGGGGACGGGCTCGACCTGGCATTCCTCCAGGTCACCGACGCCGACCGGCGGGAGAGCCCCGCCGCCCTACCTCTGTCGGACCGGCTGGCCGTCGGGGACGCGCTGTGGACCCATGGGCACCCGTCCGGCATGTTCCGCGCCGGGCAGTCCGCGACCTTCACCTACGAGGGCACGTCTGCCCGTGCATTCGAGCGGCCGAACAGCCTGCACCGGCTGCGCGGCGCGGTGGTGACCGCCGGGTTTAGCGGCAGTCCCGTACTCAACCGCCGGACGGGGTGCGTGGCCGGCATGCTCACCACCGCCGACCGGACCGGCAGTTCGCACATGGTTGGGGCGCGTGAGCTGACCGCCCGGCTCGATCCCGGCTGGTGCGACAGCCGGTGGAGCGCCGACTGTCGGACCTGGCTGGGCACGCTGTCGGACGCGCAGATCGAGGCGGGCGGCTGGCCCTTCCTCGGACCACAGCTGCGCGAGTTCCTAGACATCTCCGCGCGGGCCGCCCGGGAGCACCCGTACCCAGGCGTGGTCCCCGGCACGGTGCCGCCGCCGCTGTCCTCGGTCTATGTCCACCAGCACGCAACGGTGTATCGGGGCTTCGACTCGGTGCCGGGCGACGGAATGCGGACCCCCGCCGACGGGCTCCTGGACGACCCCGACGACGTAATCGTCTTCGGGGGACCGGGCTTCGGGAAGTCCAGTCTGCTGCGGTCCTGGATCACCACCATCGCCCGCAGGTGGACCGAGGAGCATTTCTACCACTCGGTCCCCGTCCTGGTAAGGGCCGCAGACCTGGTCGGCGACCGGCCCTTCGCGAGCCTCCTGCACGACGCCGTCTCACGGGAGCTGAGCGGCGCCGGGCTGGTCAGCCCTATCCGCGAGGACCTCTTCGCCTCTCCCCCGGCGCCGGGTGTGCGCTGGTTGCTGCTGGTGGACGGCGTGGACGAGGTGATGAGCCCGGAGGAGCGGCAGCGCGTTCTCGGCAAGCTCGCCTCGATCCGGGAACAGGACGCGTACGCGCACCAGTTCCGGTTCGTCCTGGCGACCAGGCCCACCCTCGACGTCCGGGACATACCGGAACCTCGATTTCGCTGCTGCTCGTTGCTGCCCTTCGACCTCCAGCAGCTGCCCGGGTTTGCCCGCGCCTGGTTCACCGCCCTGGGCCTGCCGGAGCCAGAGGCGAGGACCACTGCCTTCCTGGATCACGTCAGGATCCCCAGCGTGCGGCACCTGGCGACGGTGCCGCTGATGGCGACCATGCTCTGCCAGTTGCACGCCGACTCCGGCCAGGAGCCGCTGCCCCGGGGCCGCTGGGCGCTGTACACGCGGTTCATGGACCTGCTCCGCGCCAAGCAGTACGACGAGCGGGCGGCCAACGTGCTGGAGCAGGTGCACGCCGTGCTGGACCGCCACGGCGCCGAGGGGGCCCGCGCGGCGGAAGGACTCGGCGCCCTGGCGGATCACGTCCTGCGGGAGCTGGCGCTGGCCAAGTACGGCGGAGACATCACACCCGAGCGGCAGCTGATCGAACGGTGGACGGGCCACCTGCGACCCGCCTCGCTCCATGCCGAGCGGTGGAACGCACTGTGCGAGGAATTACTGCTGCGCGGCGGGCTCGTCGTCCGGCGGGGCGGCGGCCTGGAGTTCGTCCACCAGACGCTGCTCGAACACCTCGCGGCGCAGGCCACGGTTGGGGACCCTGAGCGGAACCGGACCGCCTACCGCTCGATCATCGGCGGCTGGCCGCGCAGACGTCGGGTGGCCCCGCTGGCCGCCGTCGAGAGTCCCTATGTCGACTTCCTCATCTCCTCCTGGTCCGGCCGTCCGGGGTTCGCGCGGCTGCTCGCGCACTGGTCCAGGGAGCCGCACGGCGCCCAGTACGTCGCCCGGCTGAGCAGCGAGGGCGCCACCCTTCCCCGGCGGGTGCTGCGGGTGGCCACGCGGGAACTGTTCGCGGTGGTCCGCGACGAGCGGCGCGACCCGTTTACCCGGCTGCAGGCCGCTCGGGCGCTGGTGGACCTCGGGGACGCCCGGGGCACCGCGGAGATCTCCTCGTTCGCGGCCTTCCCCACGCACGACCTGGGATCCCGGCTGCACGCCGCGGAGATGCTCGCGGACCTCGGCGCCCCAGACGCCCATGAGCTGCCGGTCTCCGTCGCCAGCAACCAGGAAGCAGACGCGGGGCGCAGGATCAGGGCCGCCGAGATCCTGGGCCGGCTCGGTGACGAGCGCGGCGCGCGGGCACTGGCGGACCTCGCCCGGTCCTCGGAGACCTGGTGGGTGGACCGGCTGCGCGCCGCGGAGTCCCTGGACCGGACCGCGCCCGACAATGCCGTTGCCATCCTGCTCGGCATCGCCGTCGACGGCCGGACCCTCCCCCATGTCCGGTCCGCCGCGGTGGAAGCGCTCTCTCGGCTCCACCCGCACTTCGCCTTCCGGTACCTGCGCGAGGCCGCCGGGAACCGGGAGCACCCGGTGTCCTCCCGGAACCGGGCGCTGGAGGCCCTGGAATGGCTGGGCGGAAAGGACTCAGTCGAGTTCCTGGCCCGGATCGCCCAGGACCCCTCGGAGGACCGCCTCCTGCGGTTGTCGGCCGCCGACGGACTCTCCCGGCTCCGGGACCCCCGCGTCGTGGACACCCTGGCCCACCTGCTGAACGGGCCGTCCGACGAGCCAGCGCTGATCCTGCGGGCGGCCGAGGCGCTGGCCCGGCACGGCGACCCCAGAGCGGCCGACGCGCTGGCCGCGATCGCGGCGATGGAGCGGCTGACCGGACCGGAGCGACTCCAGGCGGGCCGGGCCCTGCTCTCCCTCTCCGACCCGCGCGGCCAGGACGTCCTGTACACCCTGGCCAGCGACCCCGCAGTCGAGGTCGAGCTGCGTCTCCAGGCCGCCGAGGCGCTAGACGGCGTACGGGATCCGCGGGCGCTATACCCGCTCACCGTCATCGCGCTGCATCCTTCGGCGCCCCGGGCATCGCAAATCCTGGCCGCCGAACACCTCGACCAGTTCCGCACCCGCAAGGCCGCCGACGCCTTGCTGTCTGTACTGGTCAACCCGGAACTGCTGGAGGAGATGCGGGTGCGGGCCGGCACGCTCCTGGCGGACCTCGGCGACGGCCGGGCACGCCACTGCCTGGAGCGGCTCACCCAGTCGGCGTTCGGTCCAGCGGCGCGGATCCGCGCCGCCAGCGCGCTGGGCAAGATCGCCCCGGAGGACGGGTGCCGGGCACTGGAGGAGCTACTGACGGACGTGTCAGTCGACGCGGATTCGTGCGTCCGGGCACTGGAGACCCTGTGCCGGGCGCACCCGGAGCGGGCCAGGCAGGTGCTGCCCGACGTGGCGGCCGACACCCACCAGGAGACGGCGGTTCGGCTCCGCGCGCTGGCGCTGACCCGGGGTCGCCTGCTGCCGGAGACGAGTGCCGCCCACCGGGCGATCGCCGCCGCCCGGCACGCGTCAGCGAAGGTTCGCGGGGGCGCGGTCCAGGTTTTGCAGCACATGGGCGGCGCGGACGCCCTGGACCTGCTCGAACGGCTAGCCACGGAGGAACCCAACCGCTACCTCCAGACCAAGGTGCTGATCGCCCTGGCTCAGCTGCAGCATGCACCGGCGGCAGCCGCAGCTCGGGACTTCGTGTCCGATCCCAAGGTGCCGATGCAGAACAAGTTCGAGGTGCTCCAGGTGCTGGCTGGCTCCCCGGTCGGGGAGCTGCGCCGGGTCGTCCGGGACGTCTCGCTCGGTGCGGTCCCCTCCGTTCTGCTGCAGAACCACTGCAGCGCACTGCTCGCGAAGGCACGCAGACCCGGCCCCCGCAGGGTCGGCGCCGACTGACCGCGCGAAGGCCACCGTTCCCAGCTTGCGGCGTTCGCGGATGGACAGGTGCTACTGCGCTCCACGCAGGGAACGAAGATGACCGGCTCGTCGCTGTCGACGTCGCCCGCGACGCGGCAGGGTGGTTCAGGGAGTATGTCCAGCCAGCCCGGACTGCTCAACCGGGCTCTCTAGCAAGCTTCAGCGTCGTGATCGCGAGCCTTGCCCCGACGAGCTGTGGGATCGGATAGCCCCGCTGTTGCCAGCGCGGCCCGTACGACGGCATGGCCACCCCGGGCGGCTCCCGGTACCGGACCGGGTCGCGCTGACTGGCATCGTCTACGTCTTACGGAAAGGCGCGGCCCGGCGCGACGTACCGAGTGAGTTGGTGGGTTGCTCCGGAGTGACGGCCTGGCGCCGGCTGCGGGACTGGACCGAGGCGGGCGTCTGGCCCGGTCAGCATGCCGCGCTGTTGACCGAACTGCGCCGCGCGGACTTGCTGAACCTGGACGACTGCGCCGTGGACGGATCGCACGTCCGGGCTCTCAAGGGGGGATCACCTCGGCCCCCCCGCCCCTCGACCGCGCCCGCCCCGGCTCCAAGCACCACTTGATCGTCGACCGCTGCAACACCGCCTTGACGGCATCATCGACCGGGGGAAGTGCCGGGACGGTCGTCGCACTGCTCCTCGCGGACCGTCCCGGTGGCTGCGTCGATCGTCCACTTCCAGAGCACGGCCTCCTGCCTGCGGTCGATGACGTCGCCGGTGCGCCGCCACAGCTCGGGGTAGCGCATCACGTGCAGCACGATGGTGCCGTCCGGCGCGTCGCAGGCGTTGAGCGGGTGGAAGACGTAGCACGGGTCGATGCCGAACCAACGCACCTCGCCGTACGGGTCGTTGCGGCGCAGCACCCCCTGCCGGGCGCCGTAGCCGTCGTCCCAGTGGTAGGGCATGGTCCCGGCCATGGCCAGGTCCCGGTCGAATACGACGGACAGGTCCATGAAGACGACGTGCTCCGCGGTGACGTTGAAGTCGTGCATCATCGTCGGCCTGGGCAACTCGACCGGCCTGCTGATCACCAGATCGCCCGAGGCGTCGGCCCGACGGTAGGTGAGATACGGGGCCTCCAGCATCCCGTAGCCGAAGAAGCGCATCTCCCCGGTGTCCGGGCACACCCTCGGGTGCGCGGTCACCGCGGTGTCCAGCTTCCCGCCGAAGTCGTATGCGCCGACCGTGTCCAGGTCGCGGGTGAGCTCGTAGGGCGCGGCCGTCTCGACCGGGGCGAGGGTCCGGCTCGCGTGCCGGATGACGTGGGTGTTGGCCGGGTCCGCGCGGCCACCCTCCTGCCGGAGCCGGTGCGGCGTCGGCCGGGCGTCGTCGGTGAAGCTGCGGGTGCGTTCTCAGCGGTTACGGTACGAGACGGCCCGGCCGCCCTCCAGCCGGACGCCGTGGATCATGCCGTCGCCGAAGAACCAGTGTCCGGAGGCAGCGCAGCGTCGGCCGGGTTCGGCCCAATGCGGAGGTACCAGCCGGCGAGCTCGTCCGGGATCCGCCCGGTCATCGGCAGATCGTAGGCGGTGAGTTCTTCGCCGACCGGGGCGTAGTTGCCCGCCAGGCGCGGCCGGGCCTGCTGCGCGGAGGTCACCGGGCACCGGCCTTGGCCTGGACGTGGGCGACGTAGCGGACGGTGAAGATCATCGGGAGGACGAAGCCGGCGACCTGGATGAGCGCGGCGGGGGCCGAGTGGGCGTTTCCGGCGTGCGCCACGGAGGCGAGCACGACAGCGGTCAGGGCGAAGGCCGCGGTCCAGACGCCGGTGATGATGACGTTGGTCCGGATGAACGGCTTGAGCCCCCAGACCTCGCGCGGGGTGGTGCGCTTGGCAATGCCCAACGTGAACGGCTTGCCGATGGC
The DNA here is from genome assembly GCF_053599975.1 of Streptomyces sp. NPDC005141. NCBI lineage: Bacteria > Bacillati > Actinomycetota > Actinomycetes > Kitasatosporales > Streptomycetaceae > Streptomyces > Streptomyces sp. NPDC005141. The sequence continues at coordinate 8,461 of NZ_JBSFYW010000106.1, read as the reverse complement.
CAGCGAGACCCCGGCGATGACCGCCAGCGTCCCCGCCGACAGCGCCGCCGAGTAGTCGTGCACGCTCGAGTCCGGGTTGGCGAAGGCGATGACGGCCAAGACGCCGAAGAAGACCGCGGAGCCGATCTCGATGATCAGCCCGTCCGGTCCGACGTCGGACCGTATCTGCTGGACGGTCACGGCCACCGCGACCACCAGGGCGGCCAGCGCCGCCCACTGCCAGCTGCCCGACGGCAGCGCGGCGAAGACGATCCAGGGGAGGAAGGTGCGCAGGTAGGACATGAGGTCTCCGCTTGCTTCAGTGATTCTATTGCGACATGTCGAAAGTAGAAGGTCATGGAGTGACATGTCAAGAGTGGAATGTAGACTGAGGGGCATGAGCCTTCGACACGCGCTGCTCGGGCTCCTCTCCGAGCGCCCCGCCAGCGGCTACGACCTGCTGAAACTGTTCGAGACGTCGCTGGCCACCGCCTGGCCGGCGACCCAGAGTCAGATCTATACCGAGCTGACCAAGCTGGCGGGCACAGGGCTGATCAAGGTGGCAGCCGAGGGTCCGCGAGGCCGCAAGGAGTACGCACTCACCGACGAGGGACTGGCCGAACTGCGGCACTGGCTGACCGAGACCAAGCCACAGCGGAACACCCGCAGCGACATTCTCCTGCGGGTGTTCTTTCTCGGGGTGCTCACGCCCGAGCAGGCACACGGCTACCTGGCCGAGCTCATCGAGCTGTCCGATCAGGGGTACCAGAGTCTGCGTCGGCTGGAGGAATCCGTCGACTGGGATGACGACAGTCTGTCGGTCTACGGCCGGATCGCCCTGGAGTACGGCCTGCGGTTCAACGCCATGCGCCGCGAGTGGGCCGAGTGGGCGGCCGACCAGATCCGGTGAGCGGTCGATCGCCGCGCAGCACATCGACACCGCGATCACCGGTGACGGACACACCCCACCTCCACCGATCCCGCCTTCTTGTCGGCGCATCTTCCGCTCTGGGCATCGATGCTGCATCAGCCGGTAGGAAGCATTGAGGCCACGTTCACGGCCGTGGCCAGCAGGCATGTGGCAGAGATCCGCTGGTCCTGTCTGGGATGGCCGGAGGTTCCGGAACGTGGCCTGTACGCGGAGTTCAATCACGCCGAGGTATCTGTGCTGTTCAACGCCGCCACCCGTGAACTTGACGAGCACATCGATGGGCACACTGTCCTCGTGCACGTCCGCCGCGGAAACGGCGACGGATACGAGGAACTCCATACAACCTGGCTGGCCGAACAGATCGGCCAGACCGTCATCGGTCCGCCGCAGCTGAGGTAGTTCCTTGACAACCTGACCGCACTCTGCGCCCCCAGACGCGCGCCAAATCAGATCACGGACCCTCGCTTTAGCCTCGCCACTGCGCACACGGAAACCCGGCTCGTATCGTGCCGGCATGCGCAATGAGAGGCACGATGAGCGGCTGGCGGACGCGGAGCTGGAGCTGTTCCTCCAGCATCTGCATCGGTTCGCCAACCATGACCTGGATCTCTTCACCCTCATGCAGGTGGGCGATCCTGAGTACCCCGCCTATGTGACCTTTGCAAGGGATCACGGGGCAGGCGTTGACCCCTCGGCCTTCCGGCGGCCGTAGAGAACCCCGGGCCGTGTCGAATGCGTGTCGAGGGATGTCCGACGCGGCATCAGGCATGGGAAAAGCACAGGTCAGAGCTAGTACCGCATGCAATGCGCTAAGCGCCTTCTAAACGCTCGGTCGTTCGGAACGTGCCACATCGTGTGGTCAAACACGGTCAATGACGGCTCGTCGCAGTCGAGATGCACTGTTCACCTGGGCTGCCGCTACGGCCGTAGTGACCTGGACGGACATGCCGACGACCACGTCCACACTTACAAGGCTGTGATCACAGTCTGCAGGTCAGTCATGATCTGTTGCGAGATCCTGCCTCCAAGGCGAGGGCCGCGAGATACTGCCGCTCTCACTCAGCGCAAAGCGTGATCACCAGAGCGACACTGGGGGGCCGGCACCCACCTCCGACCGTTGGGCCACGTCCACCGTGGCCCGCTGGCTTGATCAGATATCGCCGAGTACTTCCCGACGTGCAGCCTCGGCCTTGCGGTTGAGAGCGTTGGTCATCCGAACTGCGGCGATGGTGGCCAGGATGCCGAGCCCGAAGAAGAGCACCTCGGTGATCACGCTGATGACCGCGATGTCTCGAGTGGCATTGTGCACCGCATCGTGGCGATGTGGCCGTTCTGTGACGTGCATGAGAGTCCCTGTGGGGCCGAACCTGGGGGACGTGCCGCCCACCACCGATCTTGCCAAGGTTCAAAGGCTGCTGAACCACGACGTGGCCGGGAAACGGTGGCATATGGAGGAGGGGAAGGGTGCGGCACCGCAGAGTGGCGGGCCGTCTCCTCCGGATGACGCCGCCCATCTACTTCCACGGCTGGGCCGTCCCTGGGCCGTCCGAGGGCGCTCAGCAGGGACCAGCGACGACCACTCAGCCACACAAGAGCCCGGCCCTGAGCTGGAAAACCCCAGCTTCCCAAGCTCCCCGACAAGACCCAGGGCAAGAAGTCACCCTAGGTCGCATCCCGTGGCGGATCCGACAGATTGTGCCACTCGTGACCACACCCCCCGGCGCAATGCAGCGTTCTCCTGCGGGTATCCGCGACGCTGAAGAGGGCGACGAGCGGCGAAAGGACTTGGTGAGTTCGTAGACCGGAAGCGCTTCCATCCCGAAGCGCCACTTCGTGAGCATCACCGCCGGCGGGTGCGTGGGGCGAATGCCAGAACGCGCAATGCTCTCTGGCACATCGTCCTCGCAGGCACGGGCCTACCCGCAAAACAGCACCAGTGCATGCAAGACCTTGCGTCGGTCATCCTCCGACAAGCCCTCGAACCACTCGACACCCTCGGCAGTCGGTCTGAGCCCCTGTGCGAGTTCGTTCAGGATCACCTCGTGTGCGTACAACACCGGCTTCCTCCCTCGTGGTTTCAGACCGTCGGTACGTTCAGCGCGAAGGAGTGAATCCGGCGGGCTGGTTGAGGTGGAAGGCGGAGCCAGGAGCCGTCGGGGTCCAACCCTCACGCAGCGCAAGCCGAACAGCCGCGGCAACAGTGGACGGCAGTACAGGCGCAGCCTCGCGGCCGATCCAATTGCTCGGATGTGGCTGGTCGGTGGTGACCACAAGCGTCGTCCCCGAGGTGTCCGCATGCTCGACCGCGAACGTGCACGGCGACCAGGCCAGCCCCTGGAAGTACGTAGGCCTGCCCCGCAGCCGCCAGCGGTAGGCCCTGCCGTCGACAACGATTCTTCGCGATCCCTTGCGGACCAGTGCCATGACTCCCCCTTCAACAGCGACGATGCTAGCGACCCCGGCCTCGCCGCCCGTCTCAGTTTCCGTCTCATTCAGCACCGTTCACGGTCGTTCAGACAAGACCGAAGCCGGTGGCCGCTCCCACGGCCGAACGCCCATGAACGCAGGTGAACGGCCCCGCTCGAAGCCCCAGGCCCCACCACCACAGTTGGAAAACGTGTTGGCCCAACGCCCCCTCTCGGCTGGGGAGGGCGTCAGCTGCTTGTCTCCTGACCCCAGCGTTCCGGCCCCACCGAGGATCTCGCCGTCCACGCGCACGCGCCGGCCACCGGTGGGCGACGGCTGATGCACGATCACGCGAATCGGTCCGGACACGCCTTCAGCATCATCCGAGAAGTACGGCCCCGCATTCCAGGTGAGGAGGGGAGGGACCTCCTCGCCTGCGATGTTGTAATTCGGCTCCCGCCCACAGCTCGCGTCAGCTGGCCCTGTTCAGGTGGCCATCTGTCGGTGAGCGAACACACTCGCGCCCCCTTTGCACCGCGCTCTCGCCCTGGCTGCGGTGGAGGGAGGAACATAGGAGTTGAGCGAGCAAGGGAGGCCCGCCATGAAGACCGGAGCCTCGGACTACGACCGCTGGCTGTACTCTCACACGCCCTCCCAGGCCGAGGGCGAGCGTGACGAACCGGCCGAGAGAGCAGCCATGGAACAGCACCCCGACGTCCCCAGGACCGAGCCGTCCCAGGCGGAGGGCGAACGGGTGGAAGACACCAGGACCACCTAACCGTCGATAAGCGATCAATGGACGGCGCCTGAGTGTCTAACTGCGTGACAACGCCAACGTATGACGGCGGACAACGGCGCACGCCTGCGGACAGCCGCCGCAGGCGAGCAACCCACCGTCCTAGGTGGAGCATGCACTCAAGTTGCTTCGGGACGAAGGAGTCGTCGACTCGCCAGGCCAACGAGGGGTTCGCGAAGGTTGTCGCGGCGCGCGGCTCCTTCCAGGACCCGGCGCTCGACCTCGCCGACGAGCTCGCCGGGGACCGGGTCGGCGTGGAGCTGGAGTACGAGCTGTACCTCGCCGCGCTGCGCAATCCCGCGCTGCGCCCCGTCGCCGCCGAGTGGTGCCAGGAGCTGTCCGACGCCCTCGCCGAGCGCATCGATCCCGTCACGGCACGGGCCCTGGTCGCGCTCATGGACGGGATCTCACTGCAGGTGCTGCTCACGGGCGGGGTGTACGACGCCGGGTAAGCACGGGAGATGCTGGCGCGGCTGATCCCGTAGGGTCGCGCCCGCTCCCTGAGAAAATCCTGTGCGGCCGTGAACTCTTCGCGGGGCAGCGGGGAACAACGGGTGACACGCTCGACCCCACCCGCTGACGGAGGACCCGTGACCGGACCACCGGCGCTCGACCCCGGCGACGAGCGCGACGGCCATGTCATCGCGCAGTCCCTGGAACATCCGGAGCTGTTTGCCCGGCTCTACGACCGGTACGCACCCGACATCCACCGGTACGCGGCCCGGCGCCTCGGCGACCACGCGGCGGACGACGTCACGGCCGACACGTTCCTGACCGCGTTCCGGGTGCGTGCCCGCTACGACGCCTCGCGGGCCAGTGCCCGGCCCTGGCTGTACGGGATCGCCGCGCACCTCATCGGCAAGCAGCGCCGGAAGGAAGTACGCGGTCTGCGGGCGCTGGCCAGGACCGGCCAGGACCCCGTCGCGGCCGGCTGGGCCGAGGACACCGCGGACCTGGTTGCCGACCGCGCCCCGCTCGCGGACGCGCTCGCCGCGCTGTCCGCCGCCGACCGGCATGTGCTGCTGCTTGTGGCCTGGGCCGACCTGACCTACCAGGAGGTCGCCGAGGCGCTCGGCATACCCGTCGGGACCGTGCGGTCCCGGCTCAACCGGGCCCGCCGCAAGGTACGGGCCGCGCTGGGTGCCGGCCCGGCGTTTCTGGGCGAAGTGGCGGAGGTGGTCCGGCCGTGAAGGTGGACGAGATGAAGGACGTACGCGAGTTCCGGGCCGGGGCGCCGAAGCCCGACCGGGCGCGGCTCGCCGAGGGGCGGGACCGGCTGAGCAGCGCCGCGGGGCGTGGCCGGGGACGCAGGCTGCGGGCCGACTGGCGGCTCGCAGCGGTCGGGGCCGCCGCCGCGCTCACCGCGGTGGCCGTGCTGGCCTCCGGCCTCGGAGGGGGCGGCCACAGTGGTGCGGAGCGCACGGTGCCGGCTGCGACGGGTTCGGTGAAGGAGGTGCTGGAGCGGGCCGCGTCCACGGTGGAGCGGGCTGATCCGCCGCCCACGCCGCACGCGGGCCAGTGGGTCTACGAGAAGAAGCTCTCGGCCAGTCCCGAAGTCTGGCCCACGAGCGCCGCCGCCCAGCCCGAGCCGGAGCCGGAGCCCCAGGAGCACTGGGCGCGGTACGCGGACCCGCGCTTCGAGAACGGCAAGGAGGGCGACGACCGCTCCATGCGCGAACGGCTCCGCTTCCTCGACGAGCTGCCGGACGACCCGGCCGCCGTGCTGAAGAAGGTCCGCGCCTACTACCCGTCCGGGAAGGGCAGCCCCGAGTCCGAGGGGGAGGACGACATGCGTGCGCTGAGTGTGCTGTTCGCGTCCCAGCCCATCCCGCCGCAGGCGCTCGCCAAGCTGTACCGCGCGCTGGCCGCGGTCCCCGGCGTCGAGGTCACCGACCATCTCGTACGGGACCTCGCGGGCCGGGACGCCCTCGCGGTCGGGCACGACGAGAGGGGGCAGAAGGTCCGCCGCGAGATCCTGATCGACCCGCACACATACCAGTACCTCGGCGACCGATGGATCGTCGTCAAGGACTACAAGGATACGTTCCCGGGCGCCGACGACACCCCTGACCGGCCCTGGAAGGCGGGCGACCTCGTGTTCCAGAACGCGCTCCTGGCCACCGGAGTCGTCGACCACAAGGGCGACCGCCCCTGACATCCGGCGGGGGCGCCAAAGCTGTTCGCATGTACGACGAGATTGCGCGCGTGCTCGACGGCATCAAGGCTCCACCGCCGGCCACAATGACGACCTGGTGCGGTAGCGCAATGGTCCGCGGGCTCTCCCTGGTCTTGGTCTCACCGTGCCTACTGGTCGTCGGCCGCGACGCAGGGTGCTGCGCGTGGACGGCAGACGCAGAGGACCCACATCGCAGTCTCGCCCTGCCGATCTGGAGAAATCCTGGAGACGATCGCGATAGCGGCCTCGGGGCCCCATCGGAAACCGATGCGTCCCGATGCCCTGACCTGCATCTTTGACATAGCCCTCAGGGCGGCGATCTCCCAGGGCCTAATTCGGGACGAAGGGGTCGTGGGTTCAAATCCCGCCACCCCGACACAGTTCAGAGGCCCATTCGCGTGATCGCGAATGGGCCTCTGTCGTGCGTACAGCAGCGGAGTACAGCAACCGTTACGACCCTTGCCGACAGTCCTCCGCCGACGGCTCTTCCGCCCGCTCTTGCTGCTCGCGCTTCCCCTTCTTTTCTTTCTTCTGCTTGCTGCCGCCACCCAGCGCCTTGCCGAGCTTGCGAAGCGCCCGGCGGGTGTCGGCCGAGGGCACGTGCGTGTAGATCTCCATCGTGACCGCGATCTCCGAGTGACGGAGAATCTGCATCGCGATCCGGGGGTGAACGTCGAGGGCCGCCAGGAGTGAGGCGCAGGTGTGGCGGGTGTCGTGGACACGGATGCGGCGGACGCCGACGCGCTCGCAGCGACGGTCGAACTCGCGGGTGAATTTCCTCGGCTCGACCGGGGTGCCGTAGCGGGTGGTGACGACGAGATCTGACTCCGTCCACAGATCCTTGGCCCGCTCCTTCGCAGCCTGCTGCTCCTTCTGGCGGAGCCGTAGGGCCGTCAGGCAGATGTCAGGCAGCGGGAGCACCGCCTCCGCCGGAGGACCCGCTGTAGCTGGTGGCGAATGTGCAGCTCCGCCGGGCGCGCTTCCCGGCTCCGATCCGCGCGACGCTCCTGCCTTCGGCCCGCTCCGCGCGGGCTGCGCCGACGCGCGCCCTGGAGAAGGTTGGCCGGTGGCATGAGGTCAGAACCCGTCGTGGCCGGGGCGGTCGGTGAGTCATGGCATCGCCCCAGGTCACAATAAGTGTGGGGCGTAGTCATCCAGCCAGATCACATTCATTATGAGCGGCATGCAAAGTGTCCAGGTGGGAGCAAGAACCGGCAAGACGCGTAGATCGCTTGGCAATGCCTCGGTCTGCCTCTTCGCGCTGGGAAGTCTTAACGCGGGGCTCTACGTGGCCGAGTTGATCATGGGCGGGGACCGCTACGTCGCAATGCTCGAGTCCGCATCTGGCCTGCTGCTGGCGAGCTGGATTGCCGGAGCGGTGCACCTTCACCGAACCAGGAAGACAGAGAGGCAGAACCCCCAGGGAGGCTGATGCCACAGCGTCGGCCGACACCAGGGGTAGCCTCCAATCCGTTCCAAGGCCCCTGGAGGCGCCCAGTGCACACCATCGTTTTCCTGCTGCAGAGCACGCTCGGGCTTTGCGGCGGTCTGGTGTTCATGTGGGAAATGACCCGTCAGGCTTCGGGGCCAGGCTGGCGGAAGCCGCGGGTCTTCTCCGCAGTGGCGGCTGTGCTGCTCGCCGGGCTGCTCGCCGGGCTGCTCGCCGTCTAGGGACCGCCGGTCGACGTGCCCCTTGCGTGCCCGTTCGGTCGGGAAGCAGCGGGGAGTCACAGCCGTCGGCGGACAACGCTCACGAGCTGTGCAGCTCGGCGACAACCTGCCGGTACGCCTGATCCGACTCTGGACTGGGAGCTTCTGCCACCAGGCGAAACAGCGACTCCAGCATGGGTGGGTCGATACCCCACGCTTCATCCAGTCCGAATGCGAGCACGCACGGGCACACGCCACGGCCACAGGGCTACTGCAGCGACCTGACGCTGCTGGTCAAACGTCAGGGCCGCCAACCGCTCGTTCTGCCGCACGTCCCTTGTCAGCCCTTTCGATTCGCCTTCTCCACTTCCTCACTTCGCCCTCCGGCAGTGCAGGAGCCTGACAGATTGCGTGATCGCCAGGACAGTGGGAGTGTCATGAATCAGGTGTTGACCTCCTCGAAGGAGTGAGCCTGATGAGTACGACGACTGATCACCTGATCGGGGCCGTGGACAGCGTGTCG
>NZ_JBSFYW010000105.1:0-18020 GCF_053599975.1 Streptomyces sp. NPDC005141 | reverse complement strand
CCGACTCTATCAGACCGTTTCCGTATCCGATTTCCTCGGTGCTTTCCAGGTTCCCGCTTCCGCGTTTCCCTTTCCGGCGAGTCCGACTCTATCAGTGCTTTTCCGTCTCTCTGACCACCTGTCCGCAGACATACGGAAGGAGACCCCGAGATAGGATCTGACAAGTTGGGTGCTGCCGGGCAACGACGCTTGGTCACGCCGCTCAGCCTCAAGCAGGAGTACGACTCTACAGGGAGGTCGGGAGCGGGCGCAAATCGTTTGCCCTGTGCTCTACGGCCGCCAACCGGGACCACTCACACGGAACCGGTACTTCGTATGACATACCCTGCTCAACAGTGCGCCGTCCGGGACAGGCAGTGACGGCCCATATAGATCTCCACCCCTGGGAGGCTTCCCATGACCACAGTGACGTCCCCTCTTGCAGGACGCGCCATCGGCCTTGCCGCGGTACCGGACCCCGTGTTCTCCGGGGCGATGGTCGGCCCGGGCACGGCTATCGACCCCGTGCGTGAACCCTCGGAGGCTGTCGCCCCCGTGGACGGAGTGATCGTCTCTCTTCACCCGCACGCGTTTGTCGTCGTCGACGGCGAGGGCCACGGCGTGCTCACGCACCTGGGCATCGACACCGTGCAGCTCAATGGCGAGGGCTTCGAGCTGCTCGTCAACAAAGGGGACACCGTGACGCGCGGTCAGAGCGTCGTGCGGTGGAACCCGGCCGCGGTCGAGGCCGCCGGTAAATCCCCGGTGTGCCCGGTCGTGGCTCTCGAAGCCACGGCGGACTCCCTCTCCGACGTCCGCGAGGACGGCGATGTGAAGGCCGGCGACGAGCTCTTCGGCTGGCAGTGACATCAACGCTGTCGTAGACGGCGCGTTCGACAACCATCACGGCGGCGAGATCTGCCGCACTATCGGAGACGGGTGAGATGGAGACAACGCTGCGAGGCGTCGGCGTGAGCCACGGTGTGGCGATCGGCGAGGTTCGGCACATGGGAACGGCGGTTCTTGAACCGCCTGCCAAGCAGATCCCTGCGGAGGACGCGGAGCGCGAACAGGGGCGTGCCCGTAAGGCCGTGGAAGCTGTGGCAGCCGACCTGATGGCGCGCGGCAATCTGGCGGGGGGCGAAGCCCAGGCGGTTCTCGAGGCCCAGGCCATGATGGCCCTGGACCCCGAGCTGATGGCTGATGTGGAACGGCGGATCGCCGTCGGCAGTACGGCCGAGCGTGCCGTCTACGACGCGCTCGCCGCGTACCGGGCGCTGCTGGCCGGCGCCGGTGAGTATCTCGCCGGGCGCGTGGCCGATCTGGACGACGTGCGGAACCGCATCGTCGCGCGACTGCTCGGCGTGCCCATGCCGGGCGTCCCGGACAGTGACGAGCCCTACGTTCTTATTGCACGTGACCTTGCGCCCGCCGACACGGCACTGCTCGACCCGACGCTGGTCCTCGGCTTCGTCACCGAGGAGGGCGGGCCGACCAGCCACAGCGCGATCCTGGCGCGTGCGCTGGGCGTACCGGCCGTCGTGGCGCTTCCCGGCGCCGGTGAGCTCGCCGAAGGCACCGAGATCGCCGTCGACGGCAGCACGGGTGAGATCTTCGTGGAGCCGAGCGCGGAGAAGAAGGCGCACCTGGAGTCCGCTGCGGCCCAGCGCAAGGCTGCGCTCTCCGGCTCGACGGGTCCCGGTGCCACCTCCGACGGACACAAGGTGCCGCTGCTCGCCAACGTCGGCGGGCCGGCGGACGTCCCGGCGGCCGTCGAGGCGGGCGCCGAGGGCGTCGGTCTGTTCCGCACAGAGTTCCTCTTCCTCGACGACAGCAGGAAGGCGCCGTCGGAGGAGAAGCAGATCGAGGCCTACCGCCAGGTGCTCGAGGCCTTCCCGGAGGGTCGTGTCGTGGTGCGGGTGCTCGACGCGGGCGCGGACAAGCCGCTGGACTTCTTGACTCCGGCCGATGAGCCGAACCCCGCGCTCGGTGTGCGGGGTCTGCGTTCGCTGCTCGACCACCCCGATGTGCTGCGTACACAGCTGACCGCCCTCGCGAAGGCTTCGGAGGGGCTGCCGGTCTATCTCGAGGTCATGGCTCCGATGGTCGCGGACCGTACGGATGCCAAGGCGTTCGCGGACGCGTGCCGTGCAGCCGGGCTGCGGGCGAAGTTCGGTGCGATGGTGGAGATCCCGTCGGCCGCGCTGCGGGCGCGGTCGATCCTGCAGGAGGTCGAGTTCCTCTCTTTGGGGACGAACGACCTCGCGCAGTACACGTTCGCCGCCGACCGGCAGGTGGGCGCGGTGTCCCGTCTGCAGGACCCGTGGCAGCCGGCGCTGCTCGACCTGGTCGCGCTGTCCGCCGAGGCGGCGAGGGCCGAGGGCAAGAGCTGTGGCGTCTGTGGTGAGGCCGCGTCGGACCCGCTGCTCGCCTGTGTGCTGACCGGTCTGGGCGTCACCTCCCTCTCGATGGGTGCCGCGTCGATTCCCTATGTGCGGGCCACGCTGGCCAAGTACACGCTGGCCCAGTGCGAGCGCGCAGCCTCGGCCGCACGTGCCACGGACACGGCGGAAGAGGCGCGCACCGCGGCGCAGGCGGTGCTGTCCGGCGAGTAGCCGGGCCGCGTCGTCGCCGAGCGGCATGCGGTACGGAGGGGCGCTCCATCTGCGGATGGGGCGCCCCTTTCGCGTTCAGTGCGTGTGGCCTGTCCCCTTCACCTCGTCACCGAGATCGGGCGGTACGCAGTAGTCGACGCCCGATTCCGGGGAGACCAGGTCGCCGGATTCGATGTCGGTGCAGTAGGCGTCGAACACCTCCGCGGCGGTGAGGGGCTCCAGGGTGTCTCCGCGCAGACGCCATCCGTAGACGCGGTCGGTGGTGTCGTGTGCGGTCGTGCGCATGACGAGTCCGCCTGCGCTTCCGGTGGCGATGCCGAGAGCCAGGACAGTGGTGAATTCGAGGGCTTCGGATTCGTCGAGGCGCGTGGCACCTTCGCTGCGCTCCTCCGCTCGGAGCACGGCGACGAGCGTGTCGGGTGCCGCCGAGACGCTGCACACGAGGTGGAGGTCGCCAGGGCTCGCGGTGTCGACGACTCGGGTGAGCAGGTGGGCGGCGCGGACGAAGGAGGTGCGGCCGATGTCCTCTCCGCAGGTCGCGCAGGTGCCGATGCGGGCCAGGAGTGTGGTCGCGTACTCCCAGGTGGCCCGGCGGACCGCTTCGTCGACGAGGTCCGGGACCAGCTGGTCGAGGGGCTGTCCGTCGTAGGGAACCGTGGGGCCGGTCGCTGCCAGTTGCGCGGTGAAGCGGGTGCGGCTGGCCGGGGCGTCGGGTTCCAGGCCGCTTTCCGCGCAGTATTCGGCGTACTCCTCGGGGTCGAAGAGTGCCACCGTGGTGTGGCTGCCCTGGGCGGCGAGGGTCCTGAGCAGGGCTTCGACCTGCTGGAGATAGGTCGTGTGGTCGTCGAAGGCGAAGGTGCGGTAGCGCCGCATCGCCCGGAAGTCCTGTTCGTCGGTCAGCAGGCCGATAGTGCCGGCGATTTCGCGGCGCAGGACGCGTCGCATGGTGAGGTGCTGGGTGTGCGCCATTTTTCCCCCTGTGCGCAGTCGATCAATGCTCACTCACAGTAACGGGCTGCACTGAGAATGCGGGGCGGGTGAGTCGGTCGCGCACGATGCGATGCTGAAACACGCAGGTCAGGGCTATGACCGTACCGAAGAGGGTCCAGCCGGGTGGGCCTGCGGCGATGGCCGCGGTGACGGCGAGTGGCCCGATGCTGCGCTGTGCGGCCTGGGCCAGTCCGTGGACGCCGAGATAGGTGCCCTGCGCGGTTTCGGGGGCGAGGGCTACCGAGAGTTCCCAGGAGACGGTGGCGTGCAGCATCTCCGCCACGGTGAAGGCGGCGGCCGCCGCGGTCAGGAAGAGGGTGACGGCCACGACTCCGCCTGTTGCGGAGAGCGCCATGGTGACGCCTCCGAGAGCGAAGACGGCGGAGAGCGGGATGAGCAGGGCCCGGGCCGCGGCCGTCGTGGCGCCGAAGCGGGCCAGGGGGACCTGGAGGGTCACGACCATCACGTTGTTGAGAACCATCAGCAGTGGTGCGAGCCCGTGCGGAGCCTGGCCGGAGTGGGCGATCCACAGGGGCAGCCCGACCTTGAACACGGCGTCGTCGAGGAAGAGGACGGTCTCGGTGGCGACGTAGGCGAGGTAGGTGCGGTCGTGCCACGGACCGTCCGGCCGCGTCGTGGGGACGGGGTCCTTCGATGTGGCGATCGTGCGGGTGACCGAGGGCGGTTCGCCGCAGCGGGCGGTCGCGAGTGCGACGGCCGCGAACGAGACGGCGTCGCCCGCGAGCAGCCATTGGTACGCGGCGGTGGTGCCGATGGTGAGCGCCGCTGCCGCGACGAGGCCCCCCAGAGCCCAACCCGCGTTGGCGACGGTTCGGTTGACCGCTTGGTAGCGGACACGGTCGGCCCCCGCGACCCGGGTCGCGTAGAGCTTGGTGAGCACGCTCGCGGCGCGGTCGCCGAAACTGCCCACGGCGGAGAACGCCAGGAGGAGGGCGTAGTTGTCGGTGGTCAGCAGCGCGAAGGAGGCGAGGGCGCGCATGAGTTGGAGCGCGATCAGGACGCGGGTGAGTGGCAGACGGTCGGCGATGCGACCGCCCACGGGCGCGCCCGCGATGCCGACGGCTCCGGCCGCGGCCACGAGGGTGCCGATCTGCGCGACCGAGAGACCGGTGACGTAGGTGAAGTACAGGACTGAGACGGATGCCCACAGTCCGCTGCCGATGCGGTCCACCAGGGCGATCCAGAGCATTCTGCGGCCGTCGGGGCCTCCTGGAATGCGGGTCGACCATGCGGCTGCGCGGCGCATCGGACTCACTGTTCCCCCTTGCCATGAATTATGTATTGATACATACTCAATAACGTGGCAATACAATATGGGATCAGTGGCACGACGGCCAAGGGAATTGCGGCGTCCGTCGAACGAGGCGTGGCCGAAGGCGCTTTGGAGCCGGGCACCGCACTGCCTCCGGTTCGCGCCCTGGCCGATCGGCTCGGCGTGAGCCCGGGGACGGTCGCGACGGCGTACAAGGAGCTGAGGCGGCGCGCGATCGTGGTGACCCGCGGGCGCGGGGGGACCGTGGTAGCCGCCGCGCCCGCGGTGGCGTCACGGCGCCCGCCGCGGGTGCCTGACGGACTCCGCGACTTGGCCGGCGGGCATCCGGACCCCGAACTCCTCCCCCATCTGGTGCCGCCGTCGCGGCTCTCCCCCGGTGCGCGATCGCATCGGAGTACGCCGCGTCTGGAACGGCTGGAGGACGTGGTGCGCGACTGGCTGGGGCCCGACGGCGTACCGACGGAACACGTGACGTTCGCTCATGGCGCGCTGGATCTGGTCGGGCGCCTGCTGTCGGTGGAGTTGCGTCCCGGGGACGCTGTCGCGATGGAGGACCCCGGCTATCACCATCTGCTGGATCTGGTCACGGCGCTGGGACTGCGCACGGTTCCGGTCGCGGTGGACGACCAGGGCATCCGTCCCGAGGCCTTGCGCGCGGCACTACGGGCGGGGGTCCGCGCGGTGGTGTGCAGTCCGCGGGCGCAGAATCCCTACGGCGGCAGCTTCTCGGAGGCGCGGCGGGACGCACTGGTCGACGTCCTTCAGGAGGAGCCCGATGTGCTGGTCGTGGAGAACGATCACGCGTCGTCGGTCGCCGACGCGCCACTGCGCACCCTGACCACGGGCGGACTGGCCCGCTGGGTCCATGTGCGGACGGTGAGCAAGTTCCTGGGGACCGATCTGCGATGGGCGGCCGCAGCCTGCGATCCGACGACCCTGGCCCGCCACGACGGCCGTCTGCTGCTGACATCGGGCTGGGTCAGCCATCTGTTGCAGGAGACGGTGCACGGGCTGATGACGGACGAGGGCACACACGCGCTGGTGGCGCGCGCCCGGGAGACGTACACGCTGCGTCGGAACGCACTCGTCCGTGAGCTCGCCGACCGGGGCATGGCGGCCCACGGCGTGAGCGGGCTGAACGTCTGGGTACCGGTGCGGGACGAGTCGGCCGTGGTGAACGGGCTGCGTTCGTACGGATGGTGGGTCGCGGCGGGTGCGCGCTTCCGGACCTCGGCCGCGCCCGGCGTACGCATCTCGGTCGCGGAACTCGCACCCGCCGACGCCGTGCGCCTGGCCTCGGACTTCGCCGCGGTGCTCGGCGAGTCCGAGGCCACCTACGGAGGCTGATCAGCCGCGCTTGCGGGCCAGCTCTTCGTAGAAGCGCAGGAGCTCGACGTTGTCCACGGAGCCGACGTTGACCGCCTTCTCCATGGGGGCGCCTTGGAGGAGGCGTTTGACGGGCACCTCGATGCGCTTGCCGGTGAGGGTGTGGGGCACTCCGGGTACTTCGATGACCTCGTCGGGGACGTGGCGGGGCGAGAGCTGCTCCCGGATGGTCCGCTTGATGCGGTTCAGGAGGTCCTCGTCCAGGACGGCTCCGGGGGCGAGGTGGACGAACAGCGGCATCCAGTAGCCGCCGTCGGGCTCTTCGACGCCGATGACGAGCGACTCCTTGATCTCGGGGAGTCGCTCGACGGCTTCGTAGATGTCGGCCGAGCCCATGCGCACGCCCTGCCGGTTGAGCGTCGAGTCGGAGCGGCCGTGGATGACGACCGAGCCTCGTGAGGTGACGGTGATCCAGTCGCCGTGGCGCCACACTCCGGGATACGTGTCGAAGTAGCTGTCGTGGTAGCGGCTGCCGTCGGGGTCGTTCCAAAAGCGGATGGGCATCGACGGCATCGGGTTGGTGACGACCAGCTCGCCGACCTCGTCGGTGAGGGGCTTTCCGCTGGGGTCCCAGGACTGGAGATCGGTGCCGAGGCCGGCGGCCTGGAGTTCGCCGATGTGCACGGGGAGCGTCGGTACCGCTCCCGCGAAGCAGGAGCACACGTCGGTGCCGCCGCTGACGGAGGCGATCCACAGGTCGTCGCGGACCTCGTCGTGCAGCCAGCGGAATCCGTCGGGCGGCAGGGGCGATCCGGTGGTGGCGACGCACCGCACGCGCGTGAGATCGAAGTCGCGTGACGGGTGGACGCCGGTCTTGCGACAGGCCATGACGTACGCGGCGGACGTGCCGTAGAGGGTCGCTCCCGTGCGTTCGGCGATACGCCACTGGGCGCCCGTGTCCGGGTACCCGGGGCTGCCGTCGTACAGGACGATCGTGGTGCCCGTGAGCAGGCCGGAGACGAGGAAGTTCCACATCATCCAGCCGGTGGACGTGTACCAGAAGAAGCGGTCCTCGGGGCCCAGGTCGCAGTGCAGGCCGAGCTGCTTGAGGTGCTCGACGAGGATGCCGCCCTGGGACTGGACGATGGCCTTGGGGAGGCCGGTCGTGCCGGAGGAGTAGAGCACCCACAGAGGGTGGTCGAACGGGACCTGCTCGAAGACGGGCTCCACGGCGGCGGAGGTCAGTGCCGACCAGTCCAGGGCCCCCTCGGGTGCCTCGGTGCCCAGCAGCGGAATGTGCACGACGGCGCGCAGGGTGGGCAGTTCACGGCGCAGTTCGGCGACCTCGTCGCGGCGGTCGTGCTCCTTGCCGCCGTAGCGGTAGCCGTCGACGCTGAAGAGGACCACGGGTTCGACCTGCTGGAAGCGGTCGAGGACGCTGCGGGCGCCGAAGTCGGGGGCGCAGGACGTCCAGACGCCGCCCACGGCGGCTGTGGCGAGCAGGGCGACCACGGCCTCGGGAATGTTCGGGAGATAGCCGCTGACGCGGTCTCCCGGACGTACGCCGAGGGCGCGCAGCTCGGCGGCGAGGGAGCCGACCTGGCGGCGCAGGTCGGACCAGGTCACGGGGACGGGCTCATGGGCCTCGTCGACATACAGAAGGGCCGGTTCGTCCGCGCGGGTCTCCGCGGCGCGCAGGGCGTGCTCCGCGTAGTTGAGGGACGCTCCGGGGAACCACTCGGCACCGGGCATGGAGCGGTCGCCGAGCACGCGCGCGTAGGGGGTCGAGAACCGTACGTCGAACCATTCGGTGACGGCTTTCCAGAAGGTGTCCAGCTCATCGACCGACCAGCGGTGCAGGGCCGCGTAGCCGCCGTCGGACGGGGCTCCGTGCCGTTCGGCCGCCCAGGCCTGGAACTTCGTGATCTGTGCCTGGGCGATGACCTCGTCGGTGGGCTGCCAGAGCGGCGAGGGGTTCGGAGTGGACATGGGGCGGCTCCCGGACTGTGCGCGTCGTGTGCGTCGGTCGCGCACGAGCGGGGGTGTGCGCGTCACGCGGCTGACACGGACGATGCCATGTGATCGACTTCTGCACCAGGGCACGCCACACATAGTCGGCGACATGAAGATGTGGTGTCGCTACAGGTGAACGGCAGTTGAACGGCTCACTCGTAGGGCTCCGGTAGTGGCAGGGTGAGCACCATGGACGGTCGTGACCTGGTGCGTTCGGTGAAAGCGGTCGGCTCGGGGGGTGCTACTCAAGGGCTGCTGACGGTGCGTGCCGCATGGCGCAGGAGGCGTGCCGACGCCGCCGGGTTGCCGCAGCGGGGCGCCGAGCGGGCCCGGGTGCCCGGGCCGGTGCTCGGTGTGGAGCCGGGCCCCGGCGGTGGGGTCGTCCGGTTCACCCGGTCGGAGCTGCGGATCACGGTCGCGGTGAGCGGAGCGGTGTTCTGGGGCTGGGACGGGGTCGCGCCGGAGCCGTCGTACGCGCTCGCGGGCCGCTGCCCGGAGCCGGACCCGCGGGCCGTCCTGGAGCCGGACAAGGACGGCGGCTGGCGGGTCGTGGCCGAGCGGGCCACGGTCGTGGTCTCCCGGCACGGCGCGGTCGAGGTGCTTACCCCCGGCGGGGTGATCCTGCGTCGCGATCTGCCGCCCCGGTGGTGGGAACCCGTCGAGGGCGGCCCGGGCCGCTGGATGCAGCGTTCCGAAGTCGCGGCCGACGCCCGCTTCTTCGGTCTGGGTGGGAGGGCCGCGGGTTCCCGGCTGCGCGACGGGACGTACCGGCTGTGGAACACGGACCCCGGGCAGGCCTTCGGGCCGGGCGACGATCCGCTGTACCTCACGATGCCCGTGCAGATGGTGGTCGCCGACGCGGCCACGCACCTCGTGTTCCACGACACGTCGTGGGACGGCACCGTGACCTTGCGTGAGGGCGAGGAGGGCGCCGGTTCCGGGCACGACCGCGCCGGATCGTGCGAGCTGCGTATGAACGGCGGCCCGCTGCGCTGCTGGGTGATGGTGGGGACTCCCGCGCGCGTGCTGCACGCCTGGGCGTCGCTGACCGGCGCGGCCGCGCTGCCGCCCGCCTGGGCTCTGGGGCATCAGCACGCGCGGTGGGGCTTCGGCAGTGAGCAGGAGGTGCGGCGGATCGTCGCGGGCTACCAGGAGCGCGGCCTGCCGCTGGACGCCATACACCTGGACATCGACCACTACGACGCCCATCAGGTGTTCACGGTCGATCGCGACACCTTCCCGAAGCTTCCCGTGCTCGCGGACGAGCTGCGGCGCGACGGAATCCGTCTGGTGTCGATCATCGACCCGGCGGTCAAGGCCGAGCCGGGCAACGCCGTGTACGACAGCGGTCTCACGGAGGACGCCTTTGTGCGGGATGCCTCGGGACAGCTCGTGCGGGGCGTCGTGTGGCCCGGGGAGTCCGTCTATCCGGACTTCACGCACGCGCGGGCGCGTGCGTGGTGGGGCGGGCTCTACGAGGAGAGGCTCGCGCAGGGGTTCGCGGGGTTCTGGCACGACATGAACGAGCCGACGTCGTTCACGGCCTTCGGGGAGTCGACGCTGCCGCGTTCGGCCCGGCACTCCCTGGAGGGTCGCGGCGGTGACCACCGCGAGGCGCACAACGTGTACGCGCTGGGCATGGCCCGGGCCGCCTACGAGGGGCTGCGTGAACTCGCGCCCCAGGAGCGGCCGTTCCTCTTCTCGCGCTCGGGGTGGGCGGGACTGCAGCGCTACGGAGGGACCTGGTCCGGGGACGTTGCCACGGGCTGGCCGGGGTTGCGGGCATCGTTGTCCCTGGTGATGGGGCTCGGGCTGTGCGGGGTTCCCTACTCGGGTCCGGACGTGGGCGGCTTCGACGGCAGCCCGTCGCCCGAGCTCTATCTGCGGTGGTTCCAGCTCGGGGCGTATCTGCCCCTGTTCCGCACGCACGCGAGCCTGCGCGCCGGGCGAAGGGAACCCTGGGAGTTCGGTGACGAGGTTCTGGAGCACGCGCGCGTGGCGCTCGTCGAACGACGGCGACTGCTCCCGTACTTCATGACGCTGGCCCACCTGGCGCGCCGCACGGGCGCCCCCTATGTCCGGCCGCTGTGGTGGGGCGCGCCGGAGGACCGGGCGCTGCGCGACTGCGAGGACGCCTTCTTGCTCGGCGACAGCCTCCTCGTGGCGCCAGTACTGGATCACGGGACGGACCGGCGGGCGGTGCAGCTGCCGCGGGGACGTTGGTACGACACGGTCACCGAAGCGGCGTACGAGGGGCCGGCGCAAGTGCTGGTCGACGCCCCCTTGTCGCGGATTCCGGTGCTTGCGCGGGCCGGTGCCGTCGTGCCCGTACGCGGTGCCGACGGTGGACTGGAGCTGGAGGCGTGGGCGCCCGCGCGCGGGCGCAGCGGAGACGGGCTCTTCGTGCCGGACGCGGGTGACGGCTGGGTGGAGCCGGAGGTCGAGCGGTACGTGACCCGCTGGGAAGGTGACGAGGTGGTGGTACGACGGGCCGGGGAGGACCTCGGCGAGCCGCCGTATCCCGTGCGGGTGCGGGGGCTGGGGGCACGCTGACCCTCAGATGTACCGTCCTTCGAACCAGGCCCGGGCCGCCAGGGTGTGGAGCGGGAAGGCGAGTTCGGCCGGCCTGCGGAGCAGATGCCAGCCTTCCGTCTCGTCCGTGGCCGCGGACTGCGGCAGCTCGGCGGCAGGGCGTTCCGGGAGGAGCCCGAAGAGCAGCAGATGGCCCGCGGGAGAACTCATCGCGTCGGCGAGCCGCACGTCCCTGCTCGCCGCGTCGATGCCCGTCTCCTCCTTGAGCTCGCGCACGACGGCGTGGCGCCAGTCCTCCCGGTGGTCGATGAATCCCCCGGGCAGGGCGACGCCCCCGCGCGCGGGGGAGATCGTCCGGGTGATGACGACCAAGGAGGCGCACCTGTCGTCGTAGACGGGCTGCAGGGCCACCGCGACCGGCAAGGGGTTGCGGTAGGCCACCGTGCCGCAGGCGGCGCAGGTGCGGGGCCAGCCGGAGATGCCCTCTCCGTAGAGGGCGCCGCAGCTGGAACAGTGCGAATCGGGCGCGAAGTCGGCGGGTGGGTGCGGGGTTGCTGACACGCCGCGGACTGTAGCCGATCACCGATCGGGCGTCTTCAGGGTGGTCGGGACCGGGTGGCCGGAACCACCCCCGTGGGCCCCGGCCACCCCCCTCAGGTACTCCGACGCCCGAGGGGCACCAGTGGTTCGCCGGTGACCCTGCCCAATTCCCGTTGCCCGTGGCAGACTTCTGACGTTCCGTCAGATCCAGTGCCGTGGAGGGATCTTGTCGCGCTCACGTACACCTGTCGTCGCCGGGTGGTTCACCGGGGACGGGAACGACTTCCGCCTGCTGGGCACCCGCTGCTCGGCGTGCGCCTCTGTCTTCTTCCCCCGCGAGGACGCCTTCTGCCGCAATCCGGGGTGTACGGGCGGCGAGCTGGCCGAGGTGCCGCTGTCCCCCCGCGGCCGTGTCTGGTCGTACACCGACAGCCGGTACCGGCCCCCGTCACCCTATGTGACCGATCCGGAACTCTCCTGGAAGCCCTACGCGTTGATCGCTGTGGAGCTGGAATCCGAGCGCCTCGTGGTCCTCGGCCAAGCGGCTCCCGGGATCACCGTCGCCGATCTGACGGTGGGCATGGAGGTGGAGGTCGTCCCCGGTGTGCTGCACGAGGACACGGAGACGACCTGGACGACCTGGCACTGGCGGCCGACAGGGGCGACGGCATGAGGGGCGCACGGCGGACGGGGGTGGCGCTATGACCGGCGATGTGGCGGTGCTCGGCGTGGGGATGCACCCATGGGGCAAGTGGGGGCGGCGTTTCGTCGAGTACGGGGTCGTGGCGGCACGCGCGGCACTGACCGACGCGGGGATCGACTGGCGGGACGTCGGCTCGATCGTGGGCGCAGGCACCGTGCGCGGAGGCTATCCGGGGTATGTGGCGGGGGCGACGTTCGCGAAGGCGCTGGGGTGGCAGGGGGCGCGCGTCGCGAGCGTGTACGCGGCGTGCGCGTCCGGGGCCCAGGCCCTCGGCGCGGCGCGTGCGCAGATCCTTTCGGGTCTCGCGGACGTGGTCCTCGTCGTGGGCGCGGACGCGGCACCCAAGGGCTTCTTCCGTCCCGCGGGCGGGGACCGGCCGGACGATCCGGACTGGCTGCGCTTCCGTGTCCTCGGGGCGACGAATCCGACGTACTTCGGGCTGTACGCGCGCCGCCGGATGGCCCTGTACGGCGACACTCCTGAGGACTTCGCCCAGGTCAAGGTGAAGAACGCGGCGCTGGGCGCGCTCAATCCGAACGCGCGCTACCGCAAGAGGGTCACCGCGGAGGAGGTCGCCGGGTCGGCCGTGGTCGCCGATCCGCTGCGGCTGCTCGACATCTGCGCGACCTCCGACGGCGGTGCGGCCGTGGTGCTGGCCAGCATGGAGTTCGCGCGCCAGCACGGGGCGTCGGAGCCGGTGCGGATCCGCGCGGTGTCGACGGTGACGCCGCGCTATCCCAACGCCGTGCTGGACCTGCCGGACATCGCCACCGACTCCGCGGTCGCGGTGGAGCCCGCAGGCGGCCCCTTCCGGGCGTCGATCGCCCGAGCGGCGTACGAGGAGGCGGGTATCGGGCCCGAGGATCTCTCGTTCGCCGAGGTGTACGACCTGTCGACCGCCCTGGAGCTGCAGTGGTACGAGGATCTCGGGCTCTGCGGGGAGGGCGAGGCCGCGAAGCTGCTGCGCGAGGGCGACACGGCGCTCGGCGGACGCATACCGGTGAACGTCAGCGGCGGTCTCGCTTCCTTCGGAGAGGCCGTCCCGGCACAGGCCATCGCCCAAGTGTGTGAGCTGACCTGGCAGTTGCGGGACCGCGCGGGTGACCGGCAGGTGGCCGGGGCCCGCGTGGGAATCACCGCGAACCAGGGGCTGTTCGGCCACGGCTCCTCGGTCGTGGCGGTGCGGTAGCCCTGCGCGGTCCGGCCGGGGCCACGGTCAGGGGGCGGTCGGCCCGCACGCCGCCCCGCCCCGACAACCAGCCCGTGGCCCGTTCCCGACCCGGACGACTCCGCGTTCGAACCAGTCTCCACCGAAGGTCCGAGCGGCACGTCCGGATACCTGCGCGCACCCATTGTGACGACTTGGGAATCCTGCGTGAACACCTTATGAATCGCGCACCGGCGCATATCCACAGCGGCATGCTGCTGCCGTGCCCTCCAGGACGGATACTGTCCGCTTCGCCTTCCAGCCGGTCGTCAATCTGACGACCGGAGGGGTCGCGGCGCTGGAGATGCTCGCCCGTCCGGAGTCCGGCGACATCCTGGCGCAGGCCCGCCGCGACCCCGAACTCGACGGCCGGCTGGCGGCGTTGGCCATCCGGGCCGCCGCCCGCAAGGAGACGCTGCTGCCGCTGCACGTGAACGTGTTCGCCGGAACCCTGGCCGACCTCGGCAGGCTATCGGCACTGCGGAACGCGGTGCGGGAGGCCGGGCGGCTGCCCTGGGAGGTCACCGTCGACATCGGCCCGCCGTACACGCACGTGCCGCAGCACGCCCTGCTGGAGGCGGTGGCCGCGGTACGCGAAGAGGGCTTCCGGATCTGCGCGGACGGGATCGGCGACGGCGACGTACCGCTGCGACTGCTGACGGACCTCGCGCCCGAGTTGATGAAGCTCGACGTGTCCCTGCTGTCGCGCCCCGCCGCGGTGCGCGCCATGCGGACACTGTGCGAACAGCTGGGCGCGCTGCTGTCCGTCGAAGGCGTCGAGACGGAACTGCAGTGCGCCGCCGCGGTGTCGGCGGGCGCGCAACTGGCGCAGGGCGAGCTGTTCGCACCGCCCGCCCGGCTGCCCTCGGCGGACGTATACGTTCCGGCGCTGTCGCCCGGCGGCGGAACCGCGCCCCGGTCCGGGCCGTCCGTACAGCAGTTCGTACGCCCGGCGGCCCTGCTGCCGACTACCGCATCGGCAGGGCAGGTCAGGTCGCTGCTCACCGGGTCGCCCGACGTGTCCGGGGTGTTGCTCGTGAACCCTTCCGGGATTCCGGTCCGGTCGGTGCACCGGTCACGGTTCCTGTTGTCGATGTCCGGGCGCTACGGGCATGCGCTGTACGCCGATCGGCCGGCCGCCAGACTCGGTGATCCTCCGCGTACGGTCGGCGTCGACGCCACGGCCTGGGAGGTGCTCGACGTCGTCGCGGACGGGGATCGGGACCGTACGTCCGACGACGTCGCGGTCGTCGACCGGTACGGGCGGTGCGTGGGCGTCGTACGCCTCGCGGACCTCGTACGGGCGCTGTCCGAGAGCCGGGTCGAGGAGGCGGCGGGACTCAACCCGCTGACCCGGCTGCCCGGTTCGGATGCGATCACCGGGGAGGTGGACCGGCGGATCGCGGACGGCCGGATGTTCGCGCTGAGCTGGCTGGACGTCGACCACTTCAAGCAGGTCAACGACGGCGCGGGCTTCGCGGCCGGCGACGAGCTGATCCGGGCGGTGGGGCGGGCGCTGCAGGTCGCGGCGTCCGAGGCGACGCGCGTCGGGCACATCGGCGGCGACGACTTCCTGGTCCTCGCCGACCCGGACACCCTCGGACCGCTGGCGGCCTCGGTGCTCGACGCGCCCTGGGTGGCGGGCGGCCGAGCCGTCACGATGTCGCTGGCCACGGTGGTGTGCGCCCCCGGCAGCGTGAGCGATCACCGGCACGCGGCCGCTTGTCTGGCACCCCTCAAGCAAGCCGCCAAGGCGCTGAACGGGGCGAGTTGGGTGCTGGGGCGAGCGGGGCTGCCCGGTCATGAGATCCGCCGCGGCACGGGGGCCGAACCGATGGAGCCGTACGGGCAGACGCTGACCGGCTGACCCGCCGACTCACTCCCTGGCCTCGGACCACTGACCGCTGACCGCTGGCAACTGGCAACTGGCCGCGAATCGTCCGCGGCCGCCGATGACCTCGCTCCTTCCCGGTCGCGAACGGGCACCGCGGCACCGGTCGGCCGAGCCGGTCGATGGGCGACGCGACGGCCGAACCGCCGCCCCGCCGCCGGTCCGCCCTCGGCCGGCAGCGCACGCCCCTCCGCACCGCGTCCCGTTTGTGCCCTTCGAACCGTTGCGGTCCGCGACCTTGACGCCCTCTGGGTGCCGGTGAACACTTCCGGGTGTCAGTCGGCATCGCCGCATTCGGGCGTCTCCAGGCACCGCACCGCTCGGGTCTCCGACCTGTACCCAGGGCCGTCCCCGCGGGCGATTCCGCTGCGACGGCACGCTCGTCACGGACGCCGGGCGGGGCGCGGGATCTCCCTGCCTTCGGCTGAAGTAGCCATGGGAAACGCACCCTGCACGGTGGCCCGGAGCGGATCGCCCCGGGCGAAGGCCTAGGAGCCGCCATGAGCAACGGAGACATTTTTGTCGGCGAGTTGATCGGCACCGCGATTCTGATTCTGTTCGGCGCGGGTGTGTGCGCCGCCGTGACCCTGAACAAGTCGAAGGCCCAGGGGGCCGGCTGGGTCGTCATCGCCTTCGGGTGGGGCTTCGGCGTCCTCGCCGGCGCCTACACCTCGGCGCCGCTGTCGGGAGGGCAGATCAACCCGGCGGTCACGATCGGATTCGCGATCGAGGGCTCCACGAAGTGGGAGGACGTGCCCTTCTACATCCTCGGACAGTTCGCCGGAGCCATCATCGGGGCCGTCCTGTGCTGGCTGCTCTACCTCGGCCAGTTCAACCTCAACGCCGAGGAGGACAATGCCATCGAGACGCTGGGGATCTTCTCGACGCGCCCCGAGATCGACAACCCGGTGCAGAACCTGATCACCGAGATCATCGCCACCGCCGCCCTGATGCTGCCCATCCTCGGGCTGGTCGGCGGCAGCAAGCATGTCGCGGGCATCGGCGACGCGGGCCTGCCGGTCCTGCTCATCTCCTTCCTCGTCGTGGGCATCGGCCTCTCGCTGGGCGGCCCCACGGGGTACGCGATCAACCCGGCCCGCGACCTGGGACCGCGCCTCACCCACGCGCTGCTGCCCATACCCAACAAGGGCACCTCGGAATGGAGCTACTCCTGGATTCCGGTGGTCGGCCCGATCGTGGGTGCCGCCATCGGCGCCGCGATCTACAACGTGGCCTTCTGACGAATCGCCGCCTCCCCCGAGACCGAAGCCTCCCGACAAGAACGCACGCTCCTGACGAGAACGCAGCCTCCTGACGAAGAACACGTAAGGGGACGTCATGACGGACAACGCCGAGAAATACGTCGCCGCAATCGACCAGGGCACCACTTCGAGCCGCTGCATCATCTTCAACCAGGACGGCGCGATCGTCGCCGTCGACCAGCGCGAACACCGCCAGATCTTTCCCAAGCCCGGCTGGGTTGAGCACGACGCGACCGAGATCTGGTCCAAGGTGCAGGCCGTGGTCGCGGGAGCGATCGCCAAGGCCGGGCTGCGCGCCGACCAGCTGAGCGCGCTCGGCATCACCAACCAGCGCGAGACGACGGTCCTGTGGGACCGCGCCACCGGAAAGCCCGTCCACAACGCGATCGTCTGGCAGGACACCCGTACGTCGGCGCTCTGCAACGAGCTGGGCGGCTCGGACGGCCAGGACCGCTTCCGCGAGCAGACCGGACTGCCCCTGGCGAGCTACTTCTCCGGGCCCAAGGCGGCCTGGCTGCTCGACAACATCCCGGGCCTGCGCACGCGCGCCGAACGCGGTGAGATCGCGTTCGGCACCATCGACTCGTGGCTCATCTGGAACCTGACCGGCGGCACGGACGGCGGGCGGCACGTCACCGACGTGACCAACGCCGGGCGCACCATGCTGATGAACCTGGAAACCCTCCAGTGGGACCCGTCCATCCTCTCCGCGATGAACGTCCCCGAAGCGGTGCTCCCCGAGATCAGGTCCTCCGCCGAGGTGTACGGCACCGCCGTGGGCCAACTCGGCGGTGTCCCGGTCGCGTCGGCGCTCGGCGACCAGCAGGCGGCGATCTTCGGACAGGCCTGCTACGACGTCGGCACAGCCAAGAACACCTACGGCACGGGCAGCTTCCTGCTGCTGAACACCGGCAACCGCCCCGTTCCCTCGAAGAACGGACTGCTGACGACCATGGGGTACAAGATCGGCACGGAAGCGCCGGTCTATTGCCTCGAGGGGTCGATCGCGATCACGGGCGCGCTGGTGCAGTGGTTCCGCGACCAGCTGGGCATCATCCGTTCCGCCGACGAGATCGAGACGCTCGCGGCGAGCGTCGAGGACAACGGCGGCGCGTACATCGTGCCCGCCTTCTCGGGTCTGTTCGCCCCCTACTGGCGCTCGGACGCGCGCGGAGTGGTCACCGGTCTCACCCGGTACGTCACGAAGGCGCACCTCGCGCGCGCGGTCCTGGAGGCGACGAGCTGGCAGACGCGCGAGGTCGTGGACGCCATGTACCAGGACTCCGGGGTGCAGATCACCACCCTGAAGGTGGACGGCGGTATGACCAAGAACAATCTGCTGATGCAGCACCAGGCGGATGTCCTCGGCGTTCCGGTGATCCGTCCGAAGGTCTCCGAGACGACCTGTCTGGGCGCCGCGTACGCGGCGGGGCTCGCGACCGGGGTGTGGAACGACCTCGACGAGCTGAAGACGCACTGGCAGAAGGACGTCGAATGGACACCGTCCATGGAGAGCTCGGTGCGCGACCGCGAGTACCAGAACTGGCGCAAGGCGGTCGAGAAGAGCTTCGGCTGGCACGACGACGCCATCGGCTGAACCCCGCGTCCGCGCCGACGGTGCCGGGGCGCGGGCACCGTATATAGTTAAATTCCACATTATAAAAACAA
>NZ_JBSFYW010000104.1:0-18589 GCF_053599975.1 Streptomyces sp. NPDC005141 | reverse complement strand
CTCATGTTGCTCTTGCTACTCACTACCTGTGACTGCTTCCTCCGGGACCATCCGTCCCAGTATCAAGCTGTCCGGCCGGCAGGGGGAACCTCAGGCCCGGTGGCCCGGCCCCGGTGGCCCGGCCCCGGTGGCCCGGCCACTGCGGCTTGCGGCCTTGCGGTTTGTGGTCTTGCCGGACTGCAGGACTGCAGGACCGGCGGATCCCTGCGGTCCTGCCGGTTTGTGGAATCGCGGGATTCGCAGGCACAGCGGTTTCGCCGTCCCGCCCGTTCCGCTCGTCCCGCCTGCCCTCGTACCGGCCCCGCAGGCCGCTGCCTGAGCGGTCCCGCCGGAGGGCCGCTCGACAGGGGCGTTCGATACGCGCGAGTGGCTGTCGCCCTGCCGGAGTCCGGCGTTCAGCGGGCGTCGTCCGAAGGCTGGGCCCCAGTGCCCGTCCGCGTCGCAGGGGTCGGGCTCGGCGCCCGTGAACGGGTCCGCCAGACGCCGATCGGCGTCCTCCACGCGGATCGGGTCAGCATCCTCCCCAGGGATGTGAAACAGGCCAACATCCGTTTGGTGGCGAACGCTTCCGACCAGCTCTCCCGCGCGTGCCGCTTACCTCGGCGACTGCGGCGTCGCGCTTCAGGCGGAATCCCGCGAACCCCGGCTCGTTGACCCGCCACCGCCACCGCCACCGCCACCGCCACCGCCACCGCCACCGCCACCGCCACCGCCACCGCCACCGCCACCGCCACCGCCACCGCCACCGCCACCACCGCACGAGGACCAGCTACCGCCACCGCATCAGCCACAGCCTCCGCCCGCCGTCTTTGCCTTCTGGCGCCGTTCCCCCGTCGCTGCCTCGCCCTCCTCCGTCGCCTCCGCCTCCTCCGTCATCGCCTCCGCCCTCCGGCTCGGCCATCACCGTGGCTGGAATCCGCGGCAGCTCGTCCGCTCCGTCCGCCGTGGGCTCGCTGCAGCGCGTCGTTCACCCGGGCGGTTGGCCTCGCGCATGTCCCGCACGGCGACGGCGTGGACCTGTGAGCCACACGGATGGCGCGGGTAACCGTGGACACGCCGTCGCAGCCTCGCCCCGTCAGGCCCGCGGCCCGCCGCGCCACGTCCGGCCCCGCCTCGCCACACCGCGGCTACGGGCATGGGCATGGGCATGGCATAGGGGTGAGATCGGCATCGGCATCGGCGCGGAAATCGAGGCGGGCTTGGTCTCTGGGAAATGGCTGGGGAAATGGCTTGTAGGGAAAGGGCGAGAAGAAGGGGATCGGTTGGGGGAAAGCTACGCGGTGGTTCGCTCCTGTCGCGTGGGGTGACCGGGGCGGGGGCGGAGGTGTTCGGCCGGCTGGGCGATGAGCGGGACGGGGACGACGAATTCGCCACAGTCGGGTGGGTGGCGGGCCGCGCCGAGGAGAAGAGGACGACCGGGCGCGCGGCGGCGCCGGGTACGGTGTGGGCGCCCCATGGGGTGCCGGTCGCCCGGCGTTCACCGTGGGTTCGCCCGTCCGCTGCCGGGGCGTGTCAGCCTCCCGAGCCTGAGGCTCGGGACGGAAGGACAGACCCATGGAAAGCGGACCGGCGATCTTCGCGGGGACGGTGTTCACCCTGTTCGGAGGGGGGCTCCTGGCCTGGACCGTGGTCCGGGTGCGGCAGGGCGAGTCCGTAGCCCACGGTGTGAACCGCGTCGCATCGGCGACGCTCGCGAGCGTCGCCGGGACCGGGGCGCTGGCGCTGGGAATGTGGTGCTTCACACGCGTGTGAAACCGCGCGTGAGGACCGGGGCTCCGGTAACTGAAAAGTTACCCTCCGGATAGGCCCGAAAGAGCTGGTCGGCACTCCGGGCGGCAGGAATGGCGGTAGTCGGGTTACCGTTCGAGTGGCCGTTGCGGGCTTTTCCCGTTTGACACGGGGGCGGGATGTACCGTCACACTCCGCAGCGTCAGCATGACCCAACCCCTCGGGAGCCAAGCCCCGAGGAGATTCCGCGTCGACCGGAGAGAAGAGCGAAGTTGTCCCCGACCAGCGACACCGCACACGGCGGCCGCCGACTCGTCATCGTCGAGTCGCCTGCCAAGGCGAAGACGATCAAGGGCTATCTCGGCCCCGGCTATGTCGTCGAAGCGAGCGTCGGGCACATTCGTGACCTCCCCAACGGCGCCGCGGAGGTGCCGGAGAAGTACACCGGCGAGGTGCGCCGCCTCGGCGTGGACGTCGAGAACGACTTCCAGCCGATCTACGTGGTCAACGCTGACAAGAAGGCCCAGGTCAAGAAGCTCAAGGACCTGCTCAAGGACTCCGACGAACTCTTCCTCGCCACCGATGAGGACCGCGAGGGCGAAGCCATCGCGTGGCACCTCCTGGAGGTCCTGAAGCCCAAGGTTCCCGTCCACCGGATGGTCTTCCACGAGATCACCAAGGACGCGATCCGCAGCGCCGTCGCCAACCCGCGTGAGCTCAACAAGCGCATGGTCGACGCCCAGGAGACCCGACGCATCCTCGACCGCCTCTACGGCTACGAGGTCTCGCCGGTCCTGTGGAAGAAGGTCATGCCGCGGCTGTCGGCGGGCCGCGTCCAGTCCGTGGCGACCCGGCTCGTCGTCGAGCGGGAGCGCGAGCGCATCGCCTTCCGTTCCGCCGAGTACTGGGACCTGACCGGCACCTTCGGCACCGGCCGCGCCGGCGACGCGAGCGACCCGTCCAACCTGATCGCCCGCCTCACCTCGGTCGACGGCAAGCGCGTCGCCCAGGGCCGCGACTTCGACTCGCTGGGCCAGATCAAGGGCGCGAACACGCTCCACCTGGACGAGACGAACGCCCGCGCGCTCGCCGCCGCCCTCCAGGACACGAACTTCGCGGTCCGCTCGGTCGAGTCCAAGCCCTACCGCCGCTCGCCGTACGCGCCGTTCCGTACGACGACGCTCCAGCAGGAGGCCTCGCGCAAGCTCGGCTTCGGCGCGAAGGCGACCATGCAGGTGGCGCAGAAGCTGTACGAGAACGGCTTCATCACCTACATGCGTACGGACTCCACGACTCTGTCGGACACGGCGATCACCGCCGCCCGTGCCCAGGTCACGCAGCTGTACGGCGCCGACTACCTGCCGGCGCAGCCGCGCACGTACGCCGGGAAGGTCAAGAACGCGCAGGAGGCCCACGAGGCGATCCGTCCTTCGGGTGATCGTTTCCGCACCCCGGCCGAGACCGGACTGACCGGCGACCAGTTCAGGCTGTACGAGCTGATCTGGAAGCGGACCGTCGCCTCCCAGATGAAGGACGCGGTCGGCAACTCCGTGACCGTGAAGATCGCGGGCCGCGCGGCCGACGGCCGTGACGCCGAGTTCAGCGCGTCCGGCAAGACGATCACCTTCCACGGATTCCTGAAGGCGTACGTCGAGGGCGCGGACGACCCGAACGCCGAGCTCGACGACCGCGAGCGCCGCCTCCCGCAGGTCGGTGAGGGCGACCCGCTGTCCGTCGAGGAGATCACCGTCGACGGCCACGCCACCAAGCCGCCGGCCCGCTACACCGAGGCGTCCCTGGTCAAGGAGCTCGAAGAGCGCGAGATCGGCCGCCCGTCGACGTACGCGTCGATCATCGGCACGATCCTCGACCGCGGTTACGTCTTCAAGAAGGGGACGGCCCTGGTGCCCTCCTTCTTGTCGTTCGCCGTGGTCAACCTCCTGGAGAAGCACTTCGGTCGGCTCGTCGACTACGACTTCACCGCCAAGATGGAGGACGACCTCGACCGCATCGCCCGCGGTGAGGCGCAGGCCGTGCCGTGGCTGAGGCGCTTCTACTTCGGTGAGGGCGAGGCGACCGGTGCCGCCGGTGCCGGCAACGGTGACGGCGACCACCTGAGCGGCCTCAAGGAGCTCGTCACCGACCTGGGCGCCATCGACGCCCGCGAGGTGTCGTCCTTCCCGGTCGGCAACGACATCGTGCTGCGCGTCGGCCGCTACGGCCCGTACGTCGAGCGCGGCGAGAAGGACTCCGAGAACCACCAGCGCGCCGACGTGCCCGAGGATCTGGCCCCGGACGAGCTGACCGTCGAACTCGCCGAGGAACTGCTCGCCAAGCCGAGCGGCGACTTCGAGCTCGGCGCCGACCCGGAGTCGGGTCACCAGATCATCGCCAGGGACGGCCGCTACGGCCCGTACGTCACCGAGGTGCTCCCCGAGGGCACCCCGAAGACGGGCAAGAACGCCGTCAAGCCGCGTACCGCCTCGCTGTTCAAGTCGATGGCGCTCGACACGGTGACCCTGGACGACGCCCTCAAGCTGATGTCCCTGCCGCGTGTTGTCGGCAAGGACGCCGAAGGCGTCGAGATCACCGCGCAGAACGGACGCTACGGGCCGTACCTGAAGAAGGGCACGGACTCGCGGTCGCTCACGGCCGAGGACCAGCTCTTCACCATCACGCTCGAAGAGGCGCTGGAGATCTACTCCCAGCCCAAGCAGCGGGGCCGTGCGGCCGCCAAGCCGCCGCTGAAGGAGCTGGGCGAGGACCCGGTCAGCCAGAAGCCCGTCGTGGTCAAGGACGGCCGTTTCGGTCCGTACGTGACCGACGGCGAGACCAACGCGACCCTGCGCTCCGACGACAGCGTCGAGGACATCACGCCGGAGCGCGGCTACGAGCTGCTCGCCGAGAAGCGTGCCAAGGGTCCGGCCAAGAAGACCGCGAAGAAGGCGCCCGCCAAGAAGGCACCGGCCAAGAAGACCGCCGCCAAGAAGACGACGGCGTCGAAGACCGCCGCCAAGAAGGCGCCGGCCAAGAAGACCGCCGCGAAGAAGACGGCTGCCTCCGAAGGCTGACGTTCTCCACGTCAGAGATGTGGACGCCTCTACACCTTTTGGTGTGGGGGCGTCCGTATGTTCGGGCACCCCTTCGGGGAGTCAGTGGGTCCGGATAGGCTGGCAGGATGACGCGAGCCGAGCAGCCAACGGCCCACAATCGGGCCCCCGACGACGCCCTGGTCGCAGATTCACGCGAGCGCGCCGTTCGCGCGCTGCTGCGCCAACCGCAATTGAAGCGGTTGTGGAGCGCACACCTGGTGGGAGGTGTCGCGGACTCGCTGGCCCTGCTCGTCCTGGTCGTCCTCGTACTCCAGGCGGCGATCTCCCAGGGTTCCTTCGGCGGTGGCTACCGCGGGGCCGCCCTCGCCGTGGCGGCCGTCTTCGGAGTCCGCGTCCTCGCGACGCTGCTCTTCGGAGCCGTACTCCTCGGACCCCTGACGTCGCTGACCTCCCCCGACGGGCTCCTCGACCGGCGCTGGACCATGCTCGGAGCCGACGGCCTGCGGGCCGTGCTCCTCATCGTCGCGCCGCTGTTCATCGACTGGACCCCGGACAACGCGCTCGCCGTCCTCCTCGTCATCGCCTTCGTGACCGGAGTCGCCGAACGGTTCTGGACGGTGTGCCGGGAGAGCGCGGCGCCCGCACTGCTACCCGCCCCGCCGCTGGAAGGCGCCACGGTGCGCCCGCTGCCGGACCACATGGACGCGCTGAGGCGGCTGTCCCTGCGTACGGCGTTCATCTCGGTGCCGATCGCCGCCGCCGCCCTGGTCGCCGTCTCCCTCGTCAGCAACCTGCTGGGCGCAGGGATCGACTGGTTCGACCAGCACCAGGCGGCGCTCGCCTCGTACGTCGCGGCCGGACTGTTCGCGGCCTCCCTGTCGGTGGTCACCTTCCTGGAGCTGCCCGACGCCCGCACCCCGCGCGCGCGGTCGCCGCTCGAGGGGCTGCGCCGCCCGAAGACAGGCACCGGCATCGACAAGGGCCGCACCGGGGCGATCCCGCTCCTGGTGCCGGCCTGCGCCGCGGTCGCCGGCGCGATCTCGGCCGCCGTCGCCGTCTCCGTGCTGGAGGCCAAGGACCTGGGCGGCGGACCGGTGACGTACGGGCTGCTGGTGCTGGCCCTGACCGGCGGTGTCGTCGTCGGTATCCGCACGGCCCCCTCACTGCTCCCCTCGCTGTCGCGGCGCAGGCTGCTCGCGATCGCCATCGCCTTCACCGGGGTCGCGCTGCTGGTCGCCGGACTCGTCCCGGACGTCACCACCGTGCTGCTGATCGTCGCCTCCGCCGGTGTCGGCGCCGGTGTCGCCGCCAACACCGGGCACGCGTTGCTCGACCAGGAGGCCGAGGACTACCGGCGCGCCCGGACGACCGAGCACCTGCACGCGGTCGTACGCGTCTTCGTGGCGGTCGGCGCGATCGTGGCGCCCCTGGTGGCCGCCGCGATCGGCCCGCACCGTCTGGAGAACGGCAAGTTCGTCTTCGCGCACGGCGGGGCCGCCTTCACGCTGATGCTGGTCGGCGCGCTCCTGCTGCCCGTCGCCGCCCTGGTGCTCGCCAAGGTCGACGACCGTTCCGGGGTGCCGCTGCGCCAGGACCTGCTGGACGCGCTGCGCGGCGGCGACGATCCGGCGCAGATGCCCGCGACGAGCGGCTTCTTCATCGCCCTGGAGGGCGGCGACGGCGCCGGGAAGTCCACCCAGGCGCAGGCGCTCGCCGACTGGATCCGGGCCAAGGGCCACGAGGTCGTGGTGACCCGCGAGCCGGGCGCCACGCCGGTCGGCAAGCGGCTGCGCTCGATCCTCCTCGACGTGTCGTCCGCGGGTCTCTCGCACCGCGCCGAGGCGCTGCTGTACGCCGCCGACCGTGCGGAGCACGTCGACACGGTGGTGCGGCCCGCGCTGGAGCGGGGCGCCATCGTCATCTCCGACCGCTACATCGACTCCTCGGTGGCCTACCAGGGCGCGGGCCGCGACCTGTCCCCGACGGAGATCGCCCGTATCAACCGCTGGGCGACGGACGGGCTCGTACCGCATCTGACGGTTCTGCTCGACGTGTCGCCGGAAGCCGCCCGCGAGCGGTTCACCGAGGCTCCCGACCGGCTGGAGTCGGAGCCGGTCGAGTTCCACACGCGCGTGCGGTCCGGTTTCCTGACGCTCGCCGCCGCCGACCCGAGCCGCTACCTGGTCGTCGACGCCGCGCAGGAGCCGGAGGCCGTCACCACGGTCGTCCGGCACCGGCTCGACGTGATGCTGCCCCTCTCCGAGGCCGAGGTGAAGGCCCAGGAGGAGGCCCGCAGGGCGGCCGAGGAGGAAGTCCGGCGCAAGGCCGAGGAAGAGGCCGCCCGCAAGGCGGAGGAGGAGCGCCTGGAGCGTGAGCGCCAGGCACAGCTCGCGAAACTGCGGGCCGAGGAAGAGGAGCGCAAGCAGCGCGAGCTGGAAGAGGCTCAGCGGCGCGAGGCCGAGCGCCAGGCGGAGGAAGCCCGGCAGCGTGCCGAGGAGGCCCGCCGCCGCGCCGAGGAGGAGCGGGTCCGGCTTCTCGCCGAGGAACAGGCCCGTGCCGCCGAGGAGGAGCGGGTGCGCAGGCAGGCCGAGGAGGAGGCGCGGCTGCGCGCCGAGGCCGAGGCACGCCGCCTGGAGAAGCAGCGGAAGGCCGAGGAGGCGTTGCTGCGGGCCGAGGAGGCCCGACGGCTCGCCGCGGAGGCGGCTGCCGCTTCGGCGGCCGCGGCGGCTTCCGCCGAGGCCGCGGTGTCGAGCGCGGGGACAGGTACCGGGGCCGGTCCGAGGGCTGGTGCCCCGGCCGGTTCGGGCGCCGGTGCCGGGACACGGCGCGACGCCGGTGAGGCTTCGACCGCCCCGGCATCTCCGTCCCCGTCCGCCTCCGGGTCCGCCTCCACGGCTTCACGGAGCGCGGCGGCCTCCGTCCCGGACAACGAGACGACGCTGCCCACGCCGGTCGTGACCGGCCCGGCGCCAGGCGGGCCGGCTGACGAGACCGCCGTGCTGCCGCCGGTACGGCCGAGCGAGGGCCGCGCGGGCACGCGTCCGGGGACGCGCTCGGCGTCCCGCTCCGACGTCGAGGACACGGCCACGCTGCCGAAGCCGCCGGTACCGGGCGGGGCCGCCGACGAGACGGCGGTGCTGCCGCCCGTCGATCCGGGTCCGCGTGCGGCCGACGAGACGGCGGTCCTTCCTCCGGTGCGGGACGCACGCGCCGGGGCCGACGCGCCGTCCGGCAATCCCGCGGACCGGATGCCCCGGGGCTACTTCCGCGACGAGCGGCCGGCAGCGGGGCCCGAGGGTCCCGTCGACCGCACGCGTGAACTGCCGCAGGTGGACGAGTCGGGCACTCCGCGCCGCAGGCCCCGCCCCGACTGGGCCGAGGAGACCCCGCTCGACGATCTCCCGACCCTGGCGGACGAACTGCTGGGCCCGCGCGAGGACGACGACGACTGGGACGAGGGGCAGGGGCGCGGGCGGCGCCGCTAGGGCCCGCCGCCAGGGCGTGCCAGGCGTCGCGGGGCGGACGGGGCTGTGCGAGTCCGGGCCGGGGCTGTGCGGGTCCGGACGAGGCTGTGCGGGTCCGGGGCCCGGGTCCGAGTCCGGACCCGGGACCCGGACCCGCCCTGGTCCCGGGGCGCCGGTTGTCACGGGGTCGCTGCGGGAGCGGCCCCCGCCGTGGCCCGATTGTCAGTGGCGACCCGCACAATGGACGACGCAAGACAAAACGCGACGGAAGGGCGGAGCCCATGTCTGTGTGGGACGACCTGGTGGGCCAGGAGAAGGTGAGCGAGCAGCTCTCCGCCGCTGCCCGGGACGCCGACGCCCTCGTCACGGCCGTCGCCGCGAGCGCCCCGCCCCCCGAGGCGTCCAAGATGACGCACGCCTGGCTGTTCACGGGGCCGCCCGGCTCGGGCCGTTCCACGGCGGCGCGCGCGTTCGCGGCCGCGTTGCAGTGCGTGAGCCCCGACCGCGCGCTCGGCGGGATCCCCGGCTGCGGGTTCTGCGACGGCTGCCATACGAGCCTGGTCGGGACCCACGCCGATGTGCAGATCGTCCGCACCGACCTGCTCTCCATCGGCGTCAAGGAGACCCGCGACCTCGTCCGCCGCGCCCAGCTGTCCCCGGCCGTCGGCCGCTGGCAGGTCATCGTCCTGGAGGACGCGGACCGTCTCACGGAGGGCGCGGGCAACGTCCTGCTGAAGGCCGTCGAGGAGCCCGCTCCCCGCACGGTCTGGCTCCTCTGCGCGCCGTCCATCGAGGACGTACTGCCCACCATCCGCTCCCGCTGCCGCCTCCTGACGCTGCGCACGCCGCCGGTGGAGGCGGTCGCCGACATCCTCGTACGCCGTGACGGCATCGAGCCCGACGTCGCCGCGGCCGTCGCGCGCGCGACACAGGGCCACATCGGGCGGGCCCGCCGCCTCGCCACGGACCCGAGCGCCCGTCAGCGCCGCGCCGCCGTCCTCAAGCTCCCGCTGCGGATCGACGACGTCGGTGGCTGCCTCAAGGCGGCGCAGGAGCTGATCGACACGGCTTCGGAGGACGCGAGAACGCTCGCCGAGGAAGTCGACGTCAAGGAGACCGAGGACCTGAAGACGGCGCTCGGCGCGGCTCAGGGCGGCCGGATGCCGCGCGGCACGGCGGGCGTCATGAAGGAGCTGGAGGACCGGCAGAAGCGCCGAAGAACGCGTACGCAGCGCGACAGCCTCGATCTGGCCCTGATCGACCTCACCGGCTTCTACCGCGACGTACTCGCCCTGCAGTTCGGCTCCCGCCTGGCCATCGCCAACGCGGAGGCGGGGGACACCCTGGAGCGGCTGGCCCGCGGCGGCTCGCCGGAGTCGACCTTGCGCCGCATCGACGCCATCGCCGCGTGCCGGGAAGCACTCGACCGCAACGTCGCCCCGCTGCTCGCGGTGGAGGCGATGACCATGGCGCTGAGAGCGGGCTGATACCCGTGCGCGCGCCCCGGCATGCCCCGCGCCGGGCCGGGCCACCCCGCCAGGAGACGACGCTTCCGGCGGTGGGTTGACCGAGTCACTCGTACGAGCCGCTTCGGCGACTGAAGGTGATCCATTGATCGCGCAAGGTTACGCTCGCGAGATGCACATGAGGCGCAATTCCCGGCCGTCCCGACCCCTCCGCAGGAGCGGCGTGCTGCTGGCCTCCGCGGCGCTGCTCATCTCCGCCTGCTCCTCCGGAAGTTCCACGACGACGGCCGCGACGACGAGTGCCGTGCTCGCCGCGCTGCCGCGTGCCACGCCGACCGCTCTCTCGCCGTACTACGAGCAGAAGCTGAACTGGCGCAGCTGCGGTGTCCCCGGATTCGAGTGCGCCACGATGAAGGCGCCGCTCGACTACGCGAAGCCGGGCGCGGGTGACGTCAGGCTGGCGGTCTCCCGCAAGAAGGCCACGGGGCCGGGCAAGCCGCTGGGTTCGCTGCTGGTCAACCCGGGAGGGCCGGGCGGTTCGGCGATCGGCTACCTCCAGGCGTACGCCGGGATCGGCTACCCGGCGGAGGTCCGCGCCCGCTACAACATGGTCGCGGTCGACCCGCGCGGAGTGGCCCGCAGCGAGCCGGTCGAGTGCCTCAACGGCCGTGAGATGGACGCGTACACGCAGACGGACACCACGCCGGACGACGGCCAGGAGACGGATCAGCTCGTCGAGGCGTTCAAGAAGTTCGCCGAAGGCTGCGGGGAGCGCTCGCCCGAGCTGCTCCGGCATGTCTCCACGGTCGAGGCCGCCCGCGACATGGACATCCTGCGGGCCGTGCTGGGGGACAAGAAACTGAACTACGTGGGGGCGTCGTACGGGACGTTTCTGGGGGCGACCTACGCGGGCCTCTATCCGGACCGGGCGGGCCGGCTGGTGCTGGACGGCGCGCTGGACCCGTCCCTGACCGCGCGCAAGCTGAACGAGGAGCAGACGGCGGGGTTCGAGACGGCGTTCCAGTCCTTCGCGAAGGACTGCGTACGGCACAGCGACTGCCCGCTGGGTGACGCGGGCACGAGCCCGGACCAGGTGGGCAGGAACCTGAAGGCGTTCTTCCAGCAGCTGGACAAGACGCCCATCCCGGCGGGTGACGCGGACGGCCGCAAGCTCGGAGAGGCGCTCGCGACGACCGGGGTGATCGCGGCGATGTACGACGAGACGGCCTGGCCGCAACTGCGCGACGCGCTCACCTCCGCGATGAAGCGGAACGACGGGGCGGGGCTGCTGGCCCTCTCCGACAGCTACTACGAGCGGGACGCCGACGGCCAGTACGCGAACCTGATGTCCGCCAACGCCGCGGTGAACTGCCTCGACCTGCCGGCCGCCTTCTCCGGACCGGACCAGGTGGAGGAGTCGCTGCCCGCGTTCGGGAAGGCGTCCCCCGTCTTCGGCGAGGGCCTGGCCTGGGCCTCTCTGAACTGCGCGTACTGGCCCGTGAAGAACACCGGCGAACCTCACCGCATCGAGGCGAAGGGCGCGGCGCCGATCCTTGTCGTCGGCACGACCCGCGACCCGGCGACGCCGTACCCCTGGGCCCAGTCCCTCGCCTCCCAGCTCTCCTCCGGGACCCTCCTCACCTACGTCGGGGACGGCCACACCGCGTACGGGCGTGGCAGCTCCTGCATCGACTCCACGATCAACCGATACCTCCTTCAGGGCACCCCTCCCCAGAAGGGAAAGCGCTGCTCATAGCCCTGCAGCGCTCCCCTGGAGCGCACCCTCGAGGGCGTGGACGGAGCACCCTCGGAAACTGTGTAGACTTACCGACGTTGCCGATCGCACCATAGGTGTGGGCAGCGCGCCGCCTTAGCTCAGATGGCCAGAGCAACGCACTCGTAATGCGTAGGTCTCGGGTTCGAATCCCGAAGGCGGCTCTGTGGAAGCCTCAGGACTCACTCGCCGTGACCTGGGGCTTTTGCTTTTTCCGGACGCGACGGCGACGCCGGGCGCGGGCCGCGCGGCTTCAGTGTCCCTGATTTCTTCCCGGTCGACCCGTGGCTTCGGCGAGACGGGAGCCGCCCTTTCTGCCGCTGGATGAGCGAGGAGGCCGGCGCTGCGGTCGCGGAGCTCGGGTCCCGGTAGCTGCGGGTCGACGGACGATGGAGCGGCTGCCCTTCCGGAGCCCGGCCGACGTCTTGCATCGCGCTGAACCATTCCGTTCGTCATGTCCCCGGAGCCCCGCGCGGTGGACGGCAGCCGGATCAACGCCGGGTCCCGGCAGTGGAGTTGTTCCTGGATCCGGTCGGTCGTGATCCGGACAGCAGGCATTTTTCGAAGATCGAAATGTCATGAACGGGTAAAGACCCTCATCGAGAACCGGTCAAACCGGATCAGTGCCGCTTAATTCAGTTTCCCGCCCCGTCACTCCCATTACGATCATTGGCGGCCCTGGGAGCACAACGACCAAACCAGGGTGAACAAAAAACGGGGAATAGTGCGCAAGTTGGCAGTCGGCGTGCTCGCCGGCGGGATCTTCGCCCTGAGCGCCGGGACCGCGATGGCGGTCTCATGGCACAGCATTCCGACGCTCACCACGGGGGGCGGATCCTTCCAGGACGGCAAGTACGCGTTCTGGCCGTCCTGGCAGAACCACGGTGCCTTCGAGTGGAAGGGCAGCCTCAAGGACACCGACGGCGGTGACGGGCACAACGTCTACGTGCAGGTGAAGGTCGAGGGCTACGGCTGGAGCCGGTACAACGGCAAGCAGAGGAGCTCCGTCTCCCTCGATCAGCCGAACTGGGACGGCGCCGCTCCGTACACCAGCAACGCGTACATACGCCTCTGCCGCGACAAGGGCTCGCTGAACCCTGACAACTGCTCGTCGACCAAGCACTACCAGCGGTAGTCGCTCACTCAGGCAAGACCGCGGGCCCAGGACGTCCTCCTGGGCCCGCACGCTTCTTTGGGGGAAGCCAACAGCATGTCAGAAATACTTGTTGCCAATGGAGTTGACCTCTCCTACGGCAAGCAGCCGGCCGTCCTCGACGCCCACCTCTCGGTGTCCGTCGGGGAGGTTGTGGCCATCACCGGACAGAGTGGCTCAGGCAAGTCCTCGCTGCTCTACTGTCTCGCCGGCGTCTTCCCCGCCACGCGGGGTCAGGTGCGGTTCGAAGGGCGGGTGCTCGGCGGTCTCGGCGACGACGAGATCAGCGCGCTCCGCCGGGAACGGTTCGGATTCGTCTTCCAGTACGGCGAGTTGCTGCCGGAACTCACCGTCGAGGAGAACACCGCCCTGCCTCTGCGCCTGGCCGGGCAGCGCAAGGGACCCGCACTCGCGGCAGCCGGCGAGGTGCTCGAACGCCTCGGACTCGGCGATCTGCGTGAGCGCCGCCCCGGACAGGTCTCCGGCGGGCAGAGCCAGCGCGTCGCGGTCGCGCGTTCGCTGGTGCACCGGCCCGCGATCGTCTTCGCGGACGAGCCGACAGGGTCGCTCGACAGTGCCAACGCCTCCGCCGTACTCAAGGAGTTCCTCGGCCTGGCCCGGTCGCAGGGGACCGCCGTCATTCTGGTGACGCACGACCCGGCCGTCGCCGCCCAGGCCGACACCCACTACACGATG
The DNA here is from genome assembly GCF_053599975.1 of Streptomyces sp. NPDC005141. Taxonomy (NCBI): domain Bacteria; kingdom Bacillati; phylum Actinomycetota; class Actinomycetes; order Kitasatosporales; family Streptomycetaceae; genus Streptomyces; species Streptomyces sp. NPDC005141. Next base: position 5,255 of record NZ_JBSFYW010000104.1, on the reverse strand, counting down.
GCTGACGGAGTCCTGAGCCCACGAGGTGCGGTGTGAGGGAATTCCTGCTCGGTCTGCGCCTGCTGTTCGGGGCGGGACGCGGCAACCGAACACGCTTCTTCCTCATGGCCGCCGGAGGTTCGATCGGGGTCTGCTGCCTCGCCCTCGTCCTCACCGTTCCGGCGATCCTCGACGCGCACGACGGCCGTGCCGCCGCCCGGCAGCCCGTCACCTCGGCCAAGGGGCCTACGGACGGCACCCTCGTTCTGCAGCGCGACGACGCCTACGGCTCACGGTCCTTCACCCGGGTGTTCGTCGCCGAGGGTGCCAAGGGCCCGCATCCGGTACCTCCCGGGCTGAGCGAACTTCCCTCCCCTGGTGAGGTGTTCGTCTCCCCGCGCGCGCATGACCTGCTGCGTGCCGCACCCGGCGTCAAGGCCCTGCTGCCGGGCCGCGAAGCGGGCGTGATCACCCCGGCCGGGCTCGCACATCCCGACGAGCTCTACGCCTACGTCGGAACCGGTCGGGCCGGCATCGCCCGCGAGGGGCGGACCCTGAAGGGGTTCGGCTACAGCTACGCGCCCTTCCCGGCCGTCGAGCCGTCCACCCTCACCGATGTGCGGTTCGCCCTGGCCACCCTGGTCCTGCTGCCCCTGGGAATCTTCCTGTCGGTCTGCGCCCGGCTCTCCGCCGCCAGCCGTATGCGCCGCCTCGCGGCACTGCGGCTACTGGGTCTGAGCATCAAGGGCACCCAGCGTGTGAATGCCGCCGAGACCGTCGTCGCGGCGCTGCTGGGCGCGGTGCTGGGACTCGGCGAGTACTGGGTGCTCAACCAGGTGATGTCCCGGGCAGGTCTGCCAGGGCTGAGGTGGTATCCGGGCGACGGCGCCCTGTCCGCCGCCACGATCGCCGTCTGCCTGGTCGGCTGTCCGGCCCTGGCCTGGTTCGTCAGCCGCGAGAGCGCGCGGGACGCGACCGTCAATCCGCTCGCGGTACGGCGTACGGCGGTCCCGCGACCCCCGTCCAAGTGGGTCGGCCTGCTGCTGCTCAGCGGCCTGGGCATCGTGTGCGGCTTCTGCGCCACCGACCTGATGGGACACCCCGCCTCCAGCCTCGGCCTCAACGCGGTGCTGGTGGTCGCCGGCGTCGTCCTGACCGGCGTCGGACTGGTGCTGACGCTGCCGCTGCTGTCGTACGCGCTGGCGCGCCGGGTGGCGCGGACCACCCAGTCCCTGACGCTCAACCTCGCGATGCGGCGCAACGAGGCCGAGCCGGGCAGCGCGATGCGGGTGGTCACCAGCCTGGTCCTGCTCGTCTATGTCGCGTCGCTGGCCCAGGGTGTCCTCATCCAGCTGGAACAGGTCACCCGCCCGTCCGGCGCGGTCCAGGACTACTCCTTGCCCCTGTCGGGGCTCAGCACACGGCAGCAGCGGGACCTCAACGACGTGTCCGGGGCCAAGGCACACGCCCTTTTGATGAACTCCTGGGTCGACCTCAACGCCGAGCAGCCCGGCGTCGTCCTCTCCTCGGCCACGGCCCTGGTGGCCACGTGCGCCCAGCTGCAACGGATGACCGTGCGCACCGAGGGCTGCGTGGACGGCAAGGTGCTGCGGCTCGTGGACCCGAACTCAAGCGTGGGATCCGACATGCGTCCCGGCAATTCGTTCCCTTTCCGCCTTCGTGCCGACAACGGGCGGGACCAGAGCCTGAACATCGCCGTGCCCGCCGGGCGGGTCGTCTACAGCGGGTATTCCGGGTCCGCGGTCGGCACCGCCGAGCTCCTCGTCCCGCCGTCCGCCCTCCCCGCCGACGCCCGCCCACGCGACGCGGAACTTCTCCTCGCCGGCAGCTCCGACCCCGGGCGGGTGCGGGCCGTCCTCGACGGCATCGCCGCCGTCGCTCCGATCGCCGAGATCGAACTCGTAGGGCTGAACATCCAAGGCCTCGAGCAGATCTCCGTGGTCGAGACCCTGCTGGCCCTGGGCATGATCATGGGGCTGGTCATCGGGGTGGCCGCCTTCCTGGTGTCCGTCACCGACCGGGCCGTCGAGCGCCGCGCACAGGTCACCGCCGTCACACTGATCGGCGCGCGGGCCGGAACCATGCGTGCCGTGCAGTGCGCCCAGGTCGTGCTACCACTCGGCCTCGGCCTGGTCCTGGCCCTGTTCACGGGCAAACTCGCCGAGTCCAGCTACCTGATCACCGGCGGCGGCACGATCCAATGGGACCTGGCCGGCATCCCCCTGCTCGCGCTCGCCGCGGCAGGCGTGGTGGCGATGGCCGCGGTGGGCTCGCTGCCGCTGGTGGGCCGCCGCATCGACCCGGAACTGATCCGCCGGGACTGATCCGGCCGGGACCGACGGGGCGGGACCGACGGGGGCGCAGGGTTGGTCGGGCACCCGTCGTGCGTAGGCCTGCCACCGGGACCGGGCCCGGGACCGGGCCCGGTCCCGGACGTCCGGGTTCCGGTTCGGTCAGTGGCCGTCCTGGTGGTGGGACGAGATCGGGATGGTCTCCTTGCGGAAGTAGGACGGGCGGAACGCGCTGTACAGGACCATCAGGACGGCGCCGAGGAGGAGCGCGCCGATGCCGGTGACGAAGACGCCGCCGAGTTGCCAGTGCGGCGGGAAGGGCAGGGTCCACGAGGTGCTGCCGTAGTCCGCGGCGGAGTACACCACACAGGCGTTGAGGAAGAAGTAGAGGAGCAGGGCGCCGCCCAGGCCCGGCATGATCCCGCGTGTCCAGAGGTCGCGTGGGCTGCGGGTCAGGACCTTGCGGTAGTACCAGACGCAGGCGAAGCCGGTGAGGCCGTAGTAGAAGGCGATCATCAGGCCGACCGAGCCGATGGAGTCGGCCAGGACGTCCTCGCTCACCTGGGTCAGCATGACGTAGAAGGCGATCGAGGCCAGGCCCATGCCCACGGTGGACCAGGTCGGGGTGAGGAAGCGGGGGTGGATACGGGCGAAGCGCTGGGGGATGGCCTTGAACGCGGCCATGGACAGGGTGGTGCGGGCCGTGGGGAGGATGGTCGTCTGGGTGGAGGCCGCCGCCGAGGTCAGGACCATCACGATCAGGAGCTTGGTGGCGACCGTGCCCCAGCCTCCCGTGCCGAAGACCTCGGCGCCGAGACTGGAGAGGACGTCTCCGGAGTTGTCCGGGTTGCCCAGGCCGATGCCTTTCTCTCCCACCCCGGCGAACGCCTGCGCGGACGTGGTGACCACGAGGTAGACGAGCAGCAGGATGACGGTGGAGATGACGGCGGCGCGACCGGGGGTGCGGTCACGGTCGACGGTCTCCTCGTTCACGGAGACGGCGGTGTCCCAGCCCCAGTAGATGAACACCCCGGCGAGGATGCTCTTGGTCAGGTCGTCGAACGAGTCGATCTCGAAGGGGTTGAACCACGACCACGAGACCTCCGACGAGACGTCCGGTGCCGTACCGCCGTAGACCTTGACCAGTGCGGTGACCGCCAGCAGGCACAGCACCACGATCTCGATGGTGAGCAGCACCTTCTGCAGGTTGGCCGAGAGCTCGATGCCGATGTAGCAGACCAGGGTCATCACGGCGATCCACAGGACGCCGACCACGGTGACCCAGAACGTGTCCTCCGCCAGCCCGTCCGCGCCCACGAGCTGGAAGCCGTACGCGCCGGCGATCTGGGCCAGGTTGGCCATCACGATGATGTCGGCCGCGACGATGCCCCAGCCGCCCAGCCAGCCGGTACGGGGGCCGAAGGCCCGGGCCGCCCAGGTGAACGTGGTGCCGCAGTCGGGATCGGCCCGGTTCAGCTCCTTGTAGCCGTAGGCGATCAGGAACATCGGGACGAAGGAGAGGATGATCACGATCGGCGACTGGAAGCCCACGATCCCGACGATGAGGCCGAGGACCGCCGCGAGGCTGTAGGCGGGGGCGGTGGAGGCCAGCCCGATCACCGTGCTGGAGAACAGGCCCAGGGCGCCACCCTTGAGGCCCTTGTCCGTGGTGCCCGGCCCCTGCGGGGGCAGTGGTGCGGGCGGCGGGACGGATGGTGAGCTCATGACGCCCTCCGGAACCTTGTGGCGCCGCCGGTGGTGGGCGGGACGCCCGCTGTTCCCGGCCCGGGAGACCTCGGGGATCCTCGGGAGTGCCGGGGAAGTCCGGGGCACCGGGCCGCTCCCACCAGCATGAACCCGCTCGCCGACAACCGGTAGTCGAGCCGTCGGGCCCCGCGCGGCGCAAGATGTCCACCGCCCTCGAGCGGGCGCGGCCCGCGTCCAAGGAGGGGCCGGCCGGGCTGCCCCGCGCCGGGCACTTCGAGGTCAGGGGCGCGTACGCGGGCCGCCGGGCCCGCGTGGTGCCATCCTGCGGGGATGACGGGATCCAGCGCTGCGGGCGGCGGGTACTCCGGTACTCCGCTCGCCCGGAAGATCGGCATCAAGGCGGATCAGCGAGTACGGCTGACCCATGGGCCGCGGGACTGGGAGATCCCCGGACTGCCCGAGGACTGCGAGGTCGAGGACGGCGGCCCGAAGGGGGCGGACGTCACCGTTGCCTTCTTCCGGGAGCGTGCGGAACTGGCGGCGCAGGCGGCCGAGTTGGTCCGGGACCTGTCCGACAGGGCCATGCTCTGGATCGCCTGGCCCCGCCGAGCGGCCGGGCACCTCAGCGACATCACGGAGAACGATCTGCGGGACCTGTTCCTGCCCTTGGGCGTCGTCGATGTGAAGGTGGCGGCGCTGGGGGAGGACTGGTCGGGGCTGAAATTCGTACGGCGCAAGGAGAACCGGAGCTCCTGACGGCGGACGTATGGGCGTAGATCAGGACGTACGCACGGCGGACGGGAGGGCGTACTTGAGGGGTCGTCCCGGTGAACGACTAGCATCGCGGCACAGTTGTCGGCCGGGATGGGGTGGGTGTCGTGTCACAGGCGGAGGAGGGGCCGCGGATCGCCGTTGCCGTGGTCACCATGGGCAACCGGCCCGTCGAGGTCGACGCACTGCTCACCTCCGTGGCCAAGCAGGACGTGGCGCCCACCCGGATCGTGATCGTCGGCAACGGCTGCCCGCTGCCCGAGTTCGCCGAGCGCCTCGGCCTGCCGGGAGAGGTGACCGCCATCGAACTGGACGACAACCTCGGCTGCCCCGGTGGCCGCAATGTCGGGCTGAGCCGGCTCCGTGAGTTCGGGGACGTGGACGTCGTCGTCGAGCTGTTCCGACTCCACGGTCCGGATCACCCCTCTCCTCGCAGAGTCACTCCCACCTCGCGCAGCAACTGGAGCTTGCCGGGCTTGGGCGGGC
>NZ_JBSFYW010000103.1:0-18623 GCF_053599975.1 Streptomyces sp. NPDC005141 | reverse complement strand
TACTCATGTTGCTCTTGCTACTCACTACCTGTGACTGCTTCCTCCGGGACCATCCGTCCCAGTATCAAGCTGTCCGGCCGGCAGGGGGAACCTCATCGGACCCGAACGCCGCCTGGTACGCCTCGCACGTGGACTCGTGCAGCTTGCGTCCACCCGCGTAGTCGCCCGTCTCGCGCATGTCGGTGGCGAGGCCGAGTTTGGTGATCAGGAGACGCTGGTCGTCCCCGCTGAGCAGACGGCGTTTCAGGTCGAGTGTGCGTTGGTCGAGTTGCAGGGCTTCACGGAAGTCACCGGTGTGGCGCAGGCTGACCGCGAGGTTGTGGGCGATGTCGAGCGTGACCGGGTCGTCCTCGCCGAAGACCCGGCGCGCCCGTTCATAGGCGATCCGGTCCAGTTCGGCGCCGGCCGCGAACCTGCCCTCGGCGCGACGAACGGCGGCCTCGAACTGAAGAGCGTGGAGGGCATCTTCGCGGGTGTCGTGACCGTCGGCGGGGGCGGTGCTTTCGTAGACCCGTGTGAGGTGGGCCGCCAGCTGGGAGGCTTCATCGAACCTACCTGCCGCCAAGGTCACGTTGCCCAGCCACAGTCCCATCAGAAGCGTCTGCTGGTCGTCCTCACCGAAGACATCGCGCCACACCTGCCAGGCTTGCCCGGAGAACTCGAGCGAGGGCTTGTGACCGCCCCAGTTGTAGAGGTACCGGGCGATGTTGTGTACCAGCTGGCGTACCCGGGGCTGGTCGGACTTGATGGCCTCTGAGGCGAGGACATGGCCGTGTAGCTCCGCGTACCGGGGCCAGCTCGACGGGTCTGCGGGAACGCTAGGGTCGGAGGCGGCCAGCAGGGTATGGGCGCCTTGGCGCATACAGGAGCGTTGCTCTGGGGACATGCGGTTCTGCAGGACGAGTTGCACCAGGCGGTGCATGTGAAGGGAGTTCGTGCGGTGGTCTAGGCGTGCGAACGAGTAGCGGTTGGCCTCTCGGAGGGCGCGCGCCAGACGCACTGGGTCTCTCAACGCCCGATCCAGATCTGGAGTGATTGTGCTTTCTCCGAGGCCGGAGAAAATCGATCGGGAGATGGGCTCGGGGGCGAAGTAGGAGCACATCTGAAGCAGTTGCAGCGTGACCGGGTTGTGGGTCTGCAGGTGGTCCAGAGAGACGTGCCATGCGGCTGCGATGTGTAGCGGGCAGTCCGGCGGCTGCGTGTTTTCGAGCAGTTCCACCCGCTTGCTCTCGAGCAGGTCCAGATATGCGGACGTGGGCATGCCGGTCTCGGCACGCCAGGCGGCGGCCTGTTCCAGGGCCAGGGGCAGGTCGCCCAGCGCCGCGGCGAGCGCGTTGGCTTCGTCGTCCTCCAGCTGCGGATCCGAGCGACGGAGGACTTCCCTGCTCTCCTCACGCGAGAACACGTCTACCTCGAGTGAAGATGCGAGCCGATGCCAGCCGGGATTACGGGAGGTGACGAGGATCCTGCCGGGTCCGTCCGAGGGAAAGTACTGGCGGACCTGATCCGGGCTTTCGGCGTTGTCGAAGATCAGCAGCCAGTTGCTGTACGGCCGTCCCGTGCGCAGTGCCTCCAGGACCGCGGGAACCGCGATGTTGGCCTCGGCCGACGTGCCCAGCCAGAGCTGCTGGGCCAGCTCCACCAGAGCCTGGGCAATCTGTTCAGGGCGCTCCGCGGGGATCCACCAGACGACCTTGTAGTCTCTTTGGCGGCGGTACGCGTACTCGATGGCGAGCTGCGTCTTGCCGACGCCTCCCATATTTTGCAGTGCGTGGGGCAGCACTGCCGCCATACCTTGTTCGAGACGTTGTTCGAGCATCTCCAACAGGTCCGTCCGGCCGGTGAACTTGGAGTTGCGTGGCGGCACGCTCCCCCAAAGGTGGGGCTGGACGGGGGGCCTCGGCCTCATAGGCCTGTGCTGGTCTCCGTTCGTGGTGCCACGCCGGACCGGTTTGGTCCCTGCAACTGCGGGGGCCGGGATTTCCATCTGCTGGCGGGCGGCTGACATCCGCGCCCGGTGTGTCGCCAGCTCTTCATCGGCCGCTTCGAGAACGAGCTCGTACTCCCACAGACGAGGCTGCAGAGGCAGTTGCCGGAGGTCCCTGTCACCGTCCGAAAGGGTGGCCATCGGCGAGCAACCTGCTGCCGAGGAGACAGTAGGCCGGCTCATGGCTTCTATGACCAGAAGGTATTGCGCAGCCCGCTGTTCAGCCATGAGGCGGAGTTCCTCGGCTTCCGCGCGTTCCCTCCGCACCTCGTCCAAACGATCATTTGTCAGGCTGAGCAGTGCTGTGGTCCTGGACAGCTCATCCTGCATCCCCTGGAAAGCCTCCCCCTGATGTCCGCGTTCCAGCTCCTGGCAGCGTTGATCGAGAGAGCTGACCATCCCCATGAGCATGGAGACGAGGCGGCTGGTTCCGTGCAGGGCGTCCTTCGCGGCGATCTCGCCCTGGCGCGCATCGTCAAGCCGCAACTGCAGTTCGAGGGCAGTGCCTGTGGGCTTTTCGGCGGCTCCGACGGACCGGGCGCGAGCCGCAGCCTCGGCAGCCGCCAGTAGTTCCGTGCCCTTCTGTAACTGTAGCTGTCGAAGCTGGGGGCTCTTGATCAAGGCCGTGAGGAGATCCTCAAGGAGGTAGCTGGGGATCAACTTGGTGCCCTTGCGGTACTCGCTCCACTGGTTGCGGCCGTAGCGGAATTGAGCTGCCAGCTCGCGAGTTGTCCTGCCCTTCGTGACCCCACGAAGCCAGTGAGCGAGAGCATCCGCTTCCTGCGTGCCGCCGTTCAGCGGGCTGACCGGCTTGTCCGCACCCCGTCCTGGCATCTACCCCCCTGTCCGCAGGTGTCCGTGCTGTCCGCGACTTTCCTCATGACGACCTGCGCTAACGCCGTATCGAGTGACGGACAATCAGACCATTCCCTCACGCTGGCCTTCCACCCGTTCGGCACTTCTGGAAGGCGCCTGTGATGCGTAGCCCCACCCGCAGCAAGCTCGATCTGATCGTCTTCATCACTGTCCTTGGTGCTGGCGCGCTCTTTCTCGCCCTCGGCGTCTCCGCCAATGCCCTGGCCACGGTGTGCGTCGCTCTTTCCGGCTTGTATGGCGCATGGACCGGTACGCACTCCGCAACCCGGCGCCAGCGCGAACAGAATCAGACAGACGACCAGGACGGATCTGACCGGGTTGCGAGGACGGATGCCGCGGACCAGTGAGCCATCGGTATTCCCGGCGGATGCGTCGGCGAAGGCACGGAGCCCGAAGCCGAGCCGGTCTCAGTGGGTCCGTACCCAGACGGTGCCGTAAGCCACGAGTGCGCCTCCTGCAGCGGTTGCCGCGCCCCGCAGCCGATGGAGGCCAGCCTCGTTGCGCACCTGCGTGACAGGAGCGCATGCGCTCCCATGCCGCAGCGGTCCGCGGTCCGCTGCACGAGCGAGGACGTCAACTCGCCCTTCAGAGGCGGGAGACGGAAGACTTCTGCACCACCCGTTCCACGCGAATATCTGGCACCACCAACGTCGCCCAGGGACACCAAGCCTCGCCACTGCCGGTACCGGCTGCCTGGGACATCGGGGAAGCGCAGTCCGATCGGTTACAACCCTGCAGCTCCGGTTTTCGGCCGTAAGAGCCCGACGCAGCCTCGCGCACTGCGGCAGCCGTCGGGGCGCGCTGGGAGGGGCAGAAGGATCTGTGGGTGTGGGCGGGGTTTCGCCCGTGCTGCGGGTGCGGGTCAGTGCGCACAGAACGGCCGCGCGCTCGCTGTCCGGCAGGCCGGGAGCGAGGGTGAGGATCATTTTTCGGAAGGCGTCGTCGCGCTGCATGCGTTCACGGTCGATGAAACAGGCCCAGACGCGCGGAGCCAGGGCCACCAGAGCCACCAGGATGCAGAGGACCGCTGCCAGTCCGGGGAGTCTGGCGGCGATGGTGCCGATGCCGGCACCACAGACCGCTATGTACGAGGGGATCTTCACGCGGTTCTCCGCGAGACGAGGGTGGGCAGGAGGCGGACACCTGCGTGGTGTCGTCCGCGTGGGAAGCCGCGCGGTCGGCCCAGCCCTCGCCAAGCGGTATGCCTGGATGAGGCACTTGAGGCCAGCGTGGCACAGATTCCGGCGGACATTGCCCGGGCTCCCCTTCTGCCGGACAGCTTCCCGGGCGATGCCGGCCAGCCGCGCAACACTCTCTCCGTGTGGGGGCACCTCACTGCGGCGAGAGGGGGACGGCGAGAGGGGGGAGGCGCAGGACGGGGAAGACGACGACGAGGACGGTCAGCGCGGATTCCGCGGCCCCATCCGGCACTGTCCGGCACGACGTCGCTGCTCGGTGGCAAGCCGCTTGGCCTTGCGGCGGACCCGTTCGCCGAACGCCCCCGGGTCGGGAGCGCCGGCGGCTGCGGCCTCGGTCCAGGTGGTGCCCTCGCCCTCGGTGTCTGCGAACACGACCGCGCTCCGCCGGGGCGAGCCCGTGCAGTACGGCGCCGAGCCGTTCGTCTTCGAACACCCCGCCGCCGTGTGTGCGAGCAGGTCGACGTGGGTGGCGACCAGGTCGTACAGCGACATCCCGTCGCCGAGGTTCGCGTCGAGGGACAGCACTCGGCCGTGGGTTCGGCGCTGCCACAGCGGGTTCCACCACGGGTCCAGGCCGGCCAGGACCCGGGCTTGAGGCGATGTCGGAACCGAGGGACCGCACCTCTCCCTACGCCTGGACCAAGACCGCCTGGCCGCATCCAGCAGCAACTCGGGCAGCAGCTCGACGCGCTAGGCACCCCGCACCTCGGCGACCGCGTCGATGAACTCACCCGGGAAATCCAGCAACTCGAAGACAGACTTCAGCACGCCACCGAAGCCAACCAGGCCCTCCACGCCCGCATCGAAGAGCTCGAAGCCGATCTGGCCGCGCGCACCAGTCTGCGATGGCTTCGTTCACTTCAAGCGACAGCGTTTGTCGGTAGACACGTGTTCTGACCAGGTCGGTTGTCATGTCGACTGCGGCCGGTGGCTGGTCTGTTGTGTGCGGGTCGGCCCGTCCTGCCTGATGAGGAAGATGGCTGCCCCTAGAGGCGTCGGACCGGCTGTACTGCTGCGATCGCCGTCAGCCGAGCGTGGTGGCGCCGCGACACCGGGCAGCGACCTACGCAGGCTGGTGGGTCGGGCTTCGTGGTTCAGGGGCGGGCCCATGGTCGGAGTGCCGCAGCGGCGCTGACCCTTGCCCTCCATTGATCTTGGTCATGCGCACATAAAATCTTCAATCTTGTACAACTATTCGCAGGGGTCGCTGATCTGATCACCGGAGTCATCAGACTCCACGATCACTTGGGCCCTGGTGTCGGCGAACCGTGAGGAACAGCCGCCCTGCCGGGCCCCTTTCTCCACTTGGGGATCGCATGCGTATACGTGCCACCGTGGCCGCCGTCTCCGGCGCCCTGGCCCTCTCTGCCCTGGCCGTCCCGGCCGCGCAGGCCGACGGCTCCGCCGGCCACCGCGCGGACATCGCCAAGGTGCGCGAGGCCGCCCACGCCGCCTCGGGCAGGACCCCGTTCACCGGCTCCACCGGTTCCGACGGCGAGCCCTTCACGCTCGACCTGACCTTCTCCAACGTGAAGGTCAACAGCGGCAAGCCGATCGTCGCCGGAACCACCAACACGGTCTCCGTCCCGGTCACCTACACCATCAGGCACGCCGCGTCGGTGGACATCACCGCCGACGACTTCCTGATGGACGTCGAGATCTACCGCGGCTCCTACGAGGAGTTCGACAACGACCTGGTCGGAGACAACTGGCCGTCCTGCACCGCCACCTCGCCGACGGCTGCCACCTGCAAGGGCACCATCGACATCGACCCGTACGACGAGCTGAGCAACGCGGACGCGACCACCTGGAAGGCCTACGGCTACGCGATCGCGCTGAACGGCGTCGACCTGAACGACGAGGACGCCGACCTGAGCAAGGTCGGCTTCGTCGACCAGGACGCGCTGACCACCACCAAGCTCCAGCGCTACTCCCGCCTGACGGTCAACGCCTCGCCGGAGCCCGTCAAGAAGGGCAAGACCATCACGGTCACGGGCCTGCTGTCGCGCGCCAACTGGGACACCCACAAGTACGCCGGGTACACCGTCCAGCCGGTCGGGCTCCAGTTCCGCAAGAAGTCCAGCTCCACGTACACGTCCACCCTCAAGACGGTGAAGTCGGACTCCAAGGGCAATCTGAAGACGACCACGACGGCCACCGTCGACGGTTACTTCCGCTACAACTTCGCGGGCACCTCGACCACCCCGGCCGTCAAGGCCACGGGTGACTACGTCGATGTGCAGTAGTCGGTAACGGCGGTCGACCAGCCTCCACAGGAATTCCAGGACGGGTGGGCAGCGAGGACGGTCACGCCGCCTACTTCCGCGCTGACAAGGCATGGCTGTACATCGTGATCCTCACCGTGGGCTACATGATCAGCCGCGGGCTGGCCAAGTCCGGAAGCCGGGACCACTACGATTCCTGACCCGCACCACATCTGAACAAGGGCGGCGCCACAGCTCGTGGAGAGCGCCCGCTGCATGGGCGACCCTCCTGCACCATCACACGCACGTCGCAGTCCCGGCCAGGACAGATCCTGGCCGGGACTGCGACGGCGGATCTCCAAGAACCCATCACGCCAGCGCATCCTGGACGTCGTCGGTGACGCCTCCGGGCAGGCGACGGTGCCTGCCACCTGCGCGTCTCGTGGGTCGTGTGCACGACCCCGCGGTCTCCGCGAACGGCCCGCCACGGGGACCCATCGGCTCGACCTCCAGGGCCGGTCCTCGATCGTGAACTGCGTCGGCGTCGGCTGTCCGGCCACGGCCCGCAGTTCGGCAACGAATCTGCTCGTACCGTGGCGGGCTTGGACCTTCTCGAACTTCGGGCTGTCACTGCCGAAGCACGGTCTGGGACAGGGCACTTCACCTGTGAACGGAGCAGACTGTGCGCCCTTCTATGCGTGACGCGCCAGTGGCGCCAGGATCACAGCTGCCGACAGCGAATGGCCGATATCGCGTTGAATTGCGATTCGTGACGCGTTCTTTCACCGTAGAAACGGCCGCCGATCTGCTCGTCGACCTAGCCAGTGACGATGAGGTCCTCTCCTCTCAGAGTGACTGGCGCGCGACATGGACGGCAAGGACACCCAGTGTTGCCGGCACCGGGGTCGCGATGGCCGCCTCCTTATTCGCGCAGATGACCCGCACCCGCCACGACATCCCCTTCTTGCGCCTGGCGGAGTTGGACGACACCCGGCTGGCCGCGCTGTTGCTGAAGGTGCACGTGGCCTTCACCGCCTGCGGCGTGCTCTATGCGACGCAGTCCAGCATCGGATCGGACGCCGCCCTGGAGACCGAAGGACGCCTGCGTTTGGTATCAACCTCGGAGGCGGTGCATCCCTGCAAACGCGATGGCAGGCGGAATTCCTCCTGATACGCCTGGGGCCCTATCCCGCTGTACCCGTCCCGCCATCGAGAGCAACAGCGATGCCCTGGGAACGAGGCGGTGATCTACGCGGCCGGGATTCGTACCGCCGGGCACTGATACCCGCCAGGTGGGGAACGAGGGTCACGGCCACTACGGCCGCTACGGCCGAACTGCCGCCCTGATGGTCGTGACGCTTCTGCTGGGCCGCATACCCATGGCTCGCCGGTCCGTGTCGTAAACGGGGAACAGGTGCCCGAGGGCAGGAACTGGAAGGATTGATGGGGGACATGAAGGCCGTGAACGAACCGGTCATACCGGCAGAGGTGGAAAGTCCCGCTCTGCGGGCCCAGCCCACCGGAAGCTTCGCGCGATGGCTGCTGCGCCACCGGGTGCAGCCGGTGGGACCGGCCGCAGACGAGGGACACACCGAGCAACATGCCTGGTGGAAAGTGATGTGCCTGACAGGGGTCGACTACTTCTCCAGCCTGGCCTATGTCCCGGCGATCGCCGCACTCGCGGCAGGGGCGGTGTCACCGCTGGCGACGTTGCTGATCGTGGCGCTGACCCTGGTGGGGATGCTGCCGATGTACCGGCGGGTGACTCGTGAGAGCCCCAACGGAGCGGGGTCGGTGGCGATGCTGGAGGATCTGCTTGCTTCGAGACCGGCGTGAGCATGATGCCCCTCATCTCCGCCAAGGGCAGCGACCCCGAGGAGCAAAAGCAGTCCCGGCCCCGGCGTCGCCGAGGGCGTCCGTCCACGCAGCGAGTGCGCCCGGCGTGGTGAAAACGTCCACCAGACCAACGGCGATGACCGCAGCGTTGAGCGTTAGGAAGGCGACGACCAGGGGGATGGCCACCTTGACCGCTTCGCTGAACCCGAGCAGGAATACTCCGCCGAGCACCACCAGCAACGCCACGGTGAGGGCGACCTCGTGCCCGTGTAGGGCGTGCGGGAAGTAGGGGTTTTCCACCACGTGTACGGAAGCGTCCGGCGTCGCCCTTGCCAATGAGGCGGCGCCTTTCACGAGTATCGACGAAGGGCAATGAGAGTGGAGCATCCTCCTGCGCGAACACGCGAACAGGAGTGGCATGTACTCCTGGGCGATTATAAACCGCCGCATCTGCCCAACGGTCATGCTACGGAGGAAATGTGGCTGCTGCTTTCGGCTGCCTATAACAACTCGACGTTTCGTGCCCTCTACCCTTCCATCTCCATGTGGTTGTTGACCGTGTCTGATGCTGACTCGTTCATTGACATCAAAGACGAGCTCCCTGCCGTTTCCGCGGCGTTGGGGGAGTATCGCGTTCTCGCCTGGCCTTACCGTGGAGATGAATGTCTCTTTCTGACTAGCGATCCCGTAGAAGCGGTTGAATTTGCAGCCGAGCTGATCAAGGCTCGGCGAGCAGACACATGTAAAGGCAGGCCTTGAGGCAGAGCGCAGGGCTTCCGCGTTTGTCGACGGCCGGGGGAGAAGCGTTCGGTGTGCAGCCGGGTGGCCTCGCGGTGGGCGCCGGCCTCATCGACGCGCTGTCGGCGGTAGGCGACGACGAGGGCGACGAGCGCGCCTGCCCCGGCGACCAGTCCAATGGAGAGTTCAACCGGCCCCGGCGCCTGGCCCGCGTCGGAGTCTGTATCCCGCCCTCTCCCGGCGAGATCGAGTCCCTCTTCCAGGCATGGCGGGCCCAGCTCCCGCGCACGGCTGGTGCGGGTTCTTGGCGGCGACGCGGGATTACGTGGCGGCGTCGTTGTGTCGGCGTGTGGGTCTGCGGATCAACGAGACGGTCCGGCTGCGGGTGGGACTGGTATCCGGGCTCGGGCGCGTACGGGGTGCTGCATGTGCGGTGCGGGAAAGGGGCTCGGGGCAGCGGGCCCCGGCAGCGGCTGGTGCCGGCCATCGACGGGGTGGACCGGCTGCTGGCGTGGTGGCTGACCGAGGTGCGCCCGCAGTTCGGTGACGAGCCCGCCGGCGGGCAGGCCGTGCTGCTACCCAGCCGCCGGCACAGCGCCGATGGCGGGCGGCGTCCGGCTTGCGCGGTCACCCTGCGGGACGGGCTGGCCAGAGCGGTCGCACAGTGGCTGCCTGCTTGGGAGGGCCGGCTGACTCCGCACCCGCTCAGACATTTCTGCGCCTCCTATCTGTACGCGCGCGGGGTGGGTCTGGAGGCGGTGGGGGCGTTGCTGGGCCACCGGTGGCTGTCGACGACTGCACCATTACACGTGCCCGCCGAGCGGATCGAGCAGTGCTGGCAGCAGGCCAACGACCGCCTCACCGGCCGCCTGCTCGGCCCCGGCCCCTAGAAGGCAACCGAGAGCGGGACGGGACAGGTCGGCGACGAACACGGAGAGGGCGGGGCAGGGTGCGGTGGGAGTTGCGGCTACGGGCCGCCGAGCGGGGCGTGTTCAAGGCGGTCGAGATGCGCCGGCTGCTTGCTGCGCCGCGCGACAGGAAACCCCCACGCCTCCTACGTACAGGCCCTCGCCGGCGGCTGGGTACAGCTGTCTATCGCCAACACCCGCCCCCAGGAACGCCGCCCCGCCCCCGCCGCCGCTCGTCGTCGTGCCGGGTCCGGGCCGGCGCGGGTGGACGGGGGAGTGGAGTCTGCTGCCACGCCGCCTGCCGTTCTGGTGCCGCACGGTCACCGGCAGCCGGCTCTGTTCGAGCCGCCGCGGCGCCTGGTGACGGCCTGCGCCGGTGTGCCGCTTGACCCGGCCCGCGCCGCCGTCACCGCCCTGCTCGCCTTCCACGCCCTACGCGAGAGAGATCCGCAACCTCACCCTGGCCAGCCTGCGCGACCTCGACCACAGCCGCCTCTACCTGCCGGATCCACCGTCCTGCTCGCCGACCCGGTCAAGGCCCGCCTGCGCGCCTACCTCGCCCACCGCACCAAGACCTGGCCACACACCGCCAACCCCCACCTCTTCCTCACCCGCCGCACTGCCATCTCCACCACCCCCGTCAGCCATCCCTGGCTCCACCGGCGTCTGGCCGAACCGCGCCCTCTGCGCCGCCGCGCGGGTGTCGGCAGGTCGAGCCGGCCGGCACTCCTCGGGGCCGCGGCGCGCGCAGCCGCGGCCCCGCTGCCCGTACGGGCAGCGCGGACACGGTCCTGCAGCTCCTCAGGGAGGCGCACGGTGAGCTGGACGCCGGCCCCAGGCCGTTCGCGGCCTTCCTGGACGTCTCCGGCATATGGGCCCCGACCGCGGCGTTCACCGCTGCCGAGGCCCATATGCCCTCTGCCACCCAGCAGTTCGCAGACCTGGCCGAACAGACCACAGCCCGCCTTGTCCGTGGCCGCGGGCAAGGAGCTGTCGCCGGCGCAGTGCGTGTTGTACGCGGGCGTTGCCGGGCCCTGCGCTAGAAGGTCAGGTTCCAGGCGTCGATCTTGCCTGTGTCGGAGGCGGCGTTGTCGTTGACACGCAGCTTCCAGGTGCCGTTCGCGACCTCCGAGGAGGCGTTTACGGTGTAGGTCTGGGCGATGTTGTCGGCGCTGCCGCCGGCGTGGTTGTGCAGCGTGTAGACGGTGCCGTCCGGCGCCACCAGGTCGACCTTCAGATCACCGATGTAGGTGTGCTCGATGTCCACACCCACCTTGAGGGTGGCCGGGGCGTTGCCGGTCACGCCGGTTATGGCGATTGGGCTCTCCACGGTCGCGTTGTCGTTGATGGCGAAGTCCGCGAGGTTCTCGAAGTACTTACCGGGCGGCGGGGTCCCGACGGCCTTGAGGGCGTCGACCTGTCCTTCGCCGAAGAACGAATTGCTGGCCGTCGTGCCCGTGCAGCGGCTGTCCGAGGGGCAGGCGATGTCGTTGGCCTGGGCGGCCAGCTTGGCGCGGATCTGCGCCGGGGTGATGCCCGGGTCGGCGCTGGCGATGAGTGCCGCCACGCCGACCACGTGCGGGGTGGCCATCGAGGTGCCGCTCTTGCTGCCGTAGCCGCCGCCGGGGACGGTGGAGTACACGTTGCTGCCCGGCGCCGCGACGTCGATGACGCCCTGCCCGTAGTTGGAGAACGAGGCCTTGGTGACACCCGTGCCGTTGGCCGCGACCGTGACCACGCCCGGCAGCTCGGTCGGGATGTCGAGGCAGGCGTTGGTGATCGTGCGGGTGACCGGCGTCGAGTCGTTCGGGCTCGCGGAGTCGGTCGTCTTGTGGGCGAGGTCGTAGTTCTCGTTGCCCGCGGCGGCGATCTGGAGGGAGCCCTTGCCCTCGGCGTACTCCTGGGCGCGCTTGACGCCCTCGATGATGGCGGCCTGGTCGATGTTGTCCGGGCAGTTGAACTGCCACGGGTCCGTGTAGTAGCTGTTGTTGGTGACCTTGAAGCCGTGGTCACCGGCCCAGACGAAGCCGCAGATGGTGTTCTCGGCGAAGAAGAAGGAGTTGCCCGGCTCAGCGACCCGGACCGCGGAGATCTTCACCCCGGGGGCCACGCCGACGACGCCCTTGCCGTTCTTGGCCGCGGCGATGGTGCCCGCTACGTGGGTGCCGTGCGTGTCGACGTCCCGCCAGGCGCCGGCACGGGTGTCGGGCTTGCCGTAGGCGCAGGAGACTGAGTCGGCCGCGTTGAAGTTGGGCGCCAGGTCCTGGTGCTGGTCGTCCACACCGGTGTCCAGGATGCCGACTGTGACGGAGGCGGAGCCCGGGTTCACGGCCCAGGCCTGGTCGGCCTTGATCTGGCTCATGTCGGCCCGGACCGGTTCTCCGGCCGGGGTCGAGGCCTGGGCCGGATTGGCCGGGAGCGCCGGGTTGTAGGCGTCGGCCGGGACGTCCGAGGTGCGCGTGGCGCCGACCTGCTGCACGCCGGCGACGCCGCGCATGGTGGCGGCGAACCCGCTGGACGCCGAGTGGGCGACGATCACGCCGATGGCGTCGAAGTTCGAGAAGACGGTGCCGCCGTTGGCCGCGATCGCGGAGCGGACCGCCGAACTGTCACCGGGGGCGGTGATCACGAGGTAGGCACGCGTGCCTGCCACCCAGGTCGCACTCCGGGAAGCCGGCACGGCGGCCGGAGCGTGGGCCTTGGCGGCTGGCGCGGGGGAGGGGTCGATGGGGAGCGTGCCCGCGAGGGCGCCCGGGGCGCCGAACGCGAGGGCGGCGCCGAGCGTGGCCGCCAGGACCAGCGTGCGTCTAGGCCGGATGGATATGTGGGGTATCAATGCGTCCTCCGGAGACGGCCCGGCCGTGCTGAGGGCACCGGCGGGCCGTACGAAACGAGTGGTGGATGCAAGATGTCAGGCGCGTGCTCCTGTACGGAAGTACCTTTCCGTGCAGGGGCGTTATAGGGGAATGGCTGAAAAGAGACGTACTCCGGGCATCGGGGGGTCGGGATCCACCGGGAGCTCGGCGACGTCGACCGCGCCCTGGCGTACGCCGCCGACCTGGTGCCGGCCATCGACGGGGTGGACCGGCTGACACCGCACCCGCTCAGACATTTCTGCGCCTCCCATCTGTACGCGCGCGCGGGGTGGGTCTGGAGGCGGTGGGGGCGTTGCTGGGACATCGGTGGCTGTCGACGACGGCCCAGTACGTGCATGTGCCCGCCGAGCGGATCGAGCGGTGCTGGCAGCAGGCCAACGACCGCCTCACCGACCGCCTGCTGGGTTGGGTTCGCGGGGGCGGTAGCAGCGCTGCCACACGTCTGCCTGATCTCGAGAACTGACTGGCCGGCCGTCGTCGTGCCCGGCTGATTCCGCTCCATGGATCGTCTGAGGGCAGGCTGGATTTGGTGACTGGTGTGCCGATTGTCGTGCATCGGCCGTCTCGTACGGGCGGCCGGAGAGTCACTGTGCACAGCCGTGGCCGGGATCAGATTCTTGGTACTGCCTACAGCGATCATGGTCTGGTCGTGTTTTCGAGGGTGCCGGCATCACAGACCCTGACGCTGTCCTGGACGATCCGCGGTCGGTGGAGTGGCAAGGGGGGCCAGGCTCATGAATTCAACGTCGCCTGATCTCACAGCCTGACGATGCTGTCCTTTCCCAGAAATACCGGCAGACCAGTACCCGGACAAGGACCCGACGAGGCCTCAGCGGCTCATCTTCTAGGACGCGTTGGCAAGTGTTGTGTACTGCGCGAAGTGATCCTGCTTCAGTGCCCGGTACGTTGTCCGGGTCGCTTCATCCTGTCCGTCGGCGACTTCATGGAGCTGCTCCTGCGGGGACCGCAATACGACCAGGTGTGGGTCACGTCGGCTTCGTCGCTCGACGTCGACCACATGCTCCCACTCGCCGAGGCGTGGGATTCCGGCGCCGCAGCCTGGAGTGCGGCGCGGCGTGAGGCGTATGCGAATGACCAGGGTGCGCCGAACAGCCTGATCGCGGTCTCGGGAAGCTCGAACCGGGCCAAGGCGGACAGGGACCCGGCCGACTGGCTGCCGGTGCCGGCGGACCGGTGCACCTACGCCGCGGACTGGGTGGCGGACAAGCTTCGCTGGAGGCTGACGGCGGACCCGGCGGAGCGGGACACGCTGAGCCGCCTTGCCGAGGCATGCCCGACCGCCGTCGTCTCCTACGAGCAGGTCCCGTAACGCCACGCCGGGGCTCCGTCGCGTCAGATGCCGGACTGCGGCGGAGCCCTGGCGCGCCGCTACGCGACCTGCGGAGGGGTCTGCGGCCGCAGGGGCGAGGTGTACGCATTCCGCACATCTCGTGGGACAGCAGACCGTCCTGCAACGGACCGAAGCGCCGCGTGATCCTGTGAGCTGGTGCCCGGCGCCAGCGCCGACGCCGAGTTCAAGCGCTGAGCCGACCGTTGCCAAAGAGCGCTTTGGCGCGCCGCCGGTTCTGCGGGCCGAACTGCGTGGCCGGGCGCCTGCCGGATGCGTCGCAGACGGGAGAAGGCCTGGCAGCTGATGGGCGGTCACCCGCATGCATGCCGTTGTCGAGCCACACCGCGCGGGTGCCGGACGGCGGCGGGGCGCTCGTCATGAGCCGACCCGAAGGCGGCATGGGTCAACGCGAGCCCGTGCCGAGCGGACCCTGGACGCTACGGCTGCAGACCGAGTGTCTGGGGTCGATTCAACAAGTCAGGGTCACGCTCGGCGCCACGACGGCCGCCGAGCGCCCACGCCGCAGGTAGCCCTGGCCCTGCCGGATCGGCGCTGCATGAAGGGGGTGGGCGGTCGCGTCGGTGCGTTGCGCCCACCCTGGTTGGTCATTCGCTGGCGACGATTTCGTTCACGATCCATGCGCCGAGTTCTTCGGTCATGGTGGTGTGTCCCTCGTTGCGGCTGGCGCACTGGAAGGCGTCGAGTGCGCTGTCGTTCGGTGTGATCGGCTTGTAGAGCTGCTTCGAGTCGTTGATGTCCCCGGTGGCGAGTGCGCTGATGCTGGGAATGAAGCAGGACGTGGTGATGACGTCCGGGTCCACGGTGTTGCCCAGAACAGTCATAAGGAGGGCTGCCAGGCCGAAGCTGCCGGTGTCACCGTCCGGGGACGGCACGGTGAACAAGCCTCCAGGAGCACCGTCGACAGCGGGCAGCCCGCTGGTGCGCACCGACGTCGGTTCCTCGCCCGCCTTCTGCAGGCGCGCGACGACCTGCTCACCCTCAGCCTGGGTCCTGAGCCACGTGTCGTTCAGCGTGTCACCCTGACACTTCACCGCGGTCGCGCCGGCCTTCACACCGTTGCCGGTGCCGGTGTCCACCCCGTTCGCGACCCCGATCTTGCGGACGTTCCGCGGCCATCCGCCGACCTCGTCGAGAGCCCTGATGAACGCCGTCCGCTCCGGTGCCTGCTGAGGGGTGCTGCCGACCTTTTCGATGTGCCAACGCGCCATCTCCTTCGCGGCGGGGCTGTTGAGCAGCCCGGAGAACTGGCGCAGCACGGGGCCCACGACGGGAGTGTCCCCCCACTTGTCCGTCGCGAAGTGCGTGAACGCCTGAAGAGCGATGGGGAACCACGCGCCCTGGTGCGGGGTGTCGTAGGAGAGGTAGAGGGACGTCTCGTGGTCGGGAAGCGAGGGGTCCTGCTCCATCGTGGCCAGCGCGTAGCGGGTGATCAGTCCGCCCATGCTGAACCCGCCCACCGTCAGCCTCGCCCGGCCCACCCGCTCGGCGATGGCCCGGCGGATGCAGTCGATGGCGGTGTCGGTATTCGCCGTGATCGATGCCGTCCGGTCGTTGTAGCCAAGGACGATCACATCCCGACCGGTCGCGTGGAGTTCGGAGATGAAACGGAACTCACCGTTCTCCTCCAGGCCGTGCCAGAGCTGATCGAGGTTGCTTGAGCCGCTGGAGAAGCCGTCGGACAGGATGACAGGCCGGATGAGCTGCCTGCGGTTCAGCGGGCTGTAGTAGATCCAGGCCGTTCCGCCGGCGAGGGGCCATTCGTCATGGGGCTCCGGCGCGGGAGGAAACGAGGAACGGGCCTTGGGGGAGACCGGACCCCATACGTCAACGACAGGGTTCATGCGCAGTTGGCTCCTTGCGTCTGTCGCGGACCAACCGAGAACACAGGCCTGTCCGCGCAGCGCCGCGAGATCGGCACTACCCAACAGCATAATCACAATAAGTATGCTACCGACTGCATATAGTCACCATATGGTGGCGGGGTCGAGGCCGTGACCGCACATGCCGCACGTCCTCTTCAGCTTCGCCTGCACCCGCTCGATCCTCGCTTTCACGCATCCCCCAGCCTGGCCACGTCAGCAGCGGCATCCGTACGGCAAGACGTTCGGCGTCGTCCCCGGGGCCGGCGATCCGGCCGGTCGGCCGCGTTACCGAACCTGTGGGCGAGGCAGTCACACCCACGAGTGGACGAACTGGACTGGGCGACCGCGACCACGCGACACTTCGACAACAGGGCCTCTTGCTTCTCGCTGGACTCGACATCCGCGAGTTACCAAGAGGCCCTTCTTCCATGCACGCGGACCGGCCAACTCACCCGAATCAGGACGCTGTTCGAGCGCCACCGACCACGCGAGCGGATAGAGAACAGGCAGTTACGCTAGCCCGCGAAATCGGGCAGGTGTCCACCTGCCCCTGTTGTGCCCGATCGGCCCCCTGGTCTTGCCCGACGCGGGACCCGGATTGGCGAGGTGGGTAAGCTGGGGAACCGACCGTCCCCCGTTCCGGCCTGGTATTTCGTCCCCGTAGTGGGCGCGGGTCGGCGCCGGCGCGCGGCCCCACTGGCGTAGACATTGTGAGGACCGCGCGGCACCTCTGATCAGAGATTCAGACTCCCCAGCAGTTCAGGAGGCCGGTGAAAGGGGGGCTGACGCGTTGGCGCTCCGTCGGCTGCTTCCCTACCGCCCTGATCCGAGTGCCCCGCGAAGGCAAGGGACGATGGGTCCAATGCGTGCGCAGAGATGGGCGGGTGCACTTTATGAGCCCGTTTCACATGACGCCCGTCCACGCCTGCGACGAATCGGCGTCGCACTGTTACGCGAGCGGATCGCCGCTGGGTCCTATCCGGAGGGGTTGCCGTCCGAGGCCGAGATCGGGCGCGAATTCGGGGTGGTCCGTATGACAGTTCGGCGTGCTGCCAGCCGTCCGCCGCTTCCCATAGGGCGCGCTGCGCGTGGGCTCAGGCGGTGCGCCTACGCGTTGTCGCAGGCGGCCGGCCGGGGTCGCGTGCCGGTTCGTGTGTAGTTGGAGACGCCATTGACGATCATCGACGTGTCTCCCGTGAGTGCGTCGCACACGCCCACTGGCCGGGTCGGCGAATAGCAGATCAGGCTGTACTGGCCGAGGTACCGCTCCTTGGTGCAGAAAGCGCTGCTGCCGAAGCTGCTGTTGAGTGCACCGCTGATGTCTACGGCCTTGGTGGTGTTGAGAGTCGCAACCAGCGCGATCTGCGCTCCACCACTGCGGTTCGTCACGAGGCAGCCTCGGTATTGCACATGGTCGGAGACGGAGTGGGTCTTCGGATTTGAGCAGTACCAGTTTGACTCGCCGAGGTATCCTCCCGGCTGCCAGGTACCAGCGGCCGAGGCTGGACTTGAGGCGAAGATGACGCCGGCGGCGGCAGCGGCCAGCGTCGCGAGGCCACGATTGACACGAAGCATTAGTTCCCCCATGTGTAAGCCCGCGCACGCGCAATGACGTGCGCAAAGATCAGTCGCGTTCGAACTGTATCTCGACAGCTGCTGCACCCTCCCCCCGCGTGGCGATGTGCGGACGGATCCCGCGGGCCCACAGTCTCCGCTATTCGTCGTGGTCGTAGCCGCGGTCCGCGAGCAAGTTGGTGGGCTGGCTGCGCGGGCGGCCGACGACACCGGCCACCGCGGGAACTTTGTCGAGCATCGAAGTAGTTGGGTGGCAAAATCCACCCCTGGCGGACGGTTACTCCGCACAGGGCTCCGGAGCACAATCAGAGTTCGGCTTGCGAACGGCTCTGAACAGCAGGTTCATTGATCGCGGAGCCGTGCAGCACCCTCCTGTATCGCAGATGGCGCGTAGCAGGCAGAAAACGGCTCCCGAGGCTCCTTCGCCGCGTGGGGATCGTGCTGGTCAGCGGCACTATCGAGTCAAGTTGCTGCGGATCTGTCCCCGGATAGTCCAGACGCCGACAATCCCCACCATGGCGCTCACCAGCTTTGACGCGGCGTCAGCAGATGTCCAGAGCAGCTGAAGTTGATGGCGCAACTTCGGCTTTGTTGAAGGCCTGCGCCGCGAGCGCCTGCTGTGCGCCCTTGTGGGGAGCCTAACTGTGCGTCACCGTCGGAGTTTGGCAGTTGCCTCTGAAGGTGCCGTGAGTACGAGGGGGAACGAGATGGGGGACCTGAGCGCAAGCCCGTCATGGTCGCGGAGCGTTTTCGGTGAGCTGACTGTGCCGCTGTCGAAGCTGATCCCGGAGTGCATCGGCAGGGCCCATGAGCGAGCTCGGGACGGTCACCGGGGCGTAGGTACGCAGACCCTGGAGGCGTACGGACACGGTCTTCACGCTTCGCAATACGAGGAGCTGGCAGCAGGGCTCGCTGATCTTCCAGGCGTCACGGCGGTGCGTCTGCAAGCGCGCACGGTGATGGTTGTGGCCGGACATGTGCTCTATCCGATCCGTTACGCCAAACGGGACGTGCCGGTCACGGTGGCTCGACTCCGTCGTGCAGTTGGCCTCCGAGCTGATCTGATTTGGCGCCACGGTCCTGAACCCATGCAGGGTGAAGTTCCCCCCGCGAACTGGACAGCGGGTGTTTACGCTGCCGGGACGAGGTTCTGCCTGAGCAGGGATCTCGTTTCGAGCGGGGTGACGTAG
>NZ_JBSFYW010000102.1:0-18718 GCF_053599975.1 Streptomyces sp. NPDC005141 | reverse complement strand
ATCGTGTGCCCGGCGACACGGACCTTCAGGCGCCCGGCGACCCGCGCGGCGCCCTCGCCCGGCTCGCGGCCGGCGCGGGAGGACATCTTCGCGGCCCCTTCCTCGTAAGCGCGGAACTTCGCGCAACAAGTCCTAGAACTTGTTGCGCGGGGTGATGCCGAGCGACATCCCCGACAGGCCGCGCTGGCGGCCGCCCAGCTTGCCCGCGATGGCGCGCAGGGCCGCGCCGGCGGGGGAGTCGGGGTCGGTCAGAACCACCGGCTTGCCCTCGTCGCCGCCCTCGCGGAGGCGGACGTCGATCGGGATGGAGCCGAGGACCGGGACGGTCGCGCCGGTGGTGCGGGTCAGGCCGTCGGCGACCGACTGGCCGCCGCCGGTGCCGAACACGTCGACCATCTCGTCGCAGTGCGGGCAGGGCAGCCCCGCCATGTTCTCGACGACACCGACGATCTTCTGGTGGGTCTGCACGGCGATGGAGCCGGCGCGCTCGGCGACCTCGGCCGCCGCCTGCTGCGGGGTCGTGACGACCAGGATCTCGGCGTTCGGGACGAGCTGCGCGACGGAGATCGCGATGTCGCCCGTGCCCGGCGGGAGGTCGAGGAGCAGGACGTCCAGGTCGCCCCAGTACACGTCCGCCAGGAACTGCTGGAGAGCGCGGTGGAGCATCGGGCCGCGCCAGACCACCGGTGCGTTACCGGGGGTGAACATGCCGATGGAGATGACCTTCACGCCGTGCGCGGACGGCGGCATGATCATGTTCTCGACCTGGGTCGGCTTGCCGTCCGCGCCGAGCATGCGCGGCACCGAGTGGCCGTAGATGTCGGCGTCCACGACACCGACCTTGAGTCCGTCGGCCGCCATCGCCGCCGCCAGGTTCACGGTGACCGAGGACTTGCCGACGCCGCCCTTGCCGGACGCGACCGCGTACACGCGGGTCAGCGAGCCGGGCTTGGCGAAGGGCACCTCGCGCTCGGCCGTGCCGCCCTTCAGCGCGGTCGCCAGTTCGCGGCGCTGTTCGTCGCTCATCACGTCGAGCTCGACCTCGACAGCGGTGACGCCCTCGACCCGCGAGACCGCCTCCGTCACCCGCTGGGTGATCGTGTCGCGCATCGGGCAGCCGGAGACCGTCAGGTACACGGCGACCGCGACCACGCCCTCCGCGCCGATCTCGACCGATTTGACCATCCCCAGTTCGGTGATGGGTCGGTTGATCTCGGGGTCGTTCACCGTCGCCAGTGCTTCACGCACCGCGTCTTCCGTAGCCATAGGGACGATGGTACGGCGCTCCCCATGGGCTCCGGAAAGCCCCGTCACCGGTCGTCTACGTCACGTCCGTGCGACCGTTCCGCCGGGAATACGACCCGGTCGTCCCCGTGGCCGTCGGGATAGTGGTCCTCCAGCTCCTTGACCAGGTCCTGGAGCTCGGAGCGGATCCAGTCGCGGGTGGCCACCTCGCCGAGGCCCATCCGCAGTGCGGCGATCTCGCGGGTGAGGTACTCGGTGTCGGCGATGGAGCGCTCGTTCTGCTTGCGGTCCTGTTCGAGGTTGACCCGGTCGCGGTCGTCCTGCCGGTTCTGCGCGAGCAGGATCAGCGGGGCGGCGTAGGAGGCCTGGAGCGACAGCATCAGGGTCAGGAAGATGAACGGGTAGTTGTCGAACCGCAGGTCGCCCGGCGCGAAGATGTTCCACACCACCCACAGGATGATGACGACCGTCATCCAGACGATGAACCGTCCGGTGCCGAGGAAGCGGGCGATGCGCTCCGAGAGCCGTCCGAAGGCCTCCGGGTCCCACTCGGGCAGCAGTCTGCGCCGCGGCGGCTTCGGCTGGTCCAGCCGGGTGCGCGGCCGGGGGGCCGCCGTCGCCCCGCTGGCGACCCGCTCACGGGCCTCACGATCAGGCGCCATGGCGTCCCTCCCCGCCCGGCGGGCCGTCCGGCCCCCGGCGGACGTCCTCGTGGCCGTGAGGGTCCTCGTGGACCCCTTCACGGCCGCCCTCGTGGGTGCCCTCGTGCATGCTCTCGTGCACACCCTCGTCCAGGTGGAACTCCGTCTCCCGCCAGTCCTCGGGCAGCATGTGGTCCAGTACGTCGTCCACGGTCACCGCCCCGAGCAGCGAGCCGCTCTCGTCGACGACGGGCGCCGCGACCATGTCGTACGTCGCGAAGAACCCGGCGACCACGGGCAGCTCGTCCTCCGGGGCCAGCGGCTGGAGGTCGTCGTCGACGAGCGAGCCGACCAGGGTGAACGGCGGATCGCGCAGCAGCCGCTGGAAGTGCACCGCACCCAGGTACTTGCCCGTCGGCGTCTCGTCCGGCGGGCGGCACACGTACACCTGGGCGGCGAGCGCGGGGGAGAGGTCGGGGTTGCGGACCCGGGCGAGCGCGTCGGCGACGGTGGCGTCGGCGCGCAGCACGATGGGCTCGGTGGTCATGAGCCCGCCCGCCGTCCGCTCCGCGTACGCCATCAGCCGCCGGACGTCCGCCGCTTCGCCGGGCCGCATCAGGGTCAGCAGCCGCTCCACGTCCTCGGCGGGCAGCTCGGCGAGGAGGTCGGCCGCGTCGTCGGGGTCCATCGCCTCCAGGACGTCGGCCGCGCGTTCCTCCTTGAGCTTGCCGAGGATCTCGATCTGGTCGTCCTCGGGCAGTTCCTCGAGCACGTCGGCGAGACGGTCGTCGTCGAGCGCGGCGGCCACCTCGCCACGCCGCTTCGGCGACAGGTGGTGCAGCACGTTCGCGAGGTCGGCCGGGCGCAGCTGCTCGAAGGTGGCGAGCAGGCTCTCCGCGCCCTGCCCGTGTTCCTCCAGGGAGAACCCGGTGACGGAGGACCAGTCGACCGTCATCGTCTCGCCCTTGGAGCGCCGGAAGGCGCCGCTGCGCCCCTTGCGCACGAAGACGCGGCCGATCTCCCAGTCCCTGCGGGCCGGCAGCTGCTGGATCGACACGTCCAGGACGGTCACCTCCTCGCCGGTCTCGACGAGGGTCACGAGCCGGTCGAGAAGCTCTCCGAAGACGAGCCGCTCGGTGGGCCGCTGCTCGAAGCGGCGCACGTTCAGGACGCCGGTCGTGATGACCTGGCCGGACTCGATGCCCGTCACCCGGGTCATGGGCAGGAAGATCCGGCGGCGCGTCGACAGTTCGACGACGAGGCCGAGCAGCCGGGGCGGCCGCCGTCCGACGCGCAGCATGGCGACGAGGTCCCGCACCCGGCCCACCTGGTCGCCGTTCGGGTCGAAGACGGCGACACCGGCCAGATGCGAGACGAAGATCCGGGGGGCGCCTGCGGCCATGCCCGCGCCTCCTTCGCTTCGAAGCGTTCTGTGCCGGTCTGTCCGCTCGGGTGGGCTTCAGGCTAGCCCGTCCCGGTCGGATACGCCCTGGTGGGCGGTCCGGACGGACTGCCTCCGTCGGGAGGGGGCGGCACCGGTACGCTGCCGTACGCCGTTGAGGACCGCGCACGAAAGGCAGCCCACCTGTGACTGCAATTCCCCAGGGCCGTACCCGCAGAGCCGTGATGGTGACCGCGATGTGCGCACTGGCCGTGACAGGGGCGGGACTGACGGGGTGCGGCAGCGAGGACCCGGACGCGGGCACGAACGGGGTCGGCAAGCTGCCCGCCGCCACCATCCAGGCGAAGGCGAAGAAGGCGGCCGACGACGCGAAGACCGTCCGGCTGTCCGGGACCGTCGTCTCGAACGGGACCACGTACACCCTCGACATGCGCCTCAAGTCCGACGGCGGCACCGGCTCGGTCACCTCGAAGGGGGCCAGTTTCCGGCTGCTGCGGGTCGGCGAGCACCTGTTCCTCAAGGCGAACGCCGAGTTCTGGGCCCATCAGGACGGCAAGAGCGGCGGCAAGCCGGCGGACACCGCCGCGGCGGACAAGCTGGAGGGCATGTATGTGAAGGTGCCGACCGGCGACCCCGCGTACAAGCGCTTCAGCGGCTTCACCGACAAGGACGTCCTGCTCGACGGACTGCTCAGTCTGCACGGCGACCTCGCCACGGACGGCCACCACGAGGAGTCCGGCGTCCGCACCATCCGCATCACCGGCGGCAAGGGCTCGGGCGGCACCCTGGACGTCTCGCTGCAGGGAACCCCGTACCCGCTCCTCCTGTCGCGCGCGGGCAACGCCGGCACCCTCCGGCTGACCGACTGGGGCAAGGGCTTCGCGCTGGAGGAGCCGTCCAAGAAGGAGACGGTCGACTACGGGCAGCAGCTGCCCACGTCGTAGCCTGCGGCCGGGTGTACGGTCCGCGGCGGCCCGGACCCCGCCACCTCCGTGGCGCGACCGGGCCCAGCCCCCTAGCGGCGCTTACGCCTCTTCATCAGCAGGCGGGGCAGCGCCGCCGGAATCGGCAGGCGGGTGGTCGCCGGGCTCGGCACCGGCCGCTCGGCGAGCGAACCCTCGGGCAGCTCGGCGGTCGCGCCCGTCGGTTCGAGGCGCAGTACCCGGCACTCGCGCGCCCAGCGCCCCGGCATGGCCTCGCCGTCGGGGGCGTTCAGCCGCTTTCCCTTGAGCTCGCCGACGGCCGCCTCCCACTCCGGGGTGGCCTCGGTCAGCTCCACCACCGTGGCGGACCAGGAGACGAGCCGTCCGCCCTTGTCCTTGCTGCGTACGGTGACGACCGCGGCACCCCCGTCGACCAGCCCCGGCAGCGGCTGCTCGCCGGGCCCGTCGCCGACCACGCAGGCCGCGCCGTCGTGCCACACGTGCCACAGCGCTCGAGTGGGCACCTCGTGACCCGGACCGGGGAGCGCCGGCGCTCCGGCGCCCCTCACCCAGATCAGCCCGGACTTCTTGGTGGCCTCCTCGACGAGGGCCTGGTCGAGCAGCTCTTGCGTCATGGGGCCAAGCCTATCCACGCCCTAGAGCCAGCCGTTGCGCTTCAGGATGCGGTGGATGGAAAGGCAGAGGCCGACCGTGATGCCCATGACCACCGGGTAGCCGTAGCGTGCGTGCAGCTCCGGCATGTGCTCGAAGTTCATGCCGTACACGCCACAGACCATCGTCGGCACGGCGATGATCGCGGCCCATGAGGTGATCTTGCGCATGTCCTCGTTCTGCGCCACGGAGGCCTGCGCGAGGTTGGCCTGGAGGATCGAGTTGAGCAGTTCGTCGAAGCCGAGGACCTGCTCCTGCACGCGCGCGAGGTGGTCGGCGACATCGCGGAAGTACTTCTGGATGTCGGGGTCGATCAGCCGCATCGGGCGCTCGCTGAGCAGCTGCATGGGGCGCAGCAGCGGCGAGACCGCCCGCTTGAACTCCAGCACCTCGCGCTTGAGCTGGTAGATCTGCCCGGCGTCCGTGCCGCGCGGGGTGCCCTTGCGGCCCGGCGAGAACACCTCGGTCTCGACCTCGTCGATGTCGTCCTGCACGGCGTCCGCGACCGCGATGTAGCCGTCGACGACATGGTCGGCGATCGCGTGCAGCACCGCAGAGGGGCCCTTGGCGAGCAGTTCGGGGTCGTCCTGCAGCCGGTGCCGCAGGGCGCGCAGCGAGCCCTGTCCGCCGTGCCGGACGGTGATGAAGAAGTCCCGTCCGGTGAAGCACATGACCTCGCCGGTCTCGACGATCTCGCTGGTCGCCGTCAGCCGGTCGTGCTCGACGTAGTGGATGGTCTTGAAGACGGTGAAGAGCGAGTCGTCGTAGCGCTCCAGCTTGGGCCGCTGGTGGGCCTGGACGGCGTCCTCGACGGCCAGCGGGTGCAGCCCGAACTCCCCGGCGATACCGGCGAATTCGTCCTCGGTGGGCTCGTGCAGGCCGATCCACACGAAGCCGCCGTCGCGCCGCACCTGGCGCATCGCCTCGTGCGGCGTGAGCGGCGTGCGTGTGTCGACACGGGCACCGTCGCGGTAGACGGCGCAGTCGACCACGGCCGACGGGGTGCCGGGGTCACGGGTGGTGTCGTACGAGCCACTGTCCTTGCGCAGCGAGGGGCGGGGGCGGACCGCGGCGCGCAGGTCTCGGATCATCGACATGGCAGGCTCCTTTTCGCAACGGAGGCGGCCGGCGACGGTTGGAACTACCCGGAATGGGGACGTCCTGACTGCGGATGTTTGGCACGTCCACAAAGCGGGGAGCACCGCACCGTCGCGGTGGCAGCTTCGCTGTTGATTCAGATCGGACAGATCAGGGGTTCAGATCGGACAGATCAGGCGGAAACGAAGCGCTCTTCCGTGGTGCACCTGGCAACGCTGACACGTATGCACACGTTTGCGGGAGGCGGCAGCCGGCAAGGCTGAAAAACCAGCGGAACCAGCTACGAACTCAGCGACCGGAAGAGCGGGTGGTACTGCACGGTCGACTTCGGTCCATTGCAGCCCCACCTCCTCCGGTCGGTCCCCCATGAGGGACGATCCATCCCCCGAAGGGGAGTCTGTCTCCCTCCGAAGGGGAGTCAGATCAGTCTCAGTGCGTCGGAGCCCGGGAGCAACTCCCCCAGCGCCAAGAGGGCCTGGGTGGTGCCTCCACTGTGCGCTGCTCCGACCAGCGGCCAAGACTATCAGCGCAGGAATGCGTCAAGTCGCCGCTTTGCGCGTTGTTGACCAGGGGTCCGGTGCGCCGTCGCGCAGTTGACGCGGCCTATGCTCGGCGCATGGCTGATGTTCTTCCTCTGGTCGAGGCCCGTTTGTGCTCCGCGCTGGGCGAACCCGACGCGCGGGCCGCGGTCACCTTCCTGGGCACCGACCGCATCGAGGTGCTGCGTTTCACCGAGGGCGACATCGTCCGCTACGCCACGCTCGGCATGTCCATCCAGCCGATGGCGGACCCCACCGCCGTGCTCGCCGACCCGGTGAAGGGCCCGCGCGCCGAGCTGGTCCTCTCGGTCCGGCCGGGCGGCGCCGACACCGACAAGGTGCTCCGCCCGCTCGCCGTGCTCGCCGCCGCTCCCCAGGTCGAGGGACTGGTCGTGGCCCCCGGCGCCTCGCTCGACGTGGGTGAATCCCTGTGGCCCGGCGCGCCGTTCACCTCCGTCCTGGTCGCGGAGTCCGGCGGTCTGGTGGAGGACCTGGAACTGGACGAGCCCGCCGACCCCGTACGGTTCCTGCCGCTGCTCCCCATGACGCCCAACGAGGCCGCCTGGAAGCGCGTGCACGGCGCTGCCGCCCTCCAGGAGCGCTGGCTGAACGGTGGAACGGACCTGCGTGATCCGCTGCGCAAGTCCGTTCCGCTCGACTGACCGGCCCCCGGAGCTCCGAACCCGACGGGGCATCAGTTTCCGCTCCTGCTCGGTCAGTTGGCGAAGACGGTGACGCCGTCCTCGGTGGCGTGCGCCGGCTCCAGCTCCTCGGCCTCGGAGGTGAGCGCCTCGCGCCGTACGAAGACCACCGCCGCGCCCAGCAGGGCGGTGACCGCGGCGACCACGAACGGGACGTGGATGTCGCTCCACTCCTCGATCTTCGGCGCGAAGTAAGGCGCCGCCGCGGCCGCGAACCAGCGCACGAAGTTGTAGCCGGCGCTCGCCACGGGGCGCGGTGCGTCCGATACTCCGAGGGCCAGCTCCGTGTAGACGGTGTTGTTCACGCCGATGAAGGCGCCGGACAGGATCGTGCAGACGACGGCGGTGGTGTGGTTGCCGTACCCGAGGACGAGCACGTCGGCGGCGAGCAGCACCAGGGAGCCGCCCAGCACTTTCAGCGAGCCGAACCGGGCCTGCATGCGCGGCGCCACGATCACCGAGAACACCGCGAGCAGTACGCCCCAGCAGAAGAACACCGCGCCGGACTTGTACGGCGTCATGTTCAGCACGAACGGGGTGAAGGCCAGCACGGTGAAGAACGTGTAGTTGTAGAAGAACGCGGACGTCGCGGCGGAGGCGAGACCTCCGTGGCCGAGGGCGCGCAGCGGGTCCAGGAGCGAGGTCTTGCACGCGGGCTTCGGCTGCTCCTTCAGGAACGCCGTGATGCACAGGAAGCCGATCGCCATCAGGAACGCTGTGCCGAAGAACGGGTAGCGCCAGCTGGCGTCACCGAGCAGCGCTCCCAGCAGGGGCCCGCAGGCCATGCCGAGGCCCAGCGCCGACTCGTACAGCAGGATCGCCGCCGCGCTGCCGCCTGCCGCCGCGCCGACGATGACGGCGAGGGCGGTGGAGACGAACAGCGCGTTGCCGAGGCCCCAGCCGGCCCGGAAGCCGACGAGTTCGCCGACCGATCCCGAGGTGCCGGCGAGTCCGGCGAAGACCACGACGAGCGCGAGGCCGAGCAGCAGGGTCCTGCGGCCGCCGATCCGGCTGGAGACGAAGCCGGTCACCAGCATCGCGACGGCGGTGATCAGGAAGTACGAGGTGAAGAGCAGGGACACCTGGCTGGTGGTGGCGTCGAGCCCCTTGGCGATGGACGGCAGGATCGGGTCGACCAGCCCGATGCCCATGAAGGCGACGACGGACGCCCCGGCAGTCGCCCAGACGGCCCTCGGCTGGCGCAGGATGCTGCCCGCACCGGCGTCGAACGTGTCCCCCTCCGCGGGGGCTTCCGTGCTGCTGATCATGCCCGCTCCTTCGCTGTGCACCGACTGGATCGTTGGCGTATACATACAATAAGTTAGATGGGCTAATTAATGCAAGATGCATCTAGTTTTTGGCGTGGCAGGCACACGGCGGACGGGTGATCGTCCTTGACGCGGCGAAGGACGGGGAGGACCGTTGGGCCCTATGAGGGGCGAACCCAGTTGCCCGAAGTGTGGTGGCCGGGTCAGGGCTCCCGGCCTCTTTGCCGACTCCTGGCAGTGCGATGTGCATGGCACGGTGCATCCGCTGCAGCCCGTGATCCCGCCCAGCGTCGAGGCCCTCGGTGTGGTCGTGCACCGCGCCCGGGTACCGGTGTGGATGCCGTGGCCGCTCCCTGTCGGCTGGCTGTTCACCGGGGCGGCGTTCGCGGGGGACGACCGAAGCGGCGGCAGGGCCACCGTCATCGCCTGCTCGGGGCCCGGCCCGCTGGGCGGCATGGGCGAGCTGATCCTGGTCGCCGAGGAACTCGGCGTCGGCCTCGGCGCGCGGTACGCGGGCATCGACGGGCCTGATCCCGGCCCCTATATGAGCGTCGAGAAACCGCCTCAGGCGAAGGTTCTCGCGGCGGGCCGGCCCACCCCGCTCTGGCATGTCTCCAGCTCCCCCGACGATCGCGCCGTCTTCGCGGGCGAGGCGCGCGGGCTGTGGCTGTGGGCGGTCGTCTGGCCCGAACAGACCGGACTGCTGATGTACGACGAACTGGTCCTGACGGATCTGCGCGATGCGGGCGCGGAGGTGGACCTGCTGCCGTGCGGCGCCTTGTCGCCGCGCATCCTGGAGCCGTAGGGCCGCGCCGGGCTGTGATGATCCCGCTCCGCCGGGCCGGAGTGCGGGGCCGGGGTTCCGTGGACATCGGCTCGGCCGGTGTGTAGGGGGTGCTCGGGGGGTGTGGGTGTGACAGTGGGGTGTCGGATTCCCGTTATCCTTGAGCGTCCCCGTCCGTCCCGTCACCGCCTGGAGCCCGCGTAGTGCGCATCGACCTGCACGCCCACTCCACCGCTTCCGACGGCACGGACACCCCGGCCGAGCTGGTGCGCAACGCCGCCGCCGCCGGTCTGGACGTCGTCGCGCTCACCGACCACGACACCACCCGCGGGTACGCCGAGGCGATCGCCGCACTGCCCGAGGGGCTCACCCTCGTCACCGGCGCCGAACTCTCCTGCCGGATCGACGGCATCGGCCTGCACATGCTGGCCTACCTCTTCGACCCCGAGGAGCCCGCACTGCTCGCCGAGCGCGAGCTGGTGCGGGACGACCGCGTGCCGCGCGCCCAGGGCATGATCGCCAGACTCCGGGAACTCGGCGTGCCGATCACCTGGGAACAGGTGGCGCGCATCGCGGGCGACGGATCGGTCGGGCGCCCGCACGTCGCCTCCGCGCTGGTCGAGCTGGGTGTCGTCGGCAGCGTCTCCGACGCCTTCACCGAGGAATGGCTCGCCGACGGCGGTCGCGCCTACGTCCCCAAGCACGAGACCGACCCCTTCGAGGCGATCCGGCTGGTCAAGGGGGCCGGGGGCGTCACCGTCCTCGCGCACCCCGCCGCCGCCAAGCGGGGCCGCACCGTGCCGGAGTCGTCGATCGCGGAACTCGCCGCCGCGGGACTCGACGGCATCGAGGTCGACCACATGGACCACGAGCCGGCCACCCGCGCACGGCTGCGCGGTCTGGCCTCCGAGCTGGGGCTGCTGGCCACGGGCTCGTCCGACTACCACGGCAGCCGCAAGACCTGTGTTCTCGGGGAGTTCACGACCGACCCCGAGGTCTACGGGGAGATCACCCGCCGGGCCACCGGGGCGTTCCCGGTGCCGGGCGCCGGCGGAGCCTGAATCCCCGGACGTTCCGCGCCGGGCCGGTCCCGTCGGGCCTGTGCCGACAGGTCGGCGTCATGAGGCCTGTACGGGCCGGGTCCGTTCGTCGGGGTCCGTGCGTCAGGGGCCGTGCCGTCGAGCTGCGTGCCGACAGGCCCGTATCCGCCGGGTTCGCGTCATGAGGTCCGTACGAGCCGGGTCGGTGTCGTGAGGCCCGAGCTCACCGGGCGGCGCGCGGACCGGCGCCTCTGCCCGGTCGGGACGGACGTCCTGGCCGTACGGGGGTGAGGGCCGGCGCCATGCGTGCCGGGCCGTGCCCCGTCCGTCGTACGGACCGGTGCGCGCCCACCCGGGGGCGTACGTCCCGCCCCTCGCTCGGCCGGAACCGCGTTCACCGGCCCGTCCCCAGGCACCCGGCACCGCCGGTCGCGCCTCCCTGTTCCGCCCCGCGGAACCACTGCCCACAGCGGTGGCCGGAAGACCCGCCCACCGCCTCTCACCACCTCGCAAGGCTTACTTCACCATGTTCGACGTCGCCGTCTTCGGCTCCCTCTTCCTCACGCTCTTCGTCATCATGGATCCCCCCGGGATCACTCCGATCTTCCTGGCGCTCACCGCCGGCCGCCCCGCCAGGGTGCAGCGGCGCATGGCCTTCCAGGCGGTCTGCGTCGCCGGTGGTGTCATCGCCGTCTTCGGGCTCCTCGGGCACCAGATCCTGGACTACCTGCACGTCTCCGTGCCCGCGCTGATGATCGCGGGCGGGCTGCTGCTCCTGCTCATCGCCCTCGACCTGCTGACCGGCAAGACCGACGAGCCGAAGCAGACCAAGGACGTCAACGTCGCCCTCGTGCCCCTGGGCATGCCCCTGCTCGCCGGGCCCGGTGCGATCGTGTCCGTGATCCTCGCGGTGCAGAAGGCCGACACCGTCGCCAGCCAGGTCTCGGTGTGGACGGCCATCCTGGCGATCCATGTCGTGCTGTGGGTCGTGAT
Organism: Streptomyces sp. NPDC005141; assembly: GCF_053599975.1. Taxonomy (NCBI): domain Bacteria; kingdom Bacillati; phylum Actinomycetota; class Actinomycetes; order Kitasatosporales; family Streptomycetaceae; genus Streptomyces; species Streptomyces sp. NPDC005141. The sequence continues at coordinate 7,412 of NZ_JBSFYW010000102.1, read as the reverse complement.
GCGCTACTCGCTGCTGATCATCCGCGTCATCAAGGACGGCGGCGTGGTTCTGGTGACCCGGCTCGCGGGCATGATGCTCTCCGCCATCGCGGTGCAGCAGATCATCAACGGCGTCACGCAGGTGATCCAGGGGAGCTGACGGCTCCGAGGACACGCAGAGCCCCGTACGGCATGGATGCCGTACGGGACTCTGAAGTCTGAAAAGCGTCCGCGTCCTGCAACGCCCCTGGGCGCTACGAGGCGGGTCCTCGTATTACGAAGCGGACGTATCGGCCGGGCGGATCCACAGTCGCTGCCCGATGGCGGCGGCCTGCTGAACGATCCGGTTGACGGAGGCGGCGTCTACGACAGTGCTGTCCACGGGCGTGCCGTCGACATCGTCGAGTCGCATGATTTCGAAGCGCATGGGCTTCTCCCTTCGTCTGGTCATCCTCCTGAGGAGAACTACTTGTGTGGAGAGCGAGTCATCGGTGTCTCGCTTCCGTAAGTAGCCAACGGGATGCGTGTTACAAACATTCCCTACGCTAAGGAAATTTTTCGAGAACCTAATTACTGACGGGTAAGCAGGTTGGCGGAGACTGAACGGCGCCAGTTGTGTTCGCAGCGTGACCGCCGGGACAATGGAATTGATGAACGACGACCACGCGGCCCTCGCCGCCCGCATCGACCGCACGAACGAGCTGCTCCAGCGCATGCTCGCCGAGGTCGCGAAGACACCCTCCACCCACGCGATCTTCGTCGACGCCGGATATCTGTACGCGGCGGCGGGACGGCTCGTCGCCGGCACGGAGGACCGCCGTTCGTTCGACCTGGACACCGAGGGCCTCATCGAGGCGCTCATCGACCGGGCCCGCACGATTTTCGCGGACAGCCGGCTGCTGCGCGTCTACTGGTACGACGGGGCGCGACGCCGTATCCACACCGCGGAACAGCAGTCGATCGCCGAACTCCCGGACGTGAAAGTCCGGTTGGGGAATCTGAACGCCAACAACCAGCAAAAGGGCGTCGATTCACTCATCAGGTCCGACCTGGAATCCCTCGCCCGGCACCGCGCCATCAGCGACGCGGCCCTGCTCGGCGGTGACGAGGACCTCGTCTCCGCGGTCGAGGCCGCGCAGGGCTACGGCGCCCGGGTCCATCTCTGGGGCATCGAGGCGCCCGAGGGCCGCAACCAGGCCGAGCCGCTGCTCTGGGAGGTCGACAGCCAGCGCACGTTCGACCTCGACTTCTTCAAGCCGTATGTGGCCAGGCGGACCGCCCAGTCGTACGACCCGACGGCGGCGACCCGGCCCACGAGGGAGGACGTGCGTTTCGTGGGCGCACAGATCGCCGCCAAGTGGCTGGCCGCACGGGGCAGGGAATCCCTGGTGGATCTGCTGCCCGGGCACCCGTACCTCCCCGGCTCGGTCGACCAGGACCTGCTGGTCGAGGCCGAGGGGCTGCTCCAGTACTCCCTGCGCGGCCAGTCGGACCTGCGCCGCGCCCTGCGGGACGGCTTCTGGGAGCACCTGCAGGCGCAGTACTAGCAGTACTGGCAGTACTTCTAGCCCCTGGCGATCCGTAGGAGTCCTGGCGGTCCTAGGGGGCGGGGCCAGCAGTCCCGGCGGTACTAGCGGGCCGTGCTGTCCCAGAACCCGGCCAGTGCTCGGGCGGTCTCCAGTGGCTGGTCGGCGTTGGGGGAGTGCTCCGCGCCCTCGACGACCGTGCGGTGGGCGTCGAGCCGTACGGCCATCGTGTCCAGCAGGGACACCGGCCAGGTGTCGTCGTGCTCGCCGGATATCACGTGCTTCGGGAGGGGGACGGCGGCCAGTTCGGCCACGCGGTCAGGCTCGACGCACAGCTGACGGCCTGTGGCGACGAGCTGGGCGGGGCTGTTGCCGAGCCAGCGGCGGCGCAGGTCGGCGAGATCGTCGAGCCCCGCGTCCAGCCCGCCCGTGTCGGTCTCCTCGGGCGGCTCCATCGCCCGTATCGCCTCCCAGACCTCGGCCATGCTCATCACGGCGAGCGCGTCCCGCAACAGCTTGACGCGCTGCTGCTGGGTCGTGGAGATCTGGGCGGGGCCGGAGGCCATGAGCGTGAGTGAGGCGAACGGTGAGGGGTCGATCAGCACCGCCGCGCGGGCGATCTGGCCGCCGAGCGAGTGCCCCACGAGGTGCAGCGGGGTGCCGATCGCAGCGGCCTGCGCGAGCACGTCCTGCGCCAACTCGGCCTGCTCGTAGGCAGTTTCGTCGTCCCGAGGTCCTTCGGTCTCGAACTGTCCGCGCCCGTCGACGGCCACCGTCCGGTATCCCGCGGCGGCCAGGGGCGCGTGCAGCGCGATGAAGTCCTCCTTGCTCCCGGTGAACCCGGGCAGCAGCAAGGCGGTCCCCTTGGGCTGCCCGTCCGGGGCGCCGTCGAGCACGGCGAACGTGCCGCGCGAGGTCGACAGCGGGTAGGCGCGGACACCGGCGGGCGGGGCGAACGTATAGGGCCTGCTCATGCGGAGGAGGCTATCGGGCGGGGGAGGCGGACGCTCGGCGGGTGGGGCGGTCCGGGGGACCACTGGCCTGGTGGGGTACGCCGGGAGCCGACAGGGTGAGGGCCGCGGGACAGGCCCTGGGTGCCGGGGAGCGGGGCTCGGGGCTCGGGACGGGCCCCGGGTGCGGTGGCCGGGGCCCGCGGCGGGCCGGGAGCCGACACCGGGACCGGCTGCGGTGCCGGCTGCGGCGCCGGCCTTCGGACGGCCGGGGAGCGCGGCCTTGGGGATGGCGTTCCGGGAAGCGGGCCAGGCAGGTGCTGAACCGGTACGGGAGGCCGTAACGGGCTCGCCTCCCACCAGGACGACCCCGGCGCGAGGGGACCGGCACAGGCCTCGCCCTCCAGGGCAGGCCCTGTCGCCCGCAGGGACAGGCCGTCCCGGCCTGCTCCGGGACAGCCCCGGCAGGAGGCCGGGGAGGCCCCGCCTTCTGCGGGGACGGGCCCTGCCGCCCGCAAGGGCGGGCTTCGCCCTACTCCGGGAAAGCCCCCCGCAGAGGCCAGGACACGCCTCACCTCCCGCCAGGACGCGTCCCGCCTCCTGCCGGACAGGCAGGGTCGGGAGCGGGAGGGAAAACGCCGATGGCCCGGCCCCACCGGAGTGGGACCGGGCCATCGGACGGGAGATCAGCTCTCCGCGGGCTCCGCGGCGACAACCTTGCGGGTGCGGCGACGGGTGGCGGGCTTGGCCTCGCCCTCCTCGGCGGCCTGGGCCGGGATGTCGGCGTCGGCCTTGCGGGTCCGGCGGCGGACGGGCTTGGCCTCGGTCGCCTCGGCGACCTCAGCCGTGTCCGCGGTGCTCGCGGCCTTGGCCCGCGTACGCCGCGGCTTGGTCTCGGCGACCTCGGTGGCGGCGGCCTCGACGGTGTCGAGGACGGCCTCCGCGGCCTTGCGGGTGCGGCGACGGGTGGCGGGCTTGGCCTCGCCCTCCTCGGCGGCCTGGGCCGGGATGTCGGCGTCGGCGACGGCCTTGCGGGTCCGGCGGCGGGCGGGCTTGGCCTCGGTCGCCTCGGTTGCCTCGGTCGCCTCGGTTGCCTCGGTCGTCTCGGCGGCCTCGGCCGTGTCCGTGGCGGTGCTCGCGGCCTTGGCCCGCGTACGCCGCGGCTTGGTCTCGGCGACCGCCTCGGCGACCTCGGTGGCGGCGGCCTCGACGGTGTCGAGGACGGCCTCCGCGGCCTTACGGGTCCGGCGCCGCACGGGCTTGGCCGGAGCCTCGGTGACCTCGGCGGCCTCGGCGACCGTCTCGGCCGCGGGCGCCGCCTCGACGGCCTTACGGGTCCGACGGCGGGCCGGCTTGGCCGGAGCCTCGGCGACGATCTCGGCGGCGACGCTCTCGACCACGGCCTCGGCAGCGGTCACCGCCGCCTCCGCCGTCTCGACGACGGTGTCGGCGGTCCTGCGGCTCCGGCGACGGCGCGGCTTGGCCGACTCGTCGGACTCGTCGGTGACGCCCTCGACCGTTGCCACGGCGGTCTCGGCGGCCTCGGCCACCGGGGCGGCCACCGGCTCGGAGCCCGCTCCACTGCGCGTACGCCGACGACGGCGCGGCGTGCGGGGCTCGGTGGCCTCGACGGACGCGGGAACGTCCGTGGCGGCCTCGGGCGATGTGGACGGGGACGTGGACGTCTCGTCCGGCGACGCACCGTTGCGCGTACGACGGCGCTGGCGCGGCGTGCGAGGCGAGCGCTCACGCTCGCGCTCGGGGGCCGACGGCGCCGCCGAACGGCCACCACGGCCACGCGGACCGCCACGGCCACCGGTCTCGCCCAGGTCCTCGACCACCTCGGCCGCGAGCCCGGCGCGGGTGCGCTCGGAACGCGGCAGGACACCCTTGGTGCCGGCCGGGATGCTCAGCTCCTCGAAGAGGTGCGGCGACGTGGAGTACGTCTCCGGCGGGTTGCCGAAGCCGAGGTCCAGCGCCTTGTTGATCAGCTGCCAGCGCGGGATGTCGTCCCAGTCGACGAGGGTGATCGCGATGCCCTTGGCGCCCGCGCGGCCGGTGCGGCCGATGCGGTGCAGGTACGTCTTCTCGTCCTCGGGGGACTGGTAGTTGATGACGTGGGTGACACCCTCGACGTCGATGCCGCGGGCGGCCACGTCGGTGCAGACGAGGACGTCGACCTTGCCGTTGCGGAAGGCGCGCAGCGCCTGCTCGCGGGCACCCTGGCCGAGGTCGCCGTGGACCGCGCCGGAGGCGAAGCCACGCTGCTGGAGCTGGTCGGCGAGGTCGGCCGCCGTACGCTTGGTGCGGCAGAAGACCATGGCCAGGCCACGGCCGTCGGCCTGCAGTATGCGGGCGACCAGCTCGGGCTTGTCCATGTTGTGCGCGCGGTAGATGAACTGCGCGGTGTTGCGGACCGTCGCGCCCTCGTCGTCCGGCGAGGTGGCGCGGATGTGCGTGGGCTGCGACATGTAGCGGCGCGCGAGACCGATGACCGCGCCCGGCATGGTCGCCGAGAACAGCATCGTCTGACGGCGGGCCGGCAGCATGTTCATGATCTTCTCGACGTCGGGCAGGAAGCCCAGGTCGAGCATCTCGTCGGCCTCGTCGAGGACGAGCGCCTTGACGTGCTGGAGGTTGAGCTTCTTCTGGCCCGCGAGGTCCAGCAGTCGCCCCGGGGTGCCGACGATGACGTCGACGCCCTTCTTCAGGGCCTCCACCTGGGGCTCGTACGCCCGGCCGCCGTAGATGGCGAGAACGCGTACGTTGCGGACCTTGCCCGCGGTGAGCAGGTCGTTGGTCACCTGGGTGCACAGCTCGCGCGTCGGGACGACGACGAGGGCCTGCGGGGCGTCGGTCAGCTGCTCGGGCTTGGCCCGGCCCGCCTCGACGTCCGCGGGGACGGTGACACGCTCCAGGAGCGGAAGGCCGAAGCCCAGCGTCTTGCCGGTGCCGGTCTTGGCCTGGCCGATGACGTCGCTGCCGGAAAGGGCAACGGGGAGCGTCATCTCCTGGATGGGGAAGGGGTTGATGATTCCGACGGCTTCAAGGGCTTCGGCCGTCTCGGGAAGGATTCCGAGCTCTCGGAAAGTCGTAGTCAGGGTGCTGCCTCTTCTGTGTACGCGGTGCGAGGCGAGCGCGGGGGTCGTGTCGGGACCGTGCCGGGGACGTCGGCCGCTCTTGACGGGCTGGCCGAGTGGCATGGGACCACTGCCGACGCTCGAGCTCTCGTGCCGCTGAGGGTTCCCTCCGGATGCCGTACGCAGTGTGCCGTACCGACGAGGAGGGCTGTCGGGTCGGAGCCGATCGGGCCACCGACCGGGCATCCTCATTCGTGCGGCCCGTCGAATACTCGCCGGGCGCATTACCACCATACCCCGGAATCACGCACATGCGATGGCCGATTTGGTCACGTAGTCGTCGTCACACTGGTTGACCAGGGACTTCCCTCGTGCTGTGAGCGGGCTATTGTGCGCTTCATGACGACGCCTGACAACGCCGCTGAGAAGCCCGCCGAGGCCCCCGCCGACACCGCTCCCGCGGCCACCGGAGTAGCCGCGCAGGACTGGGACACGGCCTCGGCCGACCCGCAGTACCGCGCCGCGGTCGTGGACCTGCTCGGAGCGCTCGCGTACGGCGAGCTCGCGGCCTTCGAGCGGCTCGCGGAGGACGCCAAGCTGGCGCCCACGCTCAGCGACAAGGCGGAGCTGGCGAAGATGGCGTCGTCCGAGTTCCACCACTTCGAGCAGCTGCGGGACCGGCTCGCCGCGGTCGGCGCGGAGCCGACGCAGGCCATGGAGCCGTTCGTCGCCGCGCTCGACGGCTTCCACAAGCAGACGGCTCCCTCGGACTGGCTGGAAGGGCTCGTCAAGGCGTACGTCGGCGACTCGATCGCCAGTGACTTCTACCGTGAGGTCGCGGCCCGCCTCGACTCGGACACCCGCGGGCTCGTCCTCGGCGTCCTCGACGACACCGGTCACGCCGGCTTCGCCATCGAGAAGGTGCGCGCAGCGATCGACGCCGACCCGCGGGTGGGGGGCCGGCTCGCGCTGTGGGCGCGACGGCTGATGGGCGAGGCCCTGTCCCAGTCGCAGCGTGTGGTCGCCGACCGTGACGCCCTGTCGACGATGCTCGTGGGCGGCGTCGCGGACGGCTTCGATCTCGCGGAGGTCGGCCGGATGTTCTCCCGGATCACCGAGGCGCACACCAAGCGGATGGCCGCACTGGGCCTCGCGGCCTAGCACCTGCCCCGCGGCCCGGGACCTGCCCCGCGGGCGGGCCCTCGGGCGCGGTCCGGGACACGTCCTAGCCGCGCGGTTCGCGGTCGCGGGAGCGGGGTCTGCGGAACGGGCTACGCCGTCGCCGAGCGGCGTCGAAAACGCTCTTCCGGGCGGAGCAGCAGCGACAGCAGCGCCGCGGAGACGGCCGCCGCGCCGAGCAGGATGACCAGCCAGTGGCCGGAGCCCAGGGCCGTGTGCGTCAGGAAGGCGCCGAACAGGGCTCCTGCGACGCCGGTCGACAGAACCAGGCTGCGGGCCGGCAACCGCTGGGGCAGGCGGTATGCCGCCGCCCACGCCAGCGCGAGACCGAGCAGCGCTGAGCCGAGCGCTTCCAAGAACATGGTGGGGGTCCCTCCCGCACGGCCGGGGCAAATCGGTCTTAGCCGGTCCTACCCCTGACGTGCGGAACGCAATCCTCCTCCGTGCTTGTCCTGTGCTCCATCTGTGGACGTGACGCGGGGAGGCGCGACCCGGCGACGGCGGACGGGAGCGAGGCGCGGAGTGGTATGCGAAGGGCCCGGTGACGATGTCACCGGGCCCTTGTCGCTCTGGCCGTGGCCCCGCTGGTCGAGGGCGATGGCGCTCCTCGGCACGCCGGTCCGATTCGTTCGGCTGCGGGCGGATGTACCGGCGCGGCCCCGCCCCCCTCGAAACCGCGGCGCCCCGAGCCCTGTCGA
>NZ_JBSFYW010000101.1:0-19190 GCF_053599975.1 Streptomyces sp. NPDC005141 | reverse complement strand
CGAAGAAGCCCTCGACTGCGCCTGCGGCCTCTACCTCAACGACCCCACCGCCTGGACCACACCACCCTCCACGAACTAACGCGGAGCAGCACTAGTGCGGGGCCCGTACGGCGTCCCGGGTGACGCCGTACGGGTGGCACGGGTGACGCCGTACGAGTGACGCGGGTGACGCCGTACGGGTGACGTCGTACGGGGTGCCCTGTGCGAGGCCCCGCAGGACGGGTGAACGGCTGCCGACACGGCGGCCGTTCGTTCGTCACCGTCCTTCCGGCACTGGGCCGCACGGACCAACGGCTCCGTGCGCGCCGGGCGGGAACAGCCGCGGGCTCCGCGATGCTGTCCCCCAAGGAGGTGTCACCAATGGCAGATGGCCAGGGCGAAGGCGCGTACCGGATCGAGCACGACTCCATGGGTGAGGTGCGGGTGCCCGCGGAGGCGAAATGGCGGGCGCAGACGCAGCGTGCCGTGGAGAACTTCCCGATCTCGGGGCAGCACCTCGAGCGCGCGCACATCGAGGCCCTCGCCCGGATCAAGGCGGCCGCCGCGAAGGTGAACGGCGAGCTGGGCGTGATCGACAAGGACGTCGCGGAGGCCGTCCAGGAGGCTGCCGCCGAGGTCGCCGAGGGGCGCTGGGACGCGCACTTCCCGGTCGACGTCTTCCAGACGGGCTCCGGGACGTCCTCCAACATGAACACCAACGAGGTCATCGCCACGCTCGCGACCGAGCGGCTGGGCCGGGACGTCCACCCCAACGACCACGTGAACGCGTCGCAGTCGAGCAACGACGTGTTCCCGTCCTCGATCCACATCGCCGCCACCGCCGCCGTGACCCGTGACCTGGTGCCCGCGCTGGAGCACCTCGCGGCCGCCCTCGGCCGCAAGTCGGAGGAGTTCGCCGACGTGGTGAAGTCGGGGCGCACCCACCTCATGGACGCGACACCGGTGACCCTCGGGCAGGAGTTCGGGGGGTACGCGGCCCAGGTGCGGTACGGGGTGGAGCGGCTCCGGGCCTCGCTGCCGCGCCTGGCCGAACTGCCGCTCGGCGGCACGGCGGTGGGGACGGGGATCAACACACCGCCCGGGTTCTCCGCCACGGTGATCGCGGAGGTGGCGCGGTCGACCGGGCTGCCGCTGACCGAGGCCCGCGACCACTTCGAGGCGCAGGGGGCGCGCGACGGGATCGTGGAGACGAGCGGTCAGCTCAGGACCATCGCCGTCGGCCTGACCAAGATCGCGAACGATCTGCGGTGGATGGCCTCCGGGCCACGCACCGGACTGGCCGAGATCAGCCTCCCGGATCTCCAGCCGGGGTCCTCGATCATGCCGGGCAAGGTGAACCCGGTGATTCCCGAGGCGGTGCTGATGGTCGCCGCGCAGGTGACGGGGAACGACGCGACCGTCGCCGTGGCGGGCGCGGCGGGGAACTTCGAGCTCAACGTCATGCTGCCGGTGATCGCCAGGAACGTCCTGGAGTCGGTCCGGCTGCTCGCGAACGTCTCGCGGCTGCTCGCCGACCGCACGGTGGACGGAATCGTCGCGCACCGGGAGCGGGCGCGCGAGTACGCGGAGTCGTCGCCGTCCGTGGTGACACCGCTGAACAAGTACATCGGGTACGAGGAGGCCGCCAAGGTCGCCAAGAAGGCGCTCGCGGAACGGAAGACGATTCGCGAGGTCGTGCTGGAGTCGGGGTACGTGGAGCGCGGAGACCTGACCCTGGAACAGTTGGACGAGGCGTTGGATGTCCTGCGGATGACGCACCCGTAACAGCCCGCGTCCGTGGAAAAACGCCTGATGACGGCTTCGTAACAGCAGTTCACCGATCGCGGGAACCGTGACGCGTGCCGCAGCGTCGCATGCCCGGGGCACCTAATATCTGGTCATGGCAGAGGGTGGAGCGGTGAGACGGGCGGAAGCGGGCGGGCCGGCGGCGTACTGGAAGCCCGGGAGTCAGATCCTGTGGCGGTACCGGGAGAACGCCGGCGAGCGCGTCCACATCTGCCGCCCCGTGACGGTCGCACGCGACGACGCCGAACTGCTCGCGGTATGGATGGCGCCGGGCACGGAGTGCGTGAAGCCCGTGCTCGCCGATGGTTCGCCGGTGCACGGGGAGCCGCTGGAGTCGCGCTACACCAAGCCGCGCGCGGTGCGGCGCGACCGCTGGTTCGGGACCGGGGTGCTGAAACTGGCGCGCCCGGGCGACGCCTGGTCGGTGTGGCTGTTCTGGGAGCCGGGCTGGCTTTTCAAGAACTGGTACGTGAATCTGGAGGCTCCGCTGACCCGTTGGGCGGGCGGGGTGGACTCCGAGGATCACTTCCTCGACATCTCGGTCCACCCGGACCGGAGTTGGCACTGGCTCGACGAGGACGAGTTCGCGATGGCGCAACGGGCCGGTCTGATGGATGCTCAACTGGCGACACGCGTACGGGAGGCGGGGTGGTCGGCGGTGGAGGTGATCCGCGCGTGGGGCGCGCCGTTCTCGGACGGCTGGCAGCACTGGAGGCCCGATCCGGGCTGGCCGGTTCCCGTTCTGCCGGATGACTGGGACCGTACGCCCGCGCACGTGTCCTCATGAGACCCTTGATGCGCCCCCGTGGTACAACCGTAGGATCGTCTTCCGCAAGGGCGCACGGCAGCAACAACTCCCGCAGGATGAGCCGAGCTTGACCATATGTCACCGAGGGGCGGCAGGACGTGAGCGAGGGGTACGAGGCGTACGGCGGCGTGGCCGGCCAGGGACCGGTCGCACCGCGCGGGCTCGCCGGCACGGCCGCGCGGGCGGGTGCCAGGGCCGCCGACCAGCTGTCGGAACAGGTCGTTTCCGGCCGTCGGCGGGCCGTATCGTGCCGGGCGACGGCTGTCCTTGCCGTCGGACTCGGCCCTGATGACGCGCAGAATCCGTTCCTGGGGCACACATTCCGGGTATCGGGGCTGCGGGACGAACTGCACGCACGGCGCGCAGCCCCGGACGGATGGATTCGACACGCGTGACGGAGCACCCCACCTCGCACGAGCGCCGGCAGAGCGGCGCCGGCCGGCCGCCCGCCCCCGCGGACCCTCGCGGGGCGCTCCTGCGTACCTCGGAGCAGCCGTCCCAGCTGCCGGGTTCCGGCGCGTTACCGGTACAGGCCCGTCCGGGCGACGCCCCGAGGAGTTCGGGCAAGGCCACGCCGCGCGGCAAGCGCGGCAAGGCCGGCGGTCAGGCGTCCCCGGACGCCGGCATGTCCGCGTCCTCCGGCACGGACGCGCCCACGCCGTCGTCCGCCTCGCCCGGACCCGGTCCTGAGCATTCCCAGCCTTCGGTGACCGAGCCCGATCCGCACCGCCCGCGCCCCGCGCCGGAGAGCATCCCGATCCAGCCGGACGCGGAGCAGGACCGTTCCTCGCGGACCTCCGGCGGCAAGGAGCGCCGTAGCGGGCAGAGCCTGCCGCAGGGCGGTCCGATGCCGATGCGGCGCGACGGGGACCGGCTGCGCTTCGTGGGCGCCGCGACCCGGCGGATCGCCCGGGGCATCGACCTCGACGAGATCGTGATGGGGCTCTGCCGGGCCACCGTGCCGACCTTCTCGGACGCGATCCTCGTCTATCTGCGCGACCCGCTGCCGGTCGGCGACGAGCGGCCGACCGGGCCTCTCGTGCTGCGGCTGCGGCGTACCGACCGGATTTCCGAGGAGCGGGACACCGAGAGCGGCTTCCTGTCCGCGCTGCGGCCGGAGCCCAGTGAGCTGTCGGCGATGACGGCCGAGCTGTGCGAGGTGCGTCCCGGTGGCGCCCTCGCCGAGGTGCTGCGCGGTGTCCGGCCGGTGTTCGCGGACGCGCCCGCGGCCCGGGCCGCGCTGCCCGAGCTGCTCGGCGACGATCTGCCGGTCCCGAGCGGGCAGCGTGCGATCCTCGCCCCGCTGCGCGGCCGGCGCCGGGTGATCGGCGCGGCGCTGTTCCTGCGCCGCCCGGAGCGTCTCGCCTTCGAGGCGGACGATCTGCTGGTCGCCGCCCAGCTCGCCACGCACAGCGCGCTCGGCATCGACAAGGCGGTGCTGTACGGCCGTGAGGCGTACATCGCCGACGAGCTCCAGCGCACGATGCTGCCCGAGACACTGCCGCGGCCTACGGGTGTACGGCTCGCGTCCCGCTATCTGCCGGCCGCCGAGACGGCGCGGGTGGGCGGCGACTGGTACGACGCGATCCCGCTGCCGGGCAGCCGTGTCGCCCTGGTCGTCGGTGACGTGATGGGCCACTCCATGACGTCGGCGGCGATCATGGGCCAGCTGCGGACGACGGCGCAGACCCTCGCCGGGCTCGACCTGCCGCCGCAGGAGGTGCTGCACCATCTCGACGAACAGGCGCAGCGGCTGGGCACCGACCGCATGGCGACCTGCCTGTACGCCGTCTACGACCCGGTGGCGCACCGGATCACCATCGCCAACGCGGGCCATCCGCCGCCGGTGCTGCTGCATCTGGGCGGGCGGGCCGAGGTGCTGCGGGTACCGCCGGGTGCTCCGATCGGTGTGGGCGGGGTCGACTTCGAGGCGGTGGAGCTGGACGCGCCGGCCGGGGCGACGCTGCTGCTGTACACCGACGGGCTGGTCGAGTCTCGGCTGAGGGACGTCTGGACGGGGATAGAGCAGCTGCGGGAGAAGCTCGCGGCCACCGCGGCACTGACCGGACCCGATCATCCGCCCCCGCTGGAAGCGCTGTGCGACGAGGTGCTGGACATGCTCGGCCCGGGTGACCGGGACGACGACATCGCGCTGCTCGCGGCGCGGTTCGACGGAATCGCGCCGAGCGATGTCGCGTACTGGTTCCTGGAGCCGGAGGACGCGGCGCCGGGCCGGGCCCGGAAGCTGGCCAGGCGCGCGCTGTCCCGTTGGGGTATGGAGGACATGACCGACTCCGTGGAGCTGCTGGTCAGCGAGGTCGTGACGAACGCGGTGCGGTATGCGTCACGGCCGGTGACGCTGCGGCTGCTGCGGACGGACGTCCTGCGCTGCGAGGTCGGTGACGATGTGCCTCAGCTGCCGCGGCTGCGGCAGGCGCGGGCCACGGACGAGGGCGGTCGCGGGCTGTTCCTGGTGAACCGGCTCGCGAAGCGGTGGGGGGCGACCCGGCTGAGCACGGGAAAGGTCGTCTGGTTCGAATTGAACCGGAGCTGACCGGGTACTCGTCCGGCCTCGCCCTTGGGGGCCGGGTCGGAACCGTTCCGGTGCCGGTCTCGTCCGGAGCCGTTCCGGTGCCGGACTCCGTCCCCATGTTGCCGACATGGTGTCGGCAGCGTTGACTGCTGGGGTGAGCGAAGCGACCTGACGACCTTCATCTCCGACGGGAGGACGCTCGTGACGCAGGCATCCCAGAAGGCTCCGTACACCACGAACAACGTCGGGATTCCGGTGGAGAGCGACGAACACTCGCTCACCGTCGGACCCGACGGCCCGATCCTGCTCCAGGACCACTACCTCATCGAGAAGATGGCGCAGTTCAACCGGGAGCGGGTGCCCGAGCGGGTGGTGCACGCCAAGGGCAGTGGCGCGTACGGATTCTTCGAAGTCACCAATGACGTCAGTCAGTTCACCAGGGCCGACCTGTTCCAGCCGGGCAGGCGCACCGAGATGCTGGCCCGCTTCTCGACCGTGGCGGGTGAGCAGGGTTCGCCCGACACCTGGCGCGACCCGCGCGGCTTCGCGCTGAAGTTCTACACCGAGCACGGCAATTACGACATGGTCGGCAACAACACTCCGGTCTTCTTCGTCCGTGACACGATCAAGTTCCAGGACTTCATCCGCTCGCAGAAGCGCCACCCGGCGACAGGGCTGCGCGACAACGACATGCAGTGGGACTTCTGGACGCTCTCGCCCGAGTCGGCGCATCAGGTGACCTGGCTGATGGGCGACCGGGGCATCCCGAAGACGTACCGCCACATGAACGGCTACAGCTCCCACACCTACATGTGGATCAACGGCGCCGGTGAGCGGTTCTGGGTGAAGTACCACTTCAAGACCGACCAGGGCATCGAGTTCCTCACCCAGGCCGAGGCCGACGAGCTGGCGGGGACGGACGCGGACAAGCACCGCCGGGACCTGTACGAGTCGATCGAGTCCGGGAACGCGCCGAGCTGGACGCTGAAGGTCCAGATCATGCCGTTCGAGGACGCGGCGGACTACCGGTTCAACCCGTTCGACCTGACCAAGGTCTGGCCGCACGGGGACTACCCGCTGATCGACGTGGGCCGCATGGTCCTGCACAAGAACCCCGAGGACTACTTCATCCACATCGAGCAGGCCGCCTTCGAGCCCTCGAACCTGGTGCCGGGCATCGGGCCCTCGCCGGACAAGATGCTGCTGGGCCGGCTGTTCTCGTACCCCGACACCCACCGGTACCGGATCGGCCCCAACTACACCCAGCTGCCGCCCAACCGGCCGCACTCCCCGGTGAACTCGTACGCCAAGGACGGCCCGATGCGCTACGAGGCGTCGAACGCGGCCCGTCCCTACGCGCCGAACTCCTACGGCGGCCCGGCGGCCGACTACGGGCGGTTCGGTGACCCCGCGAGCTGGCAGACCGCCGGTGAGCTGGTGCGCGAGGCGTACAAGCCGCACCGCGAGGACGACGACTGGGGCCAGGCGGGCACGATGGTGCGCCAGGTTCTCGACGACGCGGCCCGCGACCGTCTGGTGGGGAACGTGAGCGGCCATCTCCAGGCCGGCGTGACCCGCCCGGTCCTGGACCGCGCCATCCAGTACTGGCGGAACGTGGACAAGGAGATCGGCGACCGGATCGCGCACAGAGTCAACGGCGGCTGACCCGGCCGGACGACGCGAGGACACGAAGAGGGGGCACCCGGAGTTCCGGGTGCCCCCTCTTACGCGTCGGGCCTTACACGCTCACGCGCTACTGCGTGTCCTGGTCGAACGGGTTGTCGGGGATGCCGTCGGTGGGCGTTCCCGTCGGTGTGGACGGGCTCGTCGTCGTCGGCTCGGTCGTCGTGGGCTCGTCCGTGGGGGTCGGCGGGCTGCTGCTGGTGGGCGGCTCCGACGACGGTTCCTCGGTGGTCGGCGTCGACGACGGCGTGTCGGACGGTGTCTCGGTGACGGTGGGGAGGTCGGTCGGCTCCACCGCCGCGCCCGACGTGGTGTTCAGGTCGAACTTGGTGACCTTGCCGCCCATGGCCCGGAAGGTGTAAGCCGCCCAGATCTGTGCCGGGTAGCCACCGCCGTTGACACGGCCGCCCTCCGCGTAGAGGCCCGTGGCGCCCTTCATGGAGACCTGGTTGTGGTTCTTCGCGTCCTCACCGAACAGCAGGACCGAGGTGACCAGGTTCGGCGTGTAGCCGGTGAACCAGGCCGACTTGTTGTTGTCGGACGTACCGGTCTTGCCGGCGACCTGCTGCCCGTTGCGGTTCGGGTTGTCCCGCACCGAGACCCGGGCCGTTCCGTCATCGACCACGCCGGTCAGCACCGAGGTGACCGTGTCGGCCGCCTCCTCGCTGATGACCCGCTCGCCGATCGGGTCCGGAATCGCGACCGTACGGTCCTTGTGCTCGGCCGAGGCGATGATCGTCGGGGTGACCTTCTTGCCGTGGTTGTCGAGCGTGGCGTACACACCCGCCATCTCCAGCGGGCTCGCGCCCATGGAGCCGAGGGTCTGCGCGGGCACCGCCTGGAGCTTCTCGGTGTCCATGCCGAGCTTGCCGGCGACCTTCAGCACCTCGTCCATGCCGACGTCGACGCCCATCTGCGCGAAGACGGAGTTGATGGACTTGTTCATCGCGGTCTGCACGGTGACGTCGCCGTAGTTGTGCTCGTCCTCGTTCGGCGGCGCGAAGGCGACGTCGCTGCCCACGACGGGACGGCGGCTGGTGCCGTCGTAGATCGTGTTCGCGGCGATCGGCCTGCCGGAGCGCGTCCTGGCATCGTCGGCGAGGGCGGCCGCGAAGATCAGCGGCTTGAACGTCGAGGCGGCCTGGTAGTCACGGCGCGTCGCGTTGTTGAAGTAGTGCTTGAAGTAGTCCTTGCCGCCGTACATCGCGAGGACCTTGCCGGTCTTGGGGTCGACCGACGCGGCACCGGCCTGGATGTTGGCGTCGACCTTGCGCTTCTTCGGGTCCAGCTTGCTGGTGAGCTGCTGCTTGACCGTCTTCTCCAGCAGGACCTGCTTCTTCTGGTCGACGTTGAGCTTGATGGTCCAGCCGCCCGCGTCGATCATGGCGTGGGCGTCGTCCAGGTCACTCGCGGAGCCCTGGGCGACGAGCTGCTTGGCCAGCTCGGCGTCGGCCGCGTCCACCAGATAGCCGGTCTGGCCCTCCATGCCGGGCGCGCCCTTGGGATCCTTGGGAACCGGGAACTTCATGCCCGCGCGCTCGCCCGAGTCGAGCCAGCCCTGTTCGACCATGTTGTCGAGGGTGTAGGCCCAGCGGGCCTTGACCAGCCTCTTGCCGGTGTCCGAGGCGACCGCCCAGTCGTACTGGCTCGGGGCCTGGAGCAGCGAGGCGAGGTAGGCGCCCTGAGCCACCTTGAGCTTGTCGGCGTCGACGCGGTAGTAGGCCTGCGCCGCCGCCTGGATGCCGTAAGCGTTGCGGCCGTAGTAGCTGGTGTTGATGTAGCCCGCGAGGATGTCCTCCTTGGACTTCTTGCGGTCCACCTTCAGCGAGATGACCAGTTCCTTCAGCTTGCGCGTGACGGTCTGGTCCTGGCTGAGGTAGTAGTTCTTGACGTACTGCTGGGTGATCGTCGAACCACCCTGCTTGCCCTTGCCGGAGAGGGTGTTGATCAGACCTCGGGCGGTGCCCTTGAGGTCGACACCCGAGTCGTTGTAGAACGACTTGTTCTCGGCGGCGACGAACGTCTTCTGGACGCTCTTGGGCACCTTGGCCAGGTCGACGATCTCTCGGTTGACCTTGCCGGTACGGCCGAGCATGGAGCCGTCGCTGTACTGGTAGATGTTGCTCTGACGCCTCGCTGCCGCGTTGCCCTCGGGCACGGACACGACCATGTAGAGCACGATGAAGGCGCCCATGCCGAGCAGGCAGACGCCGAGGAAGGTCCCGAGGAGCGACTTCCAGTTCACGAACCTGCGTATGCCGGTGCGCTTGGGCTTGCCGCCCGCCTTCGCGCCGGCGGCCCCGGGGGCCGCCGACCGATGCCCGGACGAGCGCTGGGGCGCCGCGCGGCGGCCCTGCGTCTGCCGCGCTCGTCTCTCTTCCGCTCGTCCCATGGGTCGATCCGCTCCGCTTCACTCTCGTGTGGCACACAAGTTCGTGGCTCAGGTCAGCTCAGAAAGCTAACACCGCGCGCTATGACAAAGGGCAGCCGATCCGGTCTTTTCCGGACGTGACAATCAGCACGCCCTGCGCACATGCCCCAACGAAATCGACGAGCGGGAGGGGTAGAAGGTTGCCGTGGCGGGTAAAGTGATATCACTTAGATAGACAGAAGCTATGCCGTACGAGACGGGGGACCGACCATGTCGTCACACACTTCCCACCACTCCTCATCCGCCCCGGGCGCATCCGCCGCCGGGACAGCGGGTGACGGGCCCGAGATGCCGGCGCCCCGCGTCCGGGAGTTCGCCGCGCACAGCATCGGCGGGGGGCTCGCACTGCTCCTCGGCCTTCTCGGACTGCTTCTCGGCGCCGCGCTGTGCGCCGTCGGCGGCGCGGTGGTCCACACCGGCGGCGCCCAGGCCGCACTGATCACCGCCGGCGTACTGATCGGCATCGCCGCGTTCTTCGCGATGTGCGGGCTGAACACCGTCGCGCCCGGCGAGGCCCGGGTGGTCCAGCTCTTCGGGCGCTACCGGGGCACCATCCGGCAGGACGGGCTGCGCTGGGTCAACCCGCTGACGTCCCGGACCAAGATCTCGACGCGTGTGCGCAACCACGAGACCGCCGTCCTCAAGGTCAACGACGCCTACGGCAACCCGATCGAGCTCGCCGCCGTCGTGGTGTGGAACGTCCGGGACACCGCGCAGGCGTCCTTCGAGGTGGACAACTTCCTGGAGTTCGTCGCCACCCAGACCGAGGCGGCCGTGCGCCACATCGCCATCGAGTACCCCTACGACGCCCATGACGAGGACGGCCTGTCGCTGCGCGGCAACGCCGAGGAGATCACCGAGAAGCTCGCCGTCGAACTGCACGCGCGCGTGGAGACGGCCGGCGTGCGGATCATCGAGTCGCGCTTCACGCATCTCGCGTACGCTCCCGAGATCGCCTCCGCGATGCTCCAGCGCCAGCAGGCCGGAGCGGTCGTCGCGGCGCGGCGGCAGATCGTGGACGGCGCGGTCGGCATGGTCGAGGCGGCGATCGCCCGGATCACCGAGCGCGACATCGTGGAGCTGGACTCCGAGCGGAAGGCGGCGATGGTGTCGAATCTGATGGTCGTGCTGTGCGGGGACCGCGCGGCCCAGCCCGTTCTGAACACGGGGTCCCTCTACCAGTGACGGCTCCTACGGAGGGGACCCCGCCGCGTCGGCCGCAGCAGCAGCGCAAGCAGGTGCTGCTGCGGCTCGATCCGCTGGTGTACGAGGCCCTGGCCCGGTGGGCGGGCGACGAACTGCGCTCGGCCAACGCGCAGATCGAGTTCCTGCTGCGCCGCGCGCTCGCCGAGGCCGGGCGGCTGCCCGGCGGGACGGGCCCGATCCCCCGCCGCGGGCGGCCGCCGGTGGCCGGGGAGCCGGAGGGCCCGGAGGCCTAGGTCGTGTCCGGCGCACGCGCACCCTTGCGCGCACCTGTGCCCCGACCGGCCCCGGCCCCGGGCTCCGGCTGCGCTCCGCGTGCCCGCCCCCGGGCGGCGGGACGGCTGGTTCAGAACCGTGACAATCGGCCGTGACCAGCCGGGTCTTCATCTCCGGACCCCCTCCTGTTCCCCTCCGTCATGACCTATACGCGGCACGTATACACACCATGTATACGCACTGTGTAGAGTGCTCCGCATGTCCATCGGTCACACCCTCCTAGGGCTCCTGGAGTCCGGGCCACGCCACGGTTACGACCTGAAGCGGGCCTTCGACGAGAAGTTCGGTCACGACCGGCCGCTGCACTACGGCCAGGTCTACTCGACGATGTCGCGACTGCTCAAGAACGGGCTCGTCGAAGTCGACGGGATCGAGGCGGGCGACGGGCCCGAGCGCAAGCGGTACGCGATCACCGAAGCCGGGATCACCGACGTGGAGCGCTGGCTCGCGACGCCGGAGAAGCCCGAGCCGTACCTCCAGTCGACCCTCTACACGAAGATCGTCCTCGCCCTGCTGACGCACCGCGACGCGAGCGAGCTCCTCGACACCCAGCGTTCGGAGCATCTGCGCATGATGCGCATGCTGACCGAACGCAAGCGCAAGGGCGACCTGGCCGACCAGCTGATCTGCGACCACGCCCTCTTCCATCTGGAGGCCGATCTGCGCTGGCTGGAACTGACCGCCGCACGCCTCGACAAGCTCGCCGAGGCGGTGACGGTCCGATGACCTCGATGACCCCTCCGGAGGGCTCTCTGCTCACCGCGTCGGAGTTGCGCAAGACCTACGGCCCGACCGCCGCGCTGGACGGCGCCGAGTTCTCCATCCACCCCGGCGAGGTCGTCGCCGTGATGGGTCCCTCCGGCTCCGGCAAGTCCACCCTGCTGCACTGCCTCGCCGGGATCGTCACACCCGACTCCGGCTCGATCACGTACAACGGCCGCGAGATGGCGACGATGAACGACGCCCAGCGCAGTGCGCTGCGCCGCTCCGAGTTCGGGTTCGTCTTCCAGTTCGGCCAGCTCGTACCGGAGCTGACCTGTGTGGAGAACGTCGCGCTGCCGCTGCGGCTGAACGGCAAGGGCCGCAAGGAGGCCGAGCGGGTCGCGCTGTCGTGGATGGAGAAGCTGGAGGTCGACGATCTCAAGGGCAAGCGGCCCGGTGAGGTCTCCGGCGGTCAGGGACAGCGCGTGGCGGTCGCCCGTTCACTGGTGACCGACCCGCGGGTACTGTTCGCCGACGAGCCGACCGGCGCACTCGACTCCCTCAACGGCGAGCGCGTGATGCAGCTGCTGACCGACGCGGCCCGCTCGACGAACGCCGCCGTCGTGCTCGTCACGCACGAGGCCCGCGTGGCCGCGTACTCGGACCGCGAGATCGTCGTGCGGGACGGCAGGTCCAGGGACATGGAGCGGATCGTATGAGTGCCCGCCAGTGGTCCCGTGACCTCACCATGGGCGCCAGGTTCGCGGTGACCGGGGGCCGCGAGGCCTGGGTACGGGTTCTGCTGACGGCCGTCGGGGTGGGACTCGGCGTGGCACTGCTGCTGCTCACCACGGCGATCCCGAGCGCGCTGGCCTCCCGGCACGACCGGGAGGCCGGCCGCAACGACATGACGTACAGCTCGACGGTCAAGAAGAAGTCCGACCGTACGCTGCTCGTCGCGACCTCGGACACCACCTTCCGTGACGAGGACGTACGCGGCCGGCTGCTCGAACCCGAGGGCGCCCGAGCGCCGTTGCCGCCGGGCCTGTCCGCGTTCCCGGCGGTCGGCGACATGGTCGTCTCGCCCGCTCTGGACCGACTGCTGAAGTCGCCCGAGGGCAAGCTCCTGCGCGAACGGATCTCCTACCACGTCAGCGGCACGATCGCCGAGAGCGGGCTCATCGGTCCGCACGAACTCGCCTACTACTCCGGCGCGGACGGCCTGAACGCGAGCGACCAGAGCACCGGCCGCGTCGAGCGCATCGACGGGTTCGGCTCCAGCGGGCAGTCCGAGGCGATGGACCCCGTCCTGATACTGCTCGTGCTGATCGTCTTCGTGGTGCTGCTGATGCCGGTCGGCGTCTTCATCGCCGCGGCCGTACGATTCGGCGGCGAGCGGCGCGACCGCCGGCTCGCGGCACTGCGGCTGGTCGGCGCGGACGGGCGGATGGCCCGGCGGATCGCGGCCGGCGAGGCGCTGGCCGGAGCCCTGGTCGGGCTGGTCCTCGGCGCCGGATTCTTCCTGATCGGGCGTCAGCTCGCGGGCCTGGTCATGGTCTTCAGGATCAGCGTCTTCCCCAGTGACCTCAATCCGACGCCGGCCCTGGTCGCACTGGTGGCCCTCGCGGTCCCGGCGGCCGCGGTCATGGTGACCCTCTTCGCGCTGCGCGGCGTCGTCATCGAACCGCTCGGCGTGGTGCGGACCGCGCGTCCCTCGCGGCGGCGGCTGTGGTGGCGGCTGCTGCTGCCGCTGGGCGGCCTCGCGATGCTCTACCCGATGATCGGGCAGGGGCGGACCAACGGGAACTTCAACCAGTACCTCGTCGTCGGCGGCGTCATGCTGCTGCTGGTCGGCATCACCGCGCTGCTGCCCTGGGTCGTCGAGGCGGTCGTCGCCCGGCTGAACTCCGGTGGCGTCGCCTGGCAACTGGCCATCCGCAGGCTTCAGCTGAGCAGCGGCACGGCGGCCCGCATGGTCAACGGCATCGCGGTGGCGGTGGCCGGCGCGATAGCCCTGCAGATGCTGTTCGCCGGGGTCGACGACGACTACACCAAGGTCAGCAACAACGATCTCACGCGGGCCCAGATGTCCATCGAGGTGCCGGACAAGGTCCCGATGGGCGAGGCGGTCCGGCAGATGGCCGCGACCAAGGGCGTCACACACACGACGGCCCTGGGGCGGACCGACCTGGGCGACGGGCGCGACGAACCCGAGCGCCAGTCGATGGTGACGGTCGGCGACTGTGCCGCCCTGCGGGAGGCGGCAGCGCTGCCCTCCTGCAAGGACGGCGACATCTTCGCCGTGGAGAACGCCAAGTGGGACGAGAACACGGCGGAACTCGCCAAGGCCGGCGCCAGGCTCTACCTCGACCCGTCCTACGGCTCCTCCAGCAAGGGCGAGGAGATCGCCTGGACGGTGCCGAAGGGCATCAAGCGGGCGGACTCGCGCGAGGACCCGTCGGGCAACGAGCGCGGCGGCTTCCTGTTCACGCCCGGCGCACTGCCCCAGCGGGCCGCGTCCGCGGTGCACGGGACGGTCTATCTCCGGCTCGACGAGTCGGTGCCGGACGTCCGTGAACTCGTCCGCAACAGCGCGGCGCGCATCAGCCCGCTGACCGACGCCAGCACCTGGACGGCCACGACGACGTCCGAGAAGTTCACGTCCATCCGGACGGGCCTGTTCGTCGGCGCGACCTGCGTCCTCGTGCTGATCGGCGCGAGCCTGCTGATCTCCCAGCTGGAGCAGCTGCGCGAGCGCAAGAAGCTGCTGTCGGCGCTGGTCGCCTTCGGTACCCGGCGCCGCACGCTCAGCATGTCGGTGCTGTGGCAGACCGCGATCCCGATCGGCCTGGGGCTCGGCCTCGCGATGGTCGTGGGGCTCACCCTCGGCACGGTCCTGCTGAAGATGACGGGGACCTCGGTGACCGTGGACTGGGCGGGCGTGCTGTCGATGACCGGCATCGCCGCGGGAGTCGTGCTCCTGGTGACCCTACTCAGCCTGCCGCCGCTGGTCCGTCTGATGCGGCCGGACGGGCTGCGTACGGAGTAGGACGCCGTCCGCGTCGTGCGCCACCGCCGGTGGCCCTCCCCGCCCGGGGAGGGCCACCGGTTCGCGTTCAGAGGCTGTACTCCCGTACCACGCGCCGGACTTGGGCGAAGAGCATGCCCACGTTGACCGCCTTGCGGCAGACGACCACGGCGACCACGTCCTGCTGGTCGTTCATGCGCACGAACAGATGGGTGAGGTTGTCGCTGTTGACCAGGATCTCCTGGAAGAAGTGCTGATCCGACTCGATGCCGCGACGTTCTTTGAAGACGTCCTCGATCATCTGGACCGTGCGCCCCTGGAACAGGTCGAGGGTCGCGCCCGCGAGCAGGTCCAGGACCTCCGGCGGATGGTTGTCGACGGTCTCGTACGAGAGCAGCATTCCGGTCGACATGTCGACGGCTCCGGAGGCGAGGCAGTCCGGCGCGTCGGTGCGCAGTGATTTGACCAGGCCCATGATCTGGTCGGAGAACCCCGGCGTCATTCGCTTGCTGGCCATGTCGTCATACCCCTTCGGTCGCTGTTTCGGTCATGGCCCCGACGAGCGGGCCGGGGTCTGCACCCGTGAGGATCGACTCGATGCGGCCGAGGGCCGGCCGGGTCCGCTCGTGGAGCCGTTCGAGGTCGATGCCCTCGTCGCCCAGGACGATCATCAGCGCCGTGTCTCCGACCGCGTAGAAGGCCGCGAGGCCCTGGCTGCCGTACGTCACGGTCTGGCGGAACGTGCCCCGGCCGGTCACGGCGGTCGCGCGGCGCGCGATGCCGAGGCCCGCGGCGGCGATCGCGGCGAGGCTCTCCGGGTCGATGGTGTCGGCGGTGTCCGCCGCGATGAGCATTCCGTCGGCGGCGGCCACCGCCGTATCGGTGATTCCGGGAACCTGTTCCCGGAGGCCTCTCATTTCCGTGGCCAGTGCCTCGTGATTCATTTGATGAACTCCCTGGTAATCGGGCGCATTCGATCGATGGCAGGTATGCGGTTTCAGGCACCGGAATCCGGGGTCCAGATGCGGTGCCGCAGACGGAAGAAACCTTTCCAGCTCGCCCCGGCCCTTTCGGGGGCGAGAGTTTCGGTGATTCCGCTCGCGCCGGGCTCACGGCGGGGCAGGGACGGTGCGTTCACGCCGGGCTCGCGGCGGGGCAGGGACGAAGCGGTCGCCCCGGGAGGCGGGCCGGGGAGCGGCCGGGGCTCCGGTGCCGGGCTCTCTCCGCCGGCCACCGCGGAGGCCAGGGCCGAGAACACCGTGGGGTCCATCGCGGGTGCGGCGGCCGGCGGCCGCTGCCGGAGTGTTCCTGTCGGTGGGATCCGCACGGTGACCGGGGCGGCGGACTCGGGCTCGCCCGGCAGCTCCAGCAGTCCCTCGCCGAGCATGCGGGCCATCCCCACCGTCACGGTGTAGGCGCCGAGGCCGGTCGCGAAGGCGATGTCACGGGCGGTCCGCCGGCCGTCCGCGTGGGCCAGTAACTCCTTGTGCGAAGGCGGTAGTTGATCGCGTATCTCGTCCGGAACGACGGCGGGCACGGGGCGTTCGCGGTCCGGTCGTACGGGCTGCGGCAGGGCTGCGACGGCCGCCAGCTTCCTCGCCGCGTCCTGCAGCAACCGCCCCGGCGCCTCACCGAGGGCGACCGGCGCGTACGGCTCGAAGGCGGCGTCCAGTGGGTCGCAGGCCTCCACATCACCGGCCACGACGGCGAACGCCGCGTCCTGCATCGCCATCATGCAGACGACCCGGAGCTGCGCGGCCCCCGCGTAGCCGTGCGCGATGAGCCCGGCCTCCGGCCACCGGGTGCCTCCGGACTCCCGGAGCAGTTCGGCCCACTGCTCGCCGCTGACGCGGCCGGAGCGCAGCAGTCGCGCCTCGGGTCCGGGTGCGCCCGGACTCTCGACGGCGACGACGCAGCCGTCCCTGAGATGGAATACTCCCCCGGGCCTTCCGGAGACCCGCAGTTTCCCCGTCGCCCGTGTGCTCTGGCATTCGCTCAGCGCGCCCGACAGCAGGTCGTATCCGACCCGGCCAAGGGAATCCCGAATGCCCGACATCACTCCCCTTGGAACTTCCGGCGCTTCGCACTGACGCCTGACGATTCACCCTGAGGGGGTATGTGTATCAGCCGGGGCGTATATCTCAGCGAGAGTCGCGCTACCTGACGGAAGTTGAAATTTCCCGCCTGCCGAGATGCTTCATCGGTCGTTCGAATGACCGACTATGCGCGGTGGTTCAGGCTTCCGGACCCAACACCCGTACAGGCAGCGGGCGCAGTGCCTCGCGCAGAGCCTCCGCCAGTTCCCGGTACTCCGGGCCCCGCGCGGCACCCGCCCGCATGGCGAGCGCGATCCGCCGGGTGGGCGCCGGATCCGCGAAGTATCCGGTGAGGAGCTGATTGCTGCGGGTCGTCTCCACCTTGACGGCGGTGCGCGGCAGCAGGGTCACACCGAGACCGCCGGCGACCAGCTGAACGAGGGTCGACAGGCCCGCGGCGGTGGTCGTGACGGGGGCGTCCGCGCGGCCGGCCTCACGGCAGATGTCCAGGGCCTGGTCACGCAGGCAGTGGCCCTCGTCGAGCAGCAGGAGGCGGAGTTCGCGCAGCGCCTCGCGCGGAATGCCCTCCCGGCCGCCGAGCCAGTGGTCGAGCGGGGTCACCAGCACGAAGTCCTCGTCGAACAGCGGGAGTTCGGTGACTCCGGGCATGCCGAGGGGTACCGCGAGCAGCAGCAGGTCGAGCCGCCCGACCGTGAGGCCCTCCAGCAGGCTGGCCGTCTGCTCCTCGTGCACCTGGAGGTCGAGGTCGGGGTAGCGGTCGTGGACGAGCCACAGGACGGTGGGCAGGAGGTAGGGGGCGACGGTGGGGATGACGCCGAGGCGCAGGACCCCGGTGAACGGCGCGCGCACGGCTTCCGCCTCTTCCATCAGCGCGCCGACCTCGTCCAGCACCGCCTTGGTGCGTACGGCGAGACGCTCACCGGCGGGCGAGAGGAGCACCTTGCGGGTCGTACGCTCCAGCAGGGTCACCCCGAGGATCTCCTCCAGGGCGGAGACCGCGCCGGACAGTGCGGGCTGGCTCATGCCGATCGCGGCGGCCGCGTCACGGAAGTGCAGATGCTCGGCCACGGCGGCGAAGGCGCGCAGCTGCGCGAGGCTGGGCTGGCGGCGCCCGTTCCCCTTGGCGCCCGCCCTGCCGACGGCCCCCGCCCTGCCGGGTCCCACTCTGCCGAGGGGGGAGGCCGACGCGCCCGCGCCGCCGGTGCCGCTGATGGGGCCGATGGGGCTCGCCATGGCCGTTCCTCTCGCTTCGAGTCGATATCACCGAAGGTTACTGATAGTCGCAACCGATCAACACGACCGAGTGTAGCTATTTCCCGAATCAATGCAGCCTGTGCCAACATCAAGTTCGTCCAACCCAAGGGAAAGGCCCTCAAAAGGGGCTATCCCTCGCTACAAGGAGAGCGTGTGCTCACTGTCGGTGACAAGTTCCCCCAGTTCGATCTGACCGCCTGTGTCTCCCTGGAAAAGGGCCAGGAGTTCCAGCAGATCGACCACAAGACCTACGAGGGCAAGTGGAAGATCGTCTTCGCGTGGCCCAAGGACTTCACCTTCGTGTGCCCCACCGAGATCGCGGCCTTCGGCAAGCTGAACGACGAGTTCGCCGACCGTGACGCCCAGGTGCTCGGCTTCTCCGGCGACTCCGAGTTCGTGCACCACGCCTGGCGCAAGGACCACGACGACCTGCGTGACCTGCCCTTCCCGATGATGGCCGACTCGCGGCACGAGCTCATGCGCGACCTCGGCATCGAGGGCGAGGACGGCTTCGCCAAGCGCGCCGTCTTCATCGTCGACCAGAACAACGAGATCCAGTTCTCCATGGTGACCGCCGGCTCCGTCGGCCGGAACCCGAAGGAGGTCCTGCGGGTCCTGGACGCCCTGCAGACGGACGAGCTCTGCCCGTGCAACTGGACCAAGGGCGAGACGACCCTCGACCCGGTCGCGCTGCTGGCCGGTGAGTGACCTTCCATGGCCCTCGACGAACTGAAGTCCGCCATACCGGACTACGCCAAGGACCTGCGCCTGAACCTCGGTTCGGTCATCGGCAACAGCGACCTCCCGCAGCAGCAGCTGTGGGGCACGGTGCTGGCCTGCGCGATCGCTTCGCGTTCGCCGCGCGTGCTGCGTGAGCTGGAGCCCGAGGCGAAGGCTCAGCTCTCGCCCGAGGCGTACACGGCCGCCAAGTCGGCCGCCGCGATCATGGCGATGAACAACGTCTTCTACCGGACGCGGCACCTGCTCTCCGACCCGGAGTACGGGACGCTGCGGGCCGGCCTGCGGATGAACGTCATCGGCAACCCGGGCGTGGAGAAGGTCGACTTCGAGCTGTGGTCGCTCGCCGTCTCCGCCGTCAACGGCTGCGGGCAGTGCCTCGACTCCCACGAGCAGGTGCTCCGCAAGGCGGGCGTCGACCGGGAGACAATCCAGGAGGCGTTCAAGATCGCCGCCGTCCTCCAGGCGGTCGCCGCCACGCTGGACGCCGAGGCCGTTCTCGCCGAGTAGTCCTCGCGCCGGGCGCGCCCGAACGCGCCCGAACCTTCAGGGCCCCGTCCACCTGTGCGGTGGGCGGGGCCCTGGGCGTTCTCGTCCTCCGGGCCGGCCCGGGTGAGGAGGCGACCGCGGCGCAGCATGCCAGGGGCAAGCTGACGGCCCGTGAGCGTATCGGTCTGCTGCTGGACGAGGGC
>NZ_JBSFYW010000100.1:0-20693 GCF_053599975.1 Streptomyces sp. NPDC005141 | reverse complement strand
TGGGGCCAGCGTTCCCGCGCGCGGTCGCGCAGTCGGACGCGGAGGTGGTGCTGCATGGACTCGGGCGGGTTCTTCGGCACGGGGTCCATCCTGCATGGCTGCATCCCCGGTTCGGGTTTCCTGCGAGTCGTGCCATACCGCGAGGAATGCCGCCCTGGGTGGGTCCGCGCCCTCCAGCTTGGCGATGATCGTCGCGATGAGGGCGGTGCGCCATGAGTGATCGGCGACCGACTCCGGCTCTTTGACCCCGGCCATCCACCATCCCGTGCGTGCGGTGTTCTTCAGCGTCCCCGCCTCGTACAGGAAGCGTGCCACCGCGGTCAGGTCCTCGGACACCGTCAGGCTCCTTTCACGCCTCGGCGAGGCGGATCGCGTACCGGATGCTCTCCAACTCCCGCCGTCCGCGCGGCGAGAGTCCCCGATAGCCTCTCGCGCAGCGCGCGGGACGCTGCACCCGAGCGGAGCAGGCCGGGCTGGGCCTGGGGGAGGGCCCAGATGCTGTGCATGTTGAGCTCCACATAGCCGTGCTAGGAATAGCGCCCCACTTCGCGCCGGGCGTGCGCTCACCGAGCGTCTGTGCCCCCTCCAAGCGCTCCTTGTGGGGCATCTATCTTCATGGCAGGGACGTGACATAAGGGATGGTTTCTGTCTCGCTGGGAGCGCGGCGCGGCCAGGAAGAGGAGCGGCGCCGTGTGCTGTTGTCCCGTCCGGCCGCCTAAGGGCGGGGGTCGGCGTGGGTTTGTCCGGGAGTGGTCACACCAGTTTTGAGATGGCTGTCGAGACGGCGGTGTCGGTGTTCGGTGCGGAGGTGGCGCCGAAGCTGCGGGGTGGTGGCTGGCAAGAGGACCAACTACGAGGCCCGCTGGAGAACATGATCCGCGCACTGGGCCGGGGGCTGGGGCTGGAGGTGACGCTGACCGGCGAGGTGCCGCTGGTCGACCTCAATGCCCGCCCTGACTACGCCGTCGTCGTCGGGGGCGCGCCAGTGGGATTCATCGAGCTGAAGAAGCCGGGCACGCGCGCTGATCCGTCCGCCTTCACGGGCCGCAATGCCGCCCAGTGGGGGAAGCTGCGGCTGCTCCCCAACGTTCTGTTGTGCGACGGGGAGGAGTTCGCGCTCTTCCGCAGTGGCCACAAGGTAGGGGAAGTAGCCCGGATGAAGGGCTCGGTTCGCACTGCGGGTGCCAGGCTTGCCCCGGCCGATGGGGGCTTGGCACGCGTTCTGAGCGAGTTCCTCACCTGGAAGCCCTTGATCCCACGTACCACCGGGCAGTTGGTGCGCGCGGTTGCCGGGCTGTGCCAGTTGCTGTCGGCGGAGGTGGGCGAGGCGATCGTCCAGGAGAAGGCCCGCCGTCGCCCGCCTGTGTTCACCGAGCTGGCCAAGGACTGGCGGCGTCTGCTGTTCCCGGAGACCACCGATGCCGAGTTCATCGAACAATACGGCCAGGCCGTGGTGTTCGCCCTGCTGCTGGCCCGGGTAGAAGGCATTGTCTTCGAAGGCGACACCGTCACCGGCATCGCCACCAAGCTCGGCAAGAAGCACTCCCTGATGGGCAAGGCACTCGAAGTGCTGGCCGGCGAAGGTGTCAGCGAACTGTCCACGACCTTGACCACGCTGCTGAGGGTCGTCGGCGTAGTCGACTGGGAGATTCTCGACGACGGCACAGGGGACGCCTACTTCCTGTTGTACGAGCACTTCTTGCACATATACGACCCTGACCTGCGCATCCGTACGGGCTCCTACTACACACCGCACGGTGTGGTCGCAGCGATGGCCCGGCTCACCGAGGAGATCCTGCAGCACGAAGGCTTCGGCATCTCCTCCGGGTTCGCCTCCCCGGACGTGGTGCTTGTCGATCCGGCGATGGGCACCGGAACCTTCCTGCTGACTGCTTTGGAGCGTGCAGCCGACACCATCACCGCGCAGGAGGGACAAGGCGCGGTTGGACCGCGCCTGCGCGAGATGGTCGCCCGCAGACTTGTCGGCTTCGAGATACAGACTGGCCCCTTCGCGGTTGCAGAGCTGCGCATGCACGCCATGCTCAAGCGCTACAGATCGGCTGCTCCATCCCAGGGCCTCAGGCTCCTGGTAGCCGACGCCCTCGATAGTCCAACAGCCGAAGAGCATTGGATCCCGCACACCTACAGGGCGTTCAACGAGTCGCGCCGCCAGGCCAACCACATCAAGCGCGACGAACGTGTCATGGTCATCATGGGTAACCCGCCGCACGACGCCGTCCGCAAGGGAGCGGGTAAATGGGTGGAGCGGGGTGCCCCAGAAGAAGGCATCCCGGCTCCGATTGACGACTTCCGGCTGGCAGGTAACGGCCGTTACGAATCAAAGATGGCCAACCTCTATGTCTACTTCTGGCGCTGGGCTACGTGGAAGGTTTTTGACGCCCACCACGACGCTCCGTTCGGCATCGTCGCCCTGCTCACGCCGAAAGCGTGGATCAAAGGGCGGGCTTTCGCAGGCATGCGCCGCTATCTGCGCGCTACCGCTGACGCAGGCTGGATCATCGACGTCTCGCCGGAGGGCCAGCGTGCAGATGTGGGCACGCGCATCTTTCCCGAAGTCGCGCAGGAACTGTGCATAGCGGTCTTCGTGCGCTGGAAACAGCCCCGGACCGGCCCGCCTGTCTTCCGACACCTGAAAGTCGCAGGCTCCCGACGCCAGAAAATCGAACGGCTCACGGCACTGACCCTCGATGATCCCGGGTGGCGCATCTGCGCGGCAGACGCAACAGCCCCCTTCCTCCCACCGGGCAGCGACCTGTGGGAATCATCTATCCCCTTGCGGAACCTCATGCCGTGGTCGTCCCGCGGTGTCACTCCGGGGCGCATGTGGGTGTACGCCCCCGACAAGGAAACTCTCGAGGAACGCTGGCGGCGCTTCTTGGCCGCGGACACCGAACGACGCCGAAGGATGTTCGGAGAGGCGCGCGACCGCGACCTTGACAGTCACGTCGAGCCCCTTCCTGACATTGCTGGCTACGACAGGACACCTCTGCGCACCGAGCACCGCCCCCAAGCCGACTCCATCCGAGTCGCTTACCGCGCCTTCGATCGCCAATGGATCATCCCGGACCATCGGCTCATGGTTGTCGGCCGCCCCGACCTGTGGCGTGTGCGAAGCGACCGCCAAATCTACGTCATCGAGCAGAACGCTCATGCCGTGGTCAGCGGACCTGGAGTGCTCTTCAGTGCCCTCGTGCCGGACATGGACTACTACAACAACCGCAGCGGCTGCGCCCGTCCGATCTACCGCAACCGCGGTGGAACCCTACCCAACCTCGCCCCCGGACTGCTTGCGGTTCTGCGCCGCCGTCTTGGGCAAACGGTCACCGCTGAGGACGTCGTGGCCTACATCGCGGCCGTCGCCAGTCACCCCGCCTACACACAACGATTCCTCGACGACTTGGAGGTCGGCGGGGCACACATCCCTCTCACTGCTGAACGACGCCTGTGGTCACGAGCGGTCAACCTCGGACGACGAGTGGTTTGGCTGCACACCTACGGTGAGCGGCACGCAGACCCCGGTGCCGGCAGAGCCTATGGAAAAATCCTGCTCGACACCGGTCGACCACAATGCCTGGAAGAGATTCCCGATGATCCGGCGAACATGCCCGAGCGGCTGACCTACGACTCCGTAACGCAAGACCTCTGGGTCGGCAGCGGGCGCATCAGCCCCGTTCCTCCCGCTGTACGCAACTATCAAGTTTCGGGCATGAACGTCCTGGACAAGTGGTTTGGCTACCGCAAAAGTGCACCAGCAGGAAAGAGGCGTTTGGAACTCGATCATGTAGTAGCCGACAGATGGCCTTCTGCATGGACCACGGAGTTGTTGGAGCTACTGAATGTCTTGGGTTTTCTGGTACGAGAAGAGCCATTGCAGGCCGAACTTCTCGACGAAATCTGTGCGGGTCGGCTCATTACCCCGGCAGATCTGATCGACGACGGGGTCTTCCCTGTGCCGAGCGAAGCTGCCAAACCTCTCAAAGCCGATTCCGTAGATGGCTTGTTCGAACTGTGACCCTGGCGGATTGCCCCTGCAGTGGTTGCGTGCGGTGCTGCGGTCACGGGAGATGGGCGCGCTTTCGACGCTTACGCATCCGCCGGGAACGATGCGACGACATCTACGAGGCCTTTCTCGGCCTCGCCACCTCCGAATCACCCACAGACACGTCCAACCGCATCGGCTCCCGTTCGTGCAGGCCGTCCCTGTGCCTGGAGGAACGCGGCCGCCTGGGGTGTCTGTCGCTGCTGGTCCAGGCCGAGTTGTCAGCGAATGCTGAGCATGGTGCTCGTAGTTCAGCCCTTGGCCGCGGCGACTTCTCGCGCGCGGCCAGCCAAATTCTGAACAGAGCGGGAGGTAGCGTACGGAGCGAGCTCTCGACGCATGGTGGTGAAGTGGTCGTCACCGCGTACGGAAGAGACGTGCTCGTACTCGTCGAGGAAGCGTCCCCACGAGGCGCACGAGGCGTCCAGATGCCCGAACCGGAGTTGGCGCTGCGCTAGCACTGCGTAGGCGTGGACGCGGCCCTGCCGCTCCTGAGCGGGCTGAGCCCGGATGGACTGCCGCATCGCGGTGATGCTGCCTTCCAGGTCTCCTTCTTCCATGAGCACGTGCGAGACGTGGAAGAGGTATGCCGTCTGGTCGTACCCGCCGATCGCGTCCCGCCGGTTGTCCGCCTTCGACAGGGCTGACTCGGCTTCACGGAGGCGGGTGTGGGCCTGGCGCCGGTCGCCCACCATGGAGGCCGCGTGAGCCTGCTGTCCGCGCAGGAACGCCACCAGGCGCGGGCCGGCCGAGGGTGCCGCCTCGGCCGCCGAGTCCGCGAGCTCAAGGGACATGCGCCCGTGCCCTAGATTCGATGCCTGGAGCGACATGCCGCGCAGCGTTCGGCAGTAGGTGACGTGGTCGTCTGCCTCGTTGGCGAGTTTGAGCGCGTTCACGTAGTAGGTCTGGCCGAGGCCGTGGGCCTTTTCGTACATGGCCATCCAGCCCGTGAGGTACGTCAGATCCGAAGTGGCCGCGAGCATGTCCTGCTTCACGGGCTCGGAGGCCTGGGCCCGAAGCCACGGCCCGACGGTGTTGACCAGGAAGGCGGCGGCCATGGGGCGGGCGTGCCCGGCTCCGAACTCGTCGAGGATGTCCGCGATGCGCTCCGTCATGGAACGCACGGAGGCAACCTGTGACGCTCCGATTCGGGTAGTGGCCTTGCCTGGCGCTATCGGTTCGTCGGCGGCCCGTGCGCCTTGCTGGAAGACAGGGACTGAGAGTGCTGCGGTGAACAGAGTCGCAGCCAGGATGCTCCGACGGGATGGATCCATATCCGCCCTTCCGAGGTCGATCAACTCCTCCACAGTGTCGACTGCGGGAGAGTCACCGACGGACAGAGCGGGTTGAAGACCAGCCTCCGCATGCGTCACGGGCCTGCCTAAACGGGCGGACAACGCTTCAAGAATCAGGGGCCTGACCTCGGGTTTTGGCGGCGTGCCGGCGATCCAGTGGGCGACGGCCGTCCGGTCGTACGTCAGATCCAATCCAGCCTGGGGACCGAGCCGGTTGACCTGCTGAGCGAGCTGCGTGCGCGTCCATCGAGCCTGCTCAAGCAGCCTGTCCAGGGCAGGGTTGGGCGTGCGCTTTCTCGTGGCCATGTACTCAACTCCCGACAGCTCATGGCGTTCACGGTGTTCACGGTCCCACCTGCCGCCAACGGTACCCGCAGACAGTGACCACGCGATTACCTCTTACGAGAAAGCGATCGTTCTCAGCCCTTGGAGCAGCGGTGACCAGCGCACCACCAGCGACAGAAGGCGTCTCCAAGTTGGGAGACGACCCCCACGCAGAGCATCAAGCGCGTCAACGCCAGGTCCAGACGTATGACGTGATGAGCGTCTGCTTCGAGGTCTCGCCAGGCAGGACCGGACAGAGCATCGTGGCACGGGATGCCCGCCGGGTGCGGATGGCCCGAACCCTGACAGCCGCGCGGCTTCGGCACTGCGGGCTTGAGTTGATGACGGACGACGTCACGCTGATTGTCTCTGAGCTTTTGACCAACGCTTTGCTACACAGCGGAACGACGGAGATCAGCCTGACCATCGCTCTTCGCGACGGCTTCCTTCGGATCACTGTGCGGGACGGCATGGCCGGATGTGCCGAGCCCAGTAATGCCGATCAGGATGCCGAGTCGGGGCGCGGTCTCGCTCTCGTCGATGCCTTGGTGAAGGAGAACGGCGGAGTCTGGGGGACCAGCGACGCAGGCGCAGTCACCTGGTGCCGTCTCACCGTTCCAGCCGAGGAGAAGGCGTGATGACCCCCGCCGCTATCCCCGGGCGAACCAGGGCCGTACCTGTGTGGACGCCGCCGCTAGACCCCGAAGCTTTGGAAACAGTGCTGACCAAGGTCTGCGGGTGGCAGCCGTTCGACGGTGAATCGCTGCTCGACGACGTGGGCGCGGTCCTCGACGACGTCGTTCCAGCCGAGGGAGCCCTCGACGACCACGACCTGCGGCTCCGCGGCCACCTGATGCAACTCGTTGCTATCGCCGTCGCCACGGAGGCCGGCCAGAAGGACCCGGAAGCGGAACAACTGATCGAGCGGGCCCGCTGGTTACGCACCGAAGCGATGCCGGGCGACCACCTGCAGGCCGTGGGGCACCTGCGCCGGATGGCCTGGTCGGTCAACGAACTCCACGAACGCCTCGGCGCGATCAAGTGCCTGCGGGAGGCGGCCTGATGCTGGGTCCCCTGCTTCCGTACAGCCCGCCCGCCCCGTCGAGAAAGACGTATCGATCCATGCCTTCCACCTCAGTCGGACCGGCCGTAGTCCCGTACGTCATCCAGCGGTTAGGGGAGGAGGCGGCGCCCGACAACCTGGTCATCAGACGCAGCGCGCCGGGCCGAAGTAGGCTTCACTACCTTGACGAAGATCCCCGGGACCGTGATCCCCGCGGTGTGCTGCTCGCGCGGGTCGGCTGGAATCCGCTGGGTGCGGACGGGATGCCGACCGGGGAGCCACAGTGGAAGTTCATGCACCCGCATCGGCAAATGATGACCATGCAGACCCTCCGGTGCCAGGTCTGCACCCAGCCCGCCCGGACGAAGATCGGTTCCATCTTCCTTGCGGGGCCCAGGGACGAGGACCCCACCCGGACAGAGATCCTGACGAACCAGCCCCCGGTGTGCGCCAGGCACGTCCGCACCGTTGCAGCGTTTTGCGCCACGATGGTCAGGCGAACCCGGCCGGCGACGACCTTCATGAGGCGGTGGTGCCTCTGATCGACCCGGCCGGGCTGCTGTCACACGACGATCCAGGCCGAGTCGCCTATCCCGAGGTCCGGTACGTCGGCTGAGGCGAGCCGGCGGTCAGCGGACTGAGCGACTGATCCGCGCGCGGGGTTTTCAGCCCTGCAGCCAGTGGGCGATCGCCGCGGATATCTGTGACGCCTCGGGATCGGGCAGAAAGAGCCACTGCCCGCCGGGATTGAGATCGATGAAGTACGTGCCGCTTGCTGTCTCGATCCAGTCCTGGCTGGAGTACCTGACGGACATTGCTGCCGACAGGTTGACTGCCCGTTGTTCGATGTCTGGTGCCTTCAACGGCCGCCACGATGTGTGCGCGGCGGCGCTCCTGCGCCAGTCCAGGGGGATGCCTTCTGCCGGGATCTGGAAGGCCCAGGCCTCATCGCGCACCGTCACGACCCGCAGATGTCGTACGGCCCTGACGCGTTCTTGCAGAATGAATGGTGCGCCCGCCAGGAGTTCTGCGACCGACGGGTCTTGCGTGTCCACTGGGGCCGCGAAGACGATCCGGGGATCGCCCTGCTCGAGCCAGTACTGCGGGGGGCCGAGGGGTTTGGCGACGAGATGCCCCGGCAGAGACGTCACCTCGGACGGGTCGTTGGTGACTATCAGCGGGGGCACGTCGATACCTGCCCCAGTGGCGGTCCGGCACTGCACGATCTTGTTCTCGGCGGCGAGCAACGCGTCCAGGGACGTCAGCCACTCGCAGGCGGGGTTGCGCAGCAGTGACACCAGCAGCGTGCGCCACGCGCCCTGCACCGCGGCCTGTTTGCTTCCCCATCTCATCCCTACGTCCCAGTCGGCCGGCGCGGGGCGCCGGATCCAGCCGCGGTGGGCGTCCTGGAGGTGAGCGGCTCCGTGACCGTTCGTGGTCTCCACGCCGAGGCGAGTTGCGGAGACCACGAACGGGATGCGCTGGACACCGGCTGCGTCGAGGACGACCAACGGGCGGAGCGAGGAGATGCGATCCGCCACCTCACGTACGTGGGGGTCGGATTCCTCACCGATGATCACCACTGGGGTGCGTGGGCCGGCGTGACGGCGGCCCGCCGGGCCGCAGGATTCGTTCACCGCCCGTGCCACAGCGCATGCCCCGTCAGCTGAAGGTGAAGGGGTCATTGTCCGTCGTCTCGACCGACATAGTCGTCGTCCTGCCCGGAACGTCGGCGAAGTCGACGGCCTCGGCCAGCGTGTCGTAGAGACTCGGTGGGAGCTGCCGCTCCTCATCCAGTCGATCGGCGTTCATAGGGTTGCCTCTCTTTCCTTCGATCCCGGGTCGTGCCGATGTGGTGCGAACGGAGCTGGATAGCGGCTGACCCCATTGGAGGTGCAGCCGGGGGTGCCTTGGCCGGGCTATGCGGCCGTCAGGGACCCCGATCCGCCCTCCGTGCGGTCGTCGAAGATGTCGTCGGCGAAGACGAGCATGGACGATCCGATCCCCCTGATGAAGGCGTAGTTCAGCGTTCCCCCCACGACAGCCCCCACGAGGGGAATGAGCCGGCCCACCACGCGGGCGCTCAGCCGCTTCAGCACCTCCTGCGCCACCTTGATGACCAGGTACTCCAGGCCCTTGGCACTGGCTTCCACGCCGACCGACAACGCGACGATCTTCATGAACTCCTCGAAGCTGACCACGTACCGGCCGGTGCGGTGGTAGATCACCGCAAGGGTGACCTTGAACTGCTGGGCCACAGTGTTGGCGATGTCCGCCGGAATGCCCAGTGCCAGGGTCATACCCCCGCCGGACCCGGCAGCTACACCCGTGGCCGCCGCCAGGCGGGCACAGTGGTCGATGTACCCGTGGATGCCCCGCTTGTCGACCTCCTGCTTGATCTTGAAGGAGTCGAGGTTTCGATGGATGAACTCGAAGGAGCTACCCAGTGGTCCAAAATCTTGTGCGCCCATCAGCCCTCCCTGGCAGCGGCCTCGCAGGTTTCCTGATCGCTGTCATGAGGTTGCCGGTTCCTTGGGCGCGCCGTCTCCGTCAGAAGACGGAATCGCGGCGACCCGGCGCGGTGGCGACTACGGCTTCCCGTTTCCCAGCTGCCGGATCGCGGTGCAGTCGGGGATCTCGACCCACCGGTATCCCGTCCGGATGACACCGTCCTGGGCGAGCGTGCGCAGGGCACGGCTGACACTCACCTCGGCGGCTCCTATCAGCGTGGCCAACTCGTACTGCGTGAGCCCGACGCGGCAGGGAGTCCGGCTGCCGTTCTCCTCGCACCACTCCGCCAATACCCGGCACAGCCTCACCTGTACGGGTACGCCTGCGAAGTCGACCCGTCGCCGTGTGGCGGCCCGCAGCCGCTCGACGACCTGCCGACTGACAGCGGCCGCTGCCAGCGGGTGCCGGTGCAGGAAGGCCCGGAACTCCTGCTGGGAAATAGCCTGGACCTTTGCAGTACCGACAGCCGTGACCGTGGCCACGCGAGGCCGCCCGTCGAGTGCCGCCATCTCTCCGACCAGATCGCCGCTGTGACGTACTGCCAGCAGCGTAGACTGGCCGTTCGCGGTTGTGGCACTGACCTTGACGGACGCGTCGACGAGCAGGATCGCATGTGTGGTGCTGTCCCCTTCCGTCAGCAATTGCTGCCCGTCCGCGTAGCGGCGCCGGGAGCCGAGGGTGAGCAGAGCATCTCCGGTTTCCGCGGGAAGTGCGTACATCAGACTGTGAGGTGGCCACGGTCCACGCCGGCCAGATGTGCTGGAGCTCGACAAGGCCAACGCCCCCTCTCGTTACCGCCCGTGGGCTGTATCCCTTCGACTACGCTATGACAGGACTTCGGCACAATCGGACACTTCTGCCGTACCGCAGATCGTCCTACCGCCAGGGGGAGGGGTTATGGACGATGGTGTGGTCGACCGTGCCTCTCGACTCCTGCAGTACGGCGCGGAACTGATGGGCCGGGGTGCGCTGATTGAGGCGGAGATCGCGCTTCGCAAAGCTGTCGGCCTGTTCCCCGTGGACGACCTCCGACGGTCCACCTGTCTGGAGAAGCTGGGCAAGATCCGCGTTGCCCGCGGCAAGCTCGAACAAGCCGCGGCCTCCTTCCGATCCTCCTTCATCGTGGTGGCCGCCAACGCGTATCGCGATTACACGGGCTCGCTGGAGGTGCGGCGTATTGCCGCGTCCTGCCT
Organism: Streptomyces sp. NPDC005141; assembly: GCF_053599975.1. NCBI lineage: Bacteria > Bacillati > Actinomycetota > Actinomycetes > Kitasatosporales > Streptomycetaceae > Streptomyces > Streptomyces sp. NPDC005141. Next base: position 10,247 of record NZ_JBSFYW010000100.1, on the reverse strand, counting down.
CGGCAAAGCGGTGGGCCTGTCTGTGTCCCTGGCGCTGATGGCGTCCAATCCGAAGATCACCGCTTCCGCCATGCGGCAGGTCATGACCTGGAAAGCGATCACGGCTGCACTCACCAAGGTCGAACCGCCGCGAGCTGGCCCGCTGTTTCCCCGTCTGTCGGAGACCTGGAGCCGGCTGCCGGCCGATGGCGTCCTCCTCGAGTTCTTGCGCTACGCGCCTCACGACTTCACCGCTCCGCTGGAATCTGCGGGGCAACTGCCCGACAGGTACGCCTGCTTCGCTCTCGGAGGCTGGGCCGACGACCGTCGGGTCACCCTCGTCGACGTCGGGCTCGCCAAAGAGATTGACGACTGCGTTGCAGACGTGCGGGAGGAAATGTCCGGGCTGGCCTCCTATCACGGCGGTTGCGTCTCCATGCCCGTCGCGGAGATGCGTCGCCTGTTCGAAGCCGAGGACGACGGGTCTGACGGGCCACCCGTGACCGCACAGATGCAGGTGACCTACAGCCGCTCGCATCAGCTCATCGAGCACACGGTCACCATCGACGCCGTCTCGTTCCGGCAGTTGATGTGGGACCTCAGCAACGGCACGAGCATGTTTCCGCAGGAGCAGTTGCATCGCTTGTACGGACTTCAGGCATCGGCCGGCAAGACCGAAAACCCTGACCCTCCCCATCCCCCGGAGCCGCCCGCCAACGTGAGGGGTCGGGCATCACGTGCTCTGGCCGCAGCCGTACTCGAGCCTCTGCGCCCCCTCGTGTCCCGGGCTCGCCGAGTCATCATCGCTCCCGATTCCGAACTGTGGCTGGCACCGTTCGCCGCTCTGCCCAATACCGACGGCAGTCCATGGCTGACCGATGCCACCCTCACCTTCGTCAACCACGGTCTGGAACCGACTACGGACGACTCGCTGGCGGTCGGCACCGGGGATCCCCTGGTCGTCGCGGACCCGGCCTTCGGCGCACCGGACGGCAAACGGAAACGGACACTCTTCGCGCCGCTTCCCCACGCCCGCGAGGAGGGGAAGATCGTGGCATCACTCCTCGGAGTCGGCGTTACGACGGGCCTCGACGCCACCGACGTGCTGCTGCGCAATGTCCGATCGCCGCGTGTTCTGCATCTGGCCACCCACGCCTTCGCCGTCCGCCATCGGGAAGTCCCCAGTAGGGGCCTCCCCAACGTGAACCACCTTGGCCGATTCCGCGGATTCGAGCTCCTCACGCACTCGGACAAGCCGTGGCATCGCTGCGGAGTGGCGCTGGCCAACGCGGCGCTGTGGGAATCCACGGGTGAGAGTCTGCCGAAACCGGGTGACGGCCTACTCCTAGGATCCGACATCGCCGGACTCTCCCTGAAAGATACGGCTCTGGTCGTACTCAGCGCATGCGAGACCGGACTCGGCGAGGTCGGGGCGGGCGATGTGCCCTGGTCGGCCGGTCACGCCTTCCGCCAGGCCGGAGCCAGAGTCGTCGTCATCAGCCTGTGGCGCGTTCCGGACGGAACGACCCGGACGGTGATCCAGGAGTTCTACCGCCGTCTCGCTGCCGGCGCCTCGCCGGCGCACGCGCTTCAGCAAGCGCAGAGGAAGGCTTGGTCGGAAGGACTGCATCCTCGGCACTGGGCCGCGTTCGTCTGTCTCGGCGTTCCTGCCCACACACTTCGCCCCTTCGCCCTTGTCCCGTCCCAACACCGTCACTGCCGTGGAGTGGCCAGACGCCGGAGGGGGTTCCGTGGACCACGTGGCTGAGGTGGAACTCGTCCTCGTCGACGACAGCAGCCGTTCGTTCGACACGGCTCCCCAAGAGGTCGACATCGGCGCCGTCAAATTTCAGGGCTGGCAGATCCATGCCGTCACGCCGGTGCCCGCGGATTTCCGTGACCATGACGTCTACGTCATCAAAGTGAACACCGACCTGGCCTTACGTCCGTCCTCCTCACCGCCACAGTGGATGGAGTTCGGGTTCACATTCGAGGACAGCGGAGTGTACGTAGCCGACATGGTGCCGAGGGCCGTCGGCCTCCCCGAACCCGCCCGCAGTTACGCAGTGACCAGACATCTCGCCTTCATCGCCAATCCCGATGCCATCTCCCGGACCGGCTGCTCTGGGGACATGGTGATGAACGACCTTGTCGTTCCGGCGCTCACACCGACCATCGAAGCGCTCGGAATCGGCAGCACCTCAGTGCGGTGGCGCCACACAGGAGACACCCACGGGGTCCCCGTTGGCTCGCGCAGCGGCTGGCTCCTACTGCTGGTCCCCTCCGGCCTGCGTGAACTGAAAGTACGGTCCGACGCCGCCTACGCACTGACACCGTTCCAAGACATGGGGTTCTCGCCGAAGGGCAGACCCGCAGCGTTCGTCGTCCAACTTCCCCTCGGCAGGCCCCCCGAACCCCGTCCGGCCTCGGCTGACGTCACTGGCCGGCGTCAGATCAGGCTCGGCTTCGCCCTCGACGTCGAGGGCTACAGCACCCGCTCCGGCCCCCGGCAGAACGAGGTACAGGACCGAGTGGCCCAACTCGTCCGCCAAGTGCTGCACGAGGCCGGCGTTTCCGATGAGCGGACAGACGTCCAGCCCACGGGTGACGGCATGAACGTGGTCCTGCCTGCCGAAATGGACTGCGTTGATCTCCTTCCCCGGCTGATGACTGGCGTGGCCGGGCATCTGGCCAGGGACAACAGTGGCCACGCGGACAGAATCCGATGCCGTATGGCGTGCGACATCGGGCCCGTCGCCCGCTCGGCGCTTGGCTTCTCCGGCCCCACGGTGGTGAGGTTCTGCCGCCTGGTAGACAGCCGACAGCTACGGGATGCTCTGGAGAACAACGAGAAAGCCGACCTCGTCGTGGCCATTTCCGACTGGCTCTACGAGAACGTCTTCCGCCCCGGATATGCAACCGCCGACCGCGGTCCCCTCAACGACCGCGCCCTCCGCGACGGCACCCCTGTTGAAGGCCCCTTCGACGAAGAAGCCTTCACACAAGTCCTCGCCGTGGCCAAGGGCTACCAGGCCACCGCATGGCTGTGGAGCGTAGATTCCGCCCGGGAAGTCCTTGCGGGCTGATCCTCAACGGCGTCGGATTCCTCACCCCGGAAGCCTCCACCGTCAGGACTGTCGAGCGACTGTGCGACGTATATGTTGGGGTCCCCTTGAGCGCTCCGACGCTGCGGTAGCACACGCTGGGAACGACCACTTCGGGCGAAGGTCCTCACCGACCAACGCGTCCACGCTCAGCTGGCGATGGTCGGCGACTCAGCCCAAGCCATCTACGGCTGGCGCGGTGCACGCGACATCATGGCCGACTTCGACGGCCACACCCTGCCCCTGTCCCGATCCTTCCGTTTCGGCCCCGCCCTCGCCTCGGAGGCGAACCGGTGGCTGACAATCGCCGACGCCCCCGTCCGCCTGACCGGAACCGACGCGATTCCCACCGAACTCGCTCCGGTCGAGCGCACCGATGCGGTGCTGTGCCGCACGAACATCGGAGCCATCACCGAAGTGATGACGCACCTCGCGGCGGGCTATCGCGTCGCTCTGGCCGGGGGAGGACGAAGCCTGTACACGCTGGCCACGGCAGCCCGCGCGACGTTAGGAACGGGTGCCCCACCACACATCCAGAACTGATCTTGTTCTCGTCCCGGGGGTGAACTGCAGGACTACGCCGACCACGACCCCGCCGGCGGTGACCTGAAGCCGTTCGTCGAACTCATCGACCAGCACGGCCCCGACTCCGTCCTGCGAGCCGTTGAACGACTGGCCCCCGAAACCACGCCGACGTCATCATCTCCACCGCTCACCGAGCCAAAGGCTGCGAATGGCGGACGGTAATCTCCGGCGACTTCGCCCCGCCCGAGAACACCGATGAGCAGGACGCAAACGGCCACCCCGTTCCCGGCCCCATCGACGATGCCGAAGCGCGCCTCGCCTACGTCGCCGTCACCCGCGCCCGTGACCGTCTTGACATGGGTGGCCTGTCCTGGATCGACGATCATCCCGCAGGGAGCCAAGGGCGAGAGCGGGCAACAGCCTGATGCTCCGCCGTGCACAGCGGAGCGGGAAGCACTGGCTGTTCAGTGCAGTCGGCGAGACCGTCACCGCCCTCATGGCCCTGCCCCCACAGGAGCGCCTGTTCCTGCTGTCCTGCTGTGCCGCTTTGGGCCGGCATTCGGTCCCCAGGAGCCGACCGGTCAGATCGTCGCCCCACGGCGGGTTCGAGTCGAGCTGACTATCGGCTGCGCCAAGCCGGGACAGCGCCGGGCGTTGCCGAGGCTGACCCGAAACCAAGGATGCCGCGACCCCCAGTGCTCCCGCCACGGCGAAGCAAGCCACCGGGCCGGGCGGATCCGGGTGGCCGGCCACTGCGTCTGAGGAAACTTCTCGGTCAGGCAGCGGCCGGGATGAGCCCAGACCCCAATGAGCCCAGACCTCATACGACGTGCAGACTGGCGAGAGCGGCCAACGCCGTGGCCGGGGGCCAGTGGTCGGCCAGCTGACGCACGGTCAATGGTTCTCGTTCTGAACTGCCTGCTTCAAGCCGGGCACTATCTGTTCGATCGTGGTGTAGCTCGTGGTGCAGCCGGGCTTCTCGGTGAAAACGAGTCGGTTGTCTTCCCTCATCGGCTTGACCCCGTACGCCTCGTACACCGTCTCGCCGTTCAACGACACGGCGAAGTCCAGGTCCACCACCTTGGCGAATTCGTAGCGGGCTGTTTCCACAATGAACCGGGCCCGTCTGACGGCCAGTCGGGCGAGCAAAAGGGCCCGGATGGGGCGGCCACTCCCCGGCGCGGACGCCGAGAATTCGGCGCGGAAGGCCAACAGGACACCAGGCTCCAGCCACTCGCCCTGGTACGAGGCTCTTGAGGAGAACTGCAGACGCTGCAGCGCCCCGAGGCCGACTGACAGCCGCAACGGAAACTTAGAACCGAATGATTTCCCCTTGATCAGGAACGGGTTGGTCAGATCCAGCGGCTGGCGAGCAGGGACAGACCCAGAAGCAGCAGGATGACGGCGGTCACCGTTGTGGGAACTGTCGCTGCCCGCCACCGGGCTTTTGGGACGCTGGCCACGACCTCCGGACGCAGCTTCGGAAGCGCCTCGGCCCGCATCGCGGAGTCGCCGACCATGCCGCCTTCGACGAGTACGGCCAGCGGCCCACCTCCCGGCGGCAGCGTGGTGATGTCCTCCGCGCAGGAGACCAGATTGAGCAGATGCGCCTCCCCGGTCTTGCCGGACAGCAGCGAGGACAGCCGAGCCAAGAAGGCCGCGTCGGCGCCAGGCGCCGTTCGGCCGGCGATCCAGCGCTCCCCCAGACGGGCGGGGACGTCGGTGTCCTGCACGGGCGGGGCGGGGTTCAGGGATGCCAGCGCGGTCGCGAGCCTGCCGGTGAGCTCCTTGCGCTCGGCGGCGAGCTCCGAGGAGCGGGCGGCCAGCAGCCGGTCCACCTCAGTGCTGGAACAGATACCGTCCAGGAGCTCTGACAGCACCCCGCGGCCCTCCGGGTGACCGGCGATGTCGTCCAGCCAGCGGGACGCGAGCGCCAGCACCGCGGCTCGGTCCTGCCCGGCCTCCACCACACCCCCCGGGCCGGGGGAGGAGCCCTCGAGGACCAGGGTGTAGAAAATGAGGGTTCCCACGGAGTCGGTCCGGGTGGAGGGGACCCCGCTGATCAGCACTCGCCAGCGACCGTTCGACGAGATGGCGAGCAGGCAGGGCCGCTCGGTGGCGGTGTACTCCGAGTACGGGTCCCACCAGCGGCTTTCGGGTGCGGGGCCGAGGAAGCCGTAGTCCAGCCTGCGCGGCACGCCCCGGGTTCGAAGACAAATCTGCACGGTAGTCCCTTCGGCGGTCAGCTCAGATGGTGCAGACGGGGCCCGCTCTCCCGCGCGGCCAGGGCAGTGAGCACGTCGAAGAGCGACTGGGTGGTGCGCTGCGACTCGGTGAACAGCAGGGCGTCGCTGTCAGCGGCGCGCTTGCGACGGTCGCGTTCGCCGTTGAAGCTCAGCCACAGGTCACGGAAGAAGCCCTCCCTCACCTCCGCATAGCTTCGGGAGTGCAGGGCAACGGTCTGCCGTGTGGCCGTCGTCCGCTCGCTCTGCGTCCGCGCGGTGTCGACCAGTTGCCGGCACAGCAGGGTGATGAGGTCGTCCAATCCCTTCCGGACGATCTGGCCCGGCGGCCGGACCCGGTACTTGGGCACGAGGATCTCGCCGCCGGGAGATGCCTGGGCGTGGAGCCAGCGTGCCGAGACCAGCTCCACACAGCCGAAGGTGTCGATCGGGAGGTAGCGGATCGCCGCGTGCGGGGCCGCCTCACGGACCGTCTTGAGCACTTCGCTGAACTGATCGACCACCTTCTCCCGCAGCGCGCCCGCGTGATCCTGGAGACTGCCGCTGTCCGACAGGTACGTCTCGCACTTGACCGGGCAGAACACGATCATGGCTGGCTCACCCGCCAGCTCCAGCCGGTTCTTCGCCCATCTGAGAACGGCCTGGTTGATCTGGAATACAGACAGGTGAGCGGTGAGCAGATGCGCGTGGTCGTCACCGGCGTCCATGAGCAGCACCGAGTCGATCGGGAGGATGAGCACGGAACTGTCGGCGAGGAACGCTTCGCATTCGGACCACTTCTGCTCGTCCTCGGTGCCTTCGCAGGCTCCCTCCAGCCATGCGCCCGGATAGTCGAGGATGTTGAACCGGATCTGCAGGCCTTGTCCCCGCGCTTCGAGCAACAGCCGGAACCAGGAGGGATCGCTGGTACTGGGCACCAGGCCGGGCTGGAACACACGGGCCTTGAGCGCTCCGGAGACCAGGTTGTAGGCGGCGGCCAGCCGATGAGCGGTGGGCCGGTCCGCGGTGAGCAGGTGTACCGAGGAGTCCCGGGCCAGCAGTTGCTGGCCCTCGGTGAGCAGACTGGCGATCAGCGTGCTCTTGCCCACACGGCTGGGCGCCAGCAGCCCGATTTTGTACTCGAAGACCGAGCGGTCGTCCGTCACAGCTGCTCCTCCTCGACGATGCTGGAGATGTCCTGCGCAACGCGAACCACGCGCGCGAAGCGGCTATTGGCCTCGTCGATCCCCTGGAACTCTTCCGGCCACAGGTCGTTGCGGTACGAACGGACGAACCGCCGGAATTCCTGGACCGAGGTGCCGGATCGGACCAGGGTGTCTTCGAACTGCTCTACCAGCGCGTGAATGACGGCTGCAGGAACGGCGGCTTCCTGCGACAGCGACTTCTGAATCCGAAAAGCCGCCTGCTCGGCGAGACCGCCGAACAGCTCGTACAGGTCCTCCGCGCCCTCTTCGGTCAAAGGGACCGCCACCTGCTGCATCTGCTCACCGGTTTCCGGGTGGCTGACCTGGAGATTCAGCGGGGCAAGATCGGGGCGTACCCGGGGGTAGAGCAGAGTGCGGTACTCCAGCCGTACATCCAGCAGGCTGTTGACCGCGGAAGCCAGACCCGGGCAGGGCTGGGAAGAGCGGGCGAACAGTTCGGCCAGCTCGGCGAGAACCTCGCGGCCGGGCCGCGCTACAGGAGGGGCGGTGGTGCCATCGGAGCCGGAGACACCATCCGCCTGCCTGCCCTTGTCAGGTTGGAAGAGCGCCCCGCACTCGGCCTCGAGTACCGCGGCCGTACGGTCCCAGGCAGCGGTGAGCCGCGCCGTGAAGAAGTCGTCCAGCGCCGAGAACCGGCGGCTGATCTCGACCCGGATCCTGCTGAACTCCGGCCCCGCGAACGCCGCCGAGTGACCTTCGGTGACCATGCAGGTCAGCGCCTCCTCCCGCCATGCGTCCGCGCCCTTTCCGAAGCCATCCTCGATCCATGTGAGTACGCCCTCAAAGGCCTTCCCAATGGCCTCCCCGAAGCCCGGATCCACCATGGAGCCGTGCGCCTCCGCCGCCAGCTCGGCAACCAGCCCGCGCAGTCTCCTGGCGATACCGCTGCGCAGCTGCGCAGCCTTGGCGTCGTTGACTTCCTCCGGCACTCCGGCCCGCCGTGCCACCTGGTCGAGCGCCCGGCGCAGATCGGTGAGCTGCAGGCGCGTACGGTCACGCCCAGCCGCGGCTTGGGTCCGGGTGCAGGCGAGCACCTCGGAGTCCATGACCGGAAGCCCCTCCGCCATCCGCTTCAGTAGAGGACTGAGTAGCTCCCTGCCGACCCGCTCCGGGTCACGTACGTCGGTCTCGAAGACGGTGAAGAAGCGGTCCGGCTCGCCGCCATTGACATTGCGCAGCAGGTCGCCGCGGAGGTTCTCTGCGAGATGGGGCTTGTCCGGATCGATGTTGTGCACAAGGTAGGTGAATTCTCCGGTGCTGCGCACGAACCCTCGTACCTCGTCCAGAAGGCTGAGTCCGGCGGTGTCTGTCTCGTCGAAGAACGAGGAGGTGTCGGAGGAACGCTTGACCACCAGCACCGCGTCGACCTCGTTGCGCAGCCCCGCCACATGCCGCCGGTCGGCATCGGCGGCCACCTCGCCCAGACCCGGCAGGTCCACGATGCCGATCCTGGCCACGTCCTCGTGCGGAAAGGCGCACTCGATGCGGGCCTCGCGCACGGCGGCATAGGCACGCCCCACCCGCCCAGCCCCCTCGGTGATCTCCTCATGGGTCGGATAGGCCACGAACCGCCGCACCTGTTCCAGCGGCACCGTCTTGACCCCGCCGGTCAGCAGCGGCTCGTAAGACTCCAACGCACCATGCAGTTCACGCAGCCGGGTCAGCAGCAGCCGATCCCGGGTTTCCGGCAGAGCTTCCGGGTAGACCCAGCGGCCGAATTCGGCGATCGTACGCGGCGCAGGGGAGAGATCGAGCGCCACATGCAACGGGGAGATCACCTCGGCGAGGAAACTCTCCGGGCTGTGCATCTCCAACTCGGCCCGCCGTACTGCAGGTGAGTGGAAGATGCGGCTGCGGACCGCGGTGACCGGGATGCCGTGACCGGTCGGAATCTGGTTGTCGTCGAGGCCTGAGACCGACTGCAGCAGGGTGCTCTTGCCCATGCGCGCCGCGCCGCTCACACCGATGTTGACTGTTGTCCGGGTGAAGCGGGAAGCGATCACTCTGAATGAGTCCGCTGCTTCCGCCACGGCCAGCCGGGTCTCTGGCAGATGAGGAAGTGTCAGGGCTGCCGCCAGTTCGGCGTCCATGATGCTGTGCGCCCGCAGATCGGCGAGTGCGCCCTCCAGCTCGTCCAGGCGCTCGCCGAGCGTGCGCCAGCGCGCACTCTCACGCTCCACCTCGGGTAACTGCCCCAGCCTGGCCCGCAGCAGGGCGTCGATGAGTATCGATACTTCTGACATGTAACCCCCCAGTCGCACAGTGGCATCACTCGTCCCCGTGCATTCGGATCTGGTACGCCACTCCCCATCTCGCAGGCAACGTACCGGCGCAAACACGCCTTTGTCCGTTGTTCTGCAATTACCGCCCGAAACGGAACAACCGCACCGGCTCAGCTTCCACACTCGGCACTTTGGAACAGCATGCTTGGATCCAAACGCCGCATGAACTCCACCAAGATCGGCCGATCACGACGGAGTAGTCCGGGAAACCCTCGGAACGCGTCGCTCGAGTGGTCCCGAGTCGGCACCCGCTCTTCCCGCAGCGAGCATGGTTCCCTCAGGAGCTCTAGCTAGGTCTGCCCACGGAAAGGGCACCTGCACCGCGCCCTCGACCGCCGGCTGTCCGGCGTCGTCGTCACCGGCCGCACCGACCACCACCTGGTCCTCGACAAGACGGTGCCGCCCGCGAAGGAGACCAGCGACCTCGGCGTGCTCCTGCACCGCTACATCCAGATCCCGCAGACCTTCTGGACCCGTGGGCACATCGCCGTGCTGTCCGGCGCTGCGGTGGCCATGTTCCTGGCGCTGCTGTGCGAGAACGGAGGGATCAGCGAGGAGGTTCCTCTGTGGTTCAGCCCGCGCGAGGCTGAGGGCCGCTTCGTCCTGAGCGAGGACACCCGCAGTAAGGGGCTGCGGGAACTCGGCGATGCCGGACTCGTGGCCACCAAGCGGCGCCCGGTCAACGAGACCGACTTCCAGGCCGCAGCGCTGTACATGCGCAACGTGCACTTCCTGCGGATGGAACGGCTGTCCGAGACCGCGGCCATCACCCCTCGCCGCGTGGTGCGCGTCCCGAAACGGCGCAGTCCTGCAGAGGACAAGGAGTAACGCGGGTTCCCAGCGCAGAGGGGTCGGGCGGGGTGCGGTCCCGGCCTGGTCTCGCCACCACTCACCCTACAAACAAACACG
>NZ_JBSFYW010000099.1:0-20769 GCF_053599975.1 Streptomyces sp. NPDC005141 | reverse complement strand
GACGCCCGGCCGGGCGTCGGACCACGACCACGAGCGCCCTTCTCAGTACGTACTTCTGTGGACCGTCGACCAGAAGTGGTCGACGACCCGGTCGAGGTACTCCCGGCCGGACTCGCCGGAACCGGTCGCGGCCGAACCGTCGCCCCAGTTCAGCGTCGCGACCATCTGCCCCTGGTAGTCGGTGTGCATCTCCTCCAGCGCGGTCTCCAGGAGGTGCCGGTCCAGGGGCACCACCTTCGCGACCGGGCGCAGATAGGCCTGCCAGCGCGTCGTCACGGCACTGCGCAGCAGGTCGCCGAGCCGGCCGTCGCGGCCCGTCACGGTGATGAAGTCGGGCAGCGAGAGTTCGAGTACGTCGGCGAGCGCGGTGGACTGCCGCTCGTTGCCGCGCCAGGTGCCGGCCTCCTCCATCCGCTGGTAGGCGAGGAGTTCGAGACCGACTGCGCGTGCCACGTCCTCCTGGGCGAGATCGCGGGCGACACGGTGTTCCCGCAAGGTGCGCGGGGCGCCTATGAGTTCACCCGGTGAACACCACAACACGCCTGCGAGGGCGGTGAGTTCGGGGCTGCTCGGCGCGGTGATGCCGCGCTCCCAGGCGGTGACGAGATCGGGGGTGACGTACGGCAGCCCGTACGAGGCTCTCAGTCCGTACGCGACATGCTCGGGCCCCATTCCGAGCGCGGCCCGCAGTCTCCGGGCGGCGGGGGCGTTGAACGGTGGGGTGGGCTGTTGGGCTTGCGGCTGGTGCACGCGCACAAAGTATGGGTCCGGGGCAGCGGTGACTACGGTCTGTTCGGCCACAATCACGGATTGTAGGAACATACGGTTTCGGCCTCGGCCCTGAATTCGCCCCGCCGGAAGCGGTGCTCACCCCTTGACGGCCCCGCCGAGGGCGAACCCCCCGCCCAGCCGCCGGGCCACCAGCACGTACAGCAGGATCACGGGCGTCGAGTAGATCACCGAGAACGCCGCCAGCTGCCCGTAGACCACCGACCCCCGGTTCCCGAAGAACTCGTTGATGCTCACCGACGCCGGCATCTGGTCCGGAGTGAGCAGCAGCATGAACGGGACGAAGAAGTTCCCCCACATCATCACGAACGAGAAGACCGTCACGACCGCCACGCCCGGGCCCATCAGCGGCAGCACGATCCGTACCAGGGACTGCAGCGGCGACGCCCCGTCCGTCCAGGCGGCCTCCTCCAGCTCCTTCGGCACGCCGTCCATGAAGTTCTTCATCAGCCAGATGGCGAAGGGCAGTTGGGAGGCGGCGAAGAAGAAGATCGTGCCCTGCACGGTGTCGATCAGATTCACCCGCACGAACAGGGCGTACACGGGCACCATGATCGCCGTGATCGGCAGGCTCGTCGCGAAGAGGATCGTCAGCAGGAAGGGGCGGTTCAGGCGGGACCGGAAGCGGGAGAGGGGATAGGCCGCGAGGGCCGCGCACGCCACCGTCAGGGCGGTGCCGCCGCCGCACAGGATCAGGCTGTTCAGCAGGGGCGTGAAGGTGATGTCCGGTTTCAGTACGGCGTCGAAGTTCGACAGCGTCACACCGTCCGGCACCTTCACCCTCAGGTCCGCGTGCGCGTCCAGGGAGGACAGGACCACCCAGGCCAGCGGGAGCACGAACGCCGCCGCCACGGCCAGGAGGCCCGCGTCCGCGGCCAGGCGCCGCCCCGAGCGGCGGGACCGGAGCGTCGCGCCGCGTGCCGGTAGGGCCATCTCACACCTCCGTCCGCAGCAGCCGCATGTACACGAGCGAGAACAGCGAGCCGACCACCAGGAGCAGCAGCGCCACCGCCGTCCCGTACCCGATCATGCTGTTCTGGAAGGCCTGTTCGTACATGAACAGGGGCAGGGTCTGGCTGCGGCCTCCCGGACCGCCCCGCGTCATGACCCAGATCAGCCCGAACACCGACAGTGTCTGAAGCGTGTTGAGCATCAGGTTGGTGCCGATCGAGCGGCGGATCATCGGCAGCGTGATGTGCCACATCCGCCGCCAGCCGCCCGCCCCGTCGACCTCCGCCGCCTCGGTGATCTCCTTCGGGATCTCGCCCAGCGCCGCCGAGTAGACCAGCATCGAGAAGGCCGTGCCCCGCCACACGTTCGCGAACGACACCGCCAGGATCGGCAGCGTGAACATCCAGTTCTGGGAGGGGAGACGGAGCCATTCCAGGATCGCGTTCAGAGTCCCTTCGCGGCGGAAGAAGGCGTAGAGCAGGAAGCCCGCCACCACCTCCGGCAGCACCCACGCCGTGATGACGACGGCGCCGACCAGCGTGCGCACCGGCTTCGACGCCCGTTGCATCAGCGTGGCCAGGGCGAGACCCAGGGTGTTCTGGCCGACCAGCGACGACAGCACCGTGAACACCAGCGTCAGCCATACGGCGTTGATGAACGCGTCGTCCCTGAACGCCCTGCGGAAGTTGTCGAAGCCGACGAACGACGCGTGCGCCTGGCCCGTCAACTGCAGGTCCGTGAAGGCGATGTAGGCGCAGTAGACGATCGGACCCGCGAGGAAGAGGAGCAGGAGGACGACGGCGGGGGCCAGCGGGAGGGTCCGCGTGAGGGAGCGCAGGAGGCCTCCCCGGCGTCGGGAGGCGGCCCTTGCCCTCGGCGCCCGGACCGGCGGGGACGCCGTCTTCGTGGTGACACTCACTTGCGGATCACCTTGTTGTCGGTGGCCGTCCTCAGTTCCTCGTCGTAGTCGGTGGCCGCCTTGTCGACGGAGCTGTCGCCCGTCGTCACGCTCTCCATGGCCTCCTGAATGGCGGTCGAGACCCTCGGGTACGCCGGGTAGGCGGGCCGGTAGTGCGTGCTGGCGACCAGGTCCGTGAAGAACTCGATGCCGGGCTGCGCCTTCACATAGGCGGGGTCGGCGGCGACGTCCTTGCGGACCGCGATACCGGAGTTGGCGATGTACCACTTCTGCGCGTTCGCCTTCGTCTGCATCGTCTTGACGAACGTGAAGGCCAGGTCGGGGTTGGACGCCTTGGACGGGATCGACCAGGTCCAGCCGCCGGACATGCTGACCTTGCCGGGGGCCTGGCCGTGCTGGGTGGGCATGTGGGCGAGGCCGAGTTTCTGGGACCACTCGGGCCACTCGTGCCCCGAGCCCTTCAGCCAGTCCTGCGGGAGCCAGCTGCCGTCGAGGTCGATGCCGAGCTTGCCCCCGGGCAGCAGCTCACCGCGGACACTGGTCCCGAAGTTCGGGTCGAGCGCGTCGGTGACGTCGGGGCCGAGCTTCTCCTTGTAGACCGTCTCCACGAAGCCGAGGGCGTCCTTGAAGGCCTGGCTGCCGGCGATCCACTTCTTGGACGTGGAGTCGTACAGCGGGTCCGTCGTGCCGTCGCCGGTCCCGTACAGCAGCATCTCGAAGCCCTGCATGGTGGCGGCCTCGCCCGCGGGCTTGCCCGTGTAGACGTTCAGCGGGGTGACCCCGGGGACCTTCCTCTTGATCGTGCGGGCGGCCGTGAGGACGTCGTCCCAGGTCTTCGGCTGCCAGTCGGCCGGCAGTTCCGCCTTCGCGAACACGCCCTTGTCGAACCAGAGTCCGCGGGTGTCCGTCCCGTCCGGGACGCCGTACGTCTTCCCGTCCTGCGCCTTGGCCGCCGCCTTCGCGGTGTCGATGAACTGGCTCCAGTCGGACCAGGTGTCCAGATACGGGTCGAGCGGCTTCAAGTACCCGCTCGTGATGTCCGAGTTGATGAGGAACGTGTCCTCGTAGACCAGGTCGGGCGCGGTCTTGGGGGACCTCAGCATCTGCTGGAGCTTCGTGTAGTACTCGGAGTCCGGAGCCTTGATCGGGACGAGTTCGACCTTCTTCCCCGGGTTCGCCTTCTCGAACTGCTTCTTCATCTCGCCCAGGTAGGTGTCCATCACCCGGATCGAGTTGTCCGTGGACTGCTTGAACGACACCTTCACGGTGTCCGGATCGCTCCCGGATCCGGAGCCGCAAGCGGTGAGCGTGGTCGCGGCGAGCAGTGTCGCGAGGAGAAGTGGGGCGGCGGTGGGGCGCACGGGCAGGACCTCCTACGGACCGACATCGTTGTCGTTCGAGCCGAGTTGTCTGCCCGCCGAACGTAAGAGCTGTGCGGATGTCAGGTCAATGAGCGTGCAGAGGCTTTGACTTGGGCGGCTCCCTCGGCCCGTCGTGCGTCGAGGAACGGCCAAGTCGGCGCGGGCGGGGCTCCTCGGCGTCGCCGCGTGGTCGCCCTCCTCGCTCTCCTCGCCCTTCGCGGCCGTCGTCCGTCCGCCGGGCCGCCGAGGGCCGCTCCGCGGTGCTGATGTCCCGATGGGACTCATGTCTCATCGGGCCTCATGTCTCACTGGGACATGTGCGGGTGTACGGTCGAGGACATGGGAGACATCAAGGCAACGGAGCCGACGCCCCAGGGCACCACCGCTGAAACCGCGACCAGGGAGTCCGCGACCACGGAGTCCGCGGGCACAAAGGCCGTGGCCACCGGGACGACCAGGGTCACCGGGTCCGCCGGGACCGCGGACGACCCTGCCCCGGGCGCCCTAGAGGACCGGCGGCAGCGCAAGGCGCGTCGGACGCGGAACGCGCTCGCCGCCGCCGCCCTCGATCTGATCCTGGAACAGGGCTTGGAGAGCGTGACCGTCTCCGCCGTCGCGGACCGCGCCGATGTCACCCGCCGCACGTTCAGCCGCCACTTCGTGGGCAAGGAGGACGCGGCCCTCGACTTCGTCCGGGGCGACGGCGACCGCATCAACGCCTGCCTGATGGCCCGGCCCGCAGGCGAACCTCCGCTCGTCGCCTACCGCCGCGCCGTCGCCGACTGGCTCGCGGACCAGGAGAACCCGGCCTGGCACCTGCGCCCGGACATGCGCAGACTGCTCGCCCTCGTGGACACCGAACCCGCCCTCTTCGCCGCCTACGAGCGCATCCGGGTCGACGCCCAGGAGGCGTCGATCCGCATCATCGCCGAGCGGCTCGGCACCGACGACGTACGGGACCTGCGTCCCGCCGTCGTCGTCGGCGCAGCCGCCGGCGTCCTCACCGCCGCGCTGCGCGCCTGGGCGCGCGGCGGCACGGCCCCCACGGACTCGGCCGCCGCAGACCTCGCCTCCCTGGTGGAGCAGGCGTACGACGCGCTGACGGGAGAGGCCGCGCAGGCCGTCTCCCACGCCACTCACCCCGTATCAGGAAAGTGATCAGCACCATGAGCACCACCCCCACCCCCGCCGGCCTCACCGACGCCTCCGCCGAGTTCTCCGGCCGCACCGCCCTCGTCACCGGCGCCGCCTCCGGCATCGGTCTCGCCACCGCCCGCCGTCTCGGCCTCGGCGGCGCCCAGGTCGTGATGGCCGACTACAACGACGAGGGCGCCGAGAAGGCCGCCGCCGAGCTGCGGGCCGAGGGAATCCTGGCGGCCGCCGTCGCGGTGGACGTGACGCGGCCCGAGTCGGTCGAGGCGGCGGTGGCCTTCGCCGTCGACACCTTCGGCGGGCTCCACCTCGCGGTGAACAACGCGGGTGTGGGCGGCCCGGTCGTCCCCACGGGCGAGTACGACATCGACGCCTACAACCGGGTCGTGCGCACCAACCTCGACGGCGTCTTCCACTCGATGCGCTTCGAGCTCCCCGCCATCGAGGCGTCCGAGGGCGGCGCCATCGTGAACGTCTCCTCCATCCTCGGCTCGGTCGGCTCCGCCGGATCGTCGGCGTACGTCGCCGCCAAGCACGGCGTGATCGGGCTGACCAGGACGGCCGCCGCCGAGTACGCGGCCGTCGGCATCCGGATCAACGCGGTCGGGCCCGGCTTCATCGAGACACCGCTGCTGCGGGGCATGGACCGGGCCCAGTACGACGGACTGGTCGGACTGCACCCGGCGGGGCGGCTCGGCCGTCCCGAGGAGGTCGCCGAGCTGATCGTGTTCCTGCTCTCCGAGCGCGCCTCGTTCATCCACGGCAGCTACCACCTGGTCGACGGCGCCTACACCGCCGTCTGAACCGCCGACTGTTCGAGAGGAGCAGAGAAGACATGAAGGCACTCCAGTACCGCACCATCGGCGCCGCCCCCGAGGTGGTCACCGTCCCCGATCCCGAACCCGGGCCCGGACAGGTCCTGTTGAAGGTCACCGCCGCCGGCGTCTGCCACTCGGACATCGCGGTGATGAGCCGGCCCGCCGAGAGCTTCCCCTACGCGCTGCCCCTCACCCTCGGGCACGAGGGCACCGGCACGGTCGCCGCGCTCGGCGACGGTGTGAGCGGGATCGGCGAGGGCGACGCGGTCGCCGTGTACGGCCCGTGGGGCTGCGGGATCTGCGCCAAGTGCGCGGAGGGCAAGGAGAATTACTGCCTGCGCGCCGACGAGCTCGGCATCCGGCCGCCGGGACTCGGCGCGCCCGGCGCGATGGCCGAGTACCTGCTCGTCGACGACGCCCGTCACCTCGTACCGATCGACGGTCTCGACCCGGTCGCCGCGGTCCCGCTGACGGACGCCGGTCTGACCCCGTACCACGCGATCAAGCGCTCCCTGCCCAAGCTGCTGCCCGGTTCGACCGCCGTGGTCATCGGCACCGGCGGACTCGGGCACGTCGCCATCCAGCTGCTGCGCGCCATGACCTCCGCCCGGGTGATCGCCCTCGACGTCAGTGAGGACAAGCTCGCCCTCGCCCGCACCGTGGGCGCCCACGAGGCCGTGCTCTCCGACGCCGGGGCCGCCGCCAAGGTCCGTGAACTCACAGGTGGTCTCGGTGCCCAGGCCGTGTTCGACTTCGTCGGCGCCGAGCCGACCGTGCGGACCGCCGGGGCCGTCGCCGCGGTGGAGGCCGACATCAGCATCGTCGGTATCGGCGGCGCCGCCCTGCCGGTCGGCTTCGGCACGCTGCCCTTCGAGGTGTCCGTGACCGCGCCCTACTGGGGCTCCCGCGGCGAGCTGATCGAGGTCCTCGACCTCGCCCGCGCCGGATCCGTCCGCGTCCACACCGAGACGTACTCGCTCGACGAGGCGCCCCTCGCGTACGAGCGCCTGCACGCCGGGAAGGTGGAGGGCCGCGCCGTCATCCTGCCGAACGGCTGAGCCCCTCGCGGGTCAGCCCTTCACCCAGCGGTACTGCAACTCCGGGCGCCCGACCGTCCCGTACTGCGGAGCGCGCGCCGCCCGGCCCGCCTCCACCAAGTGCTCCAGATAGCGGCGGGCGGTGATCCGGGAGATGCCGACGGCCTCGGCGACCTTGGCCGCCGTCAGGCCGTCGGCGCAGTCCCGCAGGGTGACGGTCACGCGTTCCAGGGTCGGCGAGCTCAGGCCCTTGGGCAGCGCGGCCGGGCCCGGAGCCCGCAGGGCGGCCAGCGCGCGGTCCACCTCGTCCTGGCCGCTCGCCTCGCCGGCTGCCGCGCGGAACTCGGCGTACCGGATCAGCCGGTCGCGCAGGGTGGCGAAGGTGAACGGCTTCAGCACGTACTGGACGACCCCGAGCGACACCCCTTCCCGTACGACCGCCAGGTCCCGCGCGGATGTCACCGCTATGACGTCCGCGTGATAGCCGGCGGCGCGCAGGGAGCGGGCGAGCTGGAGTCCGTGCACGTCCGGCAGATGCAAGTCGAGCAGCAGCAGGTCCACCGGTGTACGGTCCAGCGCGCGGCGCGCCTCCGCACCCGTGCGGGCCTTGCCGACCGCCGTGAAGCCGGGCACCCGGCCGACGTACATGACGTGCGCGTCGGCGGCGACGGGGTCGTCCTCGACGACGAGGACGCGGATCGGATCGCTCATACGGCGCCTCCAGGCACAGCGGGCTCGGACGGCCGGGCGGACCGGCTGGACGGGACGGCCGCGGGCAACGGCAGGCGCACCTCGAACTCCGCCCCGCCGTCGGCTCCTTCGCGGACCTCCAGCGTGCCCGCGTGACGGTTCACGGTCTGGCGGGCGAGGGCCAGACCGAGGCCGCGGCCGCCGGGGCCCGCCGGTTTCGTGGACCAGCCGCGCTGGAAGACCTGTTCGGCGTGGGCGGGGTCCACCCCGGCCCCGGTGTCGGCGACCCGCAGGACCAGGACCGAGTCGTCCGTGAACGCCGTCACCGTGACCCGTGCCCCCGCCGTGCCCTGCGCCGCGTCCATCGCGTTGTCGATCAGATTGCCGAGGACGGTGACCAGGTCGCGCGCGGACAGCGAGGCCGGCAGCAGCCCGTCGTCGATGCCGCTGTCCTCGGAGACCACGAGTTCCACACCGCGCTCGTTCGCCTGCGCCGCCTTGCCCAGCAGCAGCGCGGCGAGGACCGGTTCGCTGACCGCGGAGATCACCTCGTCGGTGAGGGTCTGCGCCAGTTCCAGCTCCGCCGTGGCGAAGTCGACGGCCTCCTCGGCGCGGCCCAGTTCGATGAGGGAGACCATCGTGTGCAGGCGGTTCGCCGCCTCGTGCGCCTGCGAGCGCAGCGCCTGGGTGAAGCCGCGCTCCGAGTCCAGCTCGCCCGTCAGGGCCTGGAGTTCGGTCACATCGCGCAGGGTGACCACCGTGCCCCGGCGTTCGCCTCCGGACACCGGCGAGGTGTTCACGACCAGCACCCGCGCGTCCGTCAGGTGGACCTCGTCGACACGGGGCTCCGCCGACAGCAGCGCGCCCGTCAGGGGCGCGGGCAGCCCGAGTTCGGCCACCGAACGGCCGACCACGTCGTCCGTGACGCCGAGCAGTTCCCGCCCGCCGTCGTTCATCAGCGCCACCCGGAACTGCCCGTCCAGCATCAGCAGACCCTCGCGCACGGCGTGCAGCGCGGCCTGGTGGTAGTCGTGCATACGGCTCAGCTCGGCCGCGTTCATGCCATGGGTGGAGCGGCGCAGCCGGGCGTTGATGACGTACGTGCCGATACCGCCCAGCAGCAGCGCGCCCGCGGCGACCCCGATAAGGGCGGTGACCTGGTCCTGGACGCGTTTGGTGATCGCCTCGACTCTGATACCCGCGCTGACCAGGCCGATGGTCCGGCCGTCGGCGCGGATCGGGGTGACGGCGCGCACGGAGGCGCCGAGGCTGCCCGTGTACGTCTCGGTGAAGGACCTGCCCGCCAGCGCGGGACGGATGTGTCCGAGGAAGTGCTTGCCTATCAGCGTCTCGTCGGGATGCGTCCAGCGGATGCCCCGCGGATTCATGATCGTCACGAAGTCGACCCCGGTGTCCCGCTGCACCTGGCGGGCGTACGGCTGGAGCTCCTCGGTGGGGTTCGCGGTGCCGATGGCCTCGTGGACGGACGGGGCGTCCGCGACCGAGCGGGCGACCGCCATCGCCTGACGGCCGGCCGCCTCCTCGGCCTGGCTGCGGTCGCTGACGTAGCTGAACAGCGCGTACCCGGCGACGAGGACCGCGATCAGTACGGCCTGCATGCCGAAGAGCTGGCCGGCCAGGCTGCGGGGTCGCGGGACACGGGGGAGGCGCATGCCGTTCAGTGTGCCTCCCCCGGGCGGAACCTCCTCCGGGGGAGCGTGAACTCAATGAACGGAAGGGTGACCGCCCTCACACGCCGGGAGATAGTCCCCTCATCCCCCGGGAGTCCACGCCTCCCGGATCCCCCGGACGTGAGCCGCACTCCGGGGTTCCGCCGGACGTGAGCCGCACGCCGGATGATGCCGACGACGTCGTCAAGGAGGGCAGCCGTGGCCAGCACGCCGCAAACGGTACCTGCCGCACCCGCCGCCAAGCGGGACCGTACGCACTATCTGTACATCGCCGTGATCGGCGCCGTGATCCTCGGTATCGCCGTGGGTCTGATCGCCCCCGACTTCGCGGTCGAGCTGAAGCCCATCGGTACGGGCTTCGTGAACCTGATCAAGATGATGATCTCCCCGATCATCTTCTGCACGATCGTGCTGGGCATCGGCTCGGTCCGCAAGGCCGCCAAGGTCGGCGCCGTCGGCGGTATCGCGCTCGGATACTTCCTGGTGATGTCGCTGGTCGCGCTGGCGATCGGCCTGGTCGTCGGCAACATCCTGGAGCCGGGCAGCAGCCTGGCGATGACCGACGCGGTCAAGGAGGCCGGTCAGGGGCAGGTGTCGGCGGAGGCGCTGCCGCCGGTCGACTTCGTGCTCTCGATCATCCCGACCACGATGGTCTCGGCGTTCACCGAGGGCCAGGTCCTGCAGACCCTGCTCGTCGCGCTCCTCACCGGGTTCGCGCTCCAGGCCATGGGGACGGCCGGGCAGCCGGTCCTGCGCGGTGTGGAGCACATCCAGCGGCTCGTCTTCCGTGTCCTCGCCATGGTCATGTGGGCGGCCCCGCTCGGTGCCTTCGGCGCCATCGCCGCCGTCACCGGTTCCGCCGGCCTGGACGCGCTCAAGAGCCTCGCCGTGCTGATGCTCGGCTTCTACGTCACCTGCTTCCTCTTCGTCTTCATCGTGCTCGGCGCCCTGCTGCGCGTGGTGACGGGCCTGAACATCCTCACGCTCTTCAAGTACCTGGGCCGGGAGTTCCTGCTGATCCTGTCCACCTCCTCCTCCGAGTCCGCGCTGCCGCGGCTCATCGCGAAGATGGAGCACCTGGGCGTCGGCAAGCCGGTGGTCGGCATCACCGTTCCGACCGGCTATTCCTTCAACCTCGACGGCACGATGATCTACATGACCATGGCCTCGCTCTACATCGCCGACGCGATGGGCACGCCGATGTCGATCGGGGAGCAGATCCCGCTCCTGCTCTTCCTCCTCGTCGCGTCCAAGGGAGCGGCGGGCGTCAGCGGGGCGGGCCTCGCCACCCTGGCCGGCGGTCTTCAGTCGCACAAGCCCGCGCTGGTGGACGGCGTCGGCCTCATCGTCGGCATCGACCGCTTCATGAGCGAGGCGCGCGCACTGACGAACTTCGCGGGCAACGCCGTGGCCACGGTCCTGATCGGCACCTGGACGAAGGAGATCGACCGGGAGCGGGTGGCCAAGGTCCTCGCCGGACAGCTGCCCTTCGACGAGAAGACCCTGCTGGACGACGCCGATGCCGACGCCGACGGCGCCGACGTCCCGGCGGACGTGCCGGAGCAGGGCGGCGAGAAGGAGCCGGCGAAGGTATAGGAACACCGGCCGCGCGAGGTCGGCGGTGCGGGCGGAGCGGAGATTGCGGCGGTTGCCGGATGCGTACGCCGCCCGCCTCCTGCGGCCGGACGATGCGGCCGGACGACACCCGCTCCCCGCGGCCGAGTGACGTCCTCTCTCCGCGGCCGCGTGACGCACCGCCCCCTGA
Organism: Streptomyces sp. NPDC005141; assembly: GCF_053599975.1. Taxonomy (NCBI): domain Bacteria; kingdom Bacillati; phylum Actinomycetota; class Actinomycetes; order Kitasatosporales; family Streptomycetaceae; genus Streptomyces; species Streptomyces sp. NPDC005141. Next base: position 9,596 of record NZ_JBSFYW010000099.1, on the reverse strand, counting down.
GACGCCGGGCGGTCGGGCTCCCCCCCACAGGCCCGGCCGTCCGGTGCACCGCTGAACGCCACTGGGTCCTCGGAGGACCTGAACCCTCCGAGGCCTCAGTCGCTCAGCTTCGCCACCAGCGCGGTGGCGTGCGAGGCGGGTACGCCCGCCGCGGTCAGCATGGTGACCGCGGCGGAGCGGCCCGCCTCCTCCGCTGCCAGGAGCCCGTCGTTCACCGCTTCCATCAGGGCGAACAGGGTCTGCTCATGCACGTACGCCAGTGCCGGCGGGGGCAGCGGGGACGCGAAGACGCCCTGTTCGAGGCCGCTCCGAAGGATCTCCGCGCAGGCCTCCCGGACCGGTGTGAGGCGCTCGCGGATGCCCTGCATGGTGACGCTGCGCTGGGCGAGGGCGACCAGCAGCCGGTAGCGGTCGGCGATCTCCCAGACGGCGAGGGTCGAGCGGGCCAGGGACTCGGCCGGGTCCGCGACACCCTCGCGGCCCGCCGCGTGCGCCGCCGCGACGGCTGCCACGGCCTCGTCGGTCAGGGTGCCGACCAGTGCCTCGCGGCTGGGGAAGTGCCCGTACACCGTGCGCCGTACGACACCCGCCGCCCGTGCGATCTGATCCATGGACGCGTCGGGATCGCGCAGCAGTTCGGCGAGCGCGACGTCGAGGATGCGGCGGCGGTTCACATCGGCGCGGCTCGGGCTACCCGTGGTCATGGCTGCCATTCTGCCCGCCCCTCGGGCGGCCACCCGTCCTGCGGTCATGGGGTCTCCACCTCCTTCATTTGCGCAGCGCTGTGCAATCTCGTACATTGCACAGGGTTGTGCAATTGCACTCCGCTGTGCAAGTTCTGGTGCGGACGGATCTCCGTACCCGTCGATCGAGGAAGGCGGCCGTGGCCATGCGTCTCGTCATGAACGAACCGGTCGAGAGGATGGACCGGCCCTACGCCCGTCGCTGGTGGGCGCTGCTGGTGCTCTGCCTGAGCCTGCTGATCATCGTGATGGCGAACACCGCCCTCACGGTCGCGGCTCCCGACATGACCCAGGACCTCGGCCTGTCCAGCGCCGACCTGCAATGGGTCATCGACGGATACACCGTCCCGTACGCCGCGCTGATGCTGCTGCTCGGCGCCATCGGCGACAAGTACAGCCGCCGTGGCGCGCTCGTCCTGGGACTCGTCGTCTTCGGCGGCGGCGCGGTCGCCGGATCGCTGGTCGACAGCTCCACCGGGGTCATCGCGGCCCGCGCCGTCATGGGCGTCGGCGCCGCGCTGATCATGCCGGCCACGCTCTCCCTGCTCGCCGCGACGTTCCCGCGCGCCGAACGGGCCAAGGCGATCGTCCTGTGGACCGCCACCGCCGGACTCGCGATCGCCGCCGGACCGCTGGTCGCGGGCGCCCTCCTGGAGCACCACGGCTGGTCGTCCACGTTCCTGATCAACGTGCCGATCGCCGCTCTCGCCATCGTCGGCGCGCTCGTCCTCGTGCCGCCGTCCAGGGCCGCGCACCACAACCGCATCGACCACGTCGGCGGGCTGCTCTCCGTCGTCTGGATCGGCTCGCTGGTCTACATGATCATCGAAGGGCCGCACTTCGGGTGGGGTGCGAAGGCCGTGACCGCCGCGGTGGTCGCCGGGGCCGGACTGGTCCTCTTCGTCCTGTGGGAGCTGCGCCACCCGCGCCCGGTCGTCGATGTGCGACGTTTCGCCCACCGTCGCTTCGCCGGTTCGAACCTCGCCGTCGCCCTCTTCTTCCTGGCCGTCTTCGGTGCCTTCTACTACCTGACCCAGCACCTCCAGTTCGTCCTCGGCTACGACGCCCTGGACACCGGCGTACGGATGCTGCCGCTGGCCGGCGCCGTGTTCGTGGGCTCGGCGCTCACCGGGTACCTCACTCCGCGCATCGGCATGAAGTTCACGGTCACCGCGGGCATGGTCGGCGGCACGACGGCCCTGGCACTGCTCACCCGGGTGGACGCCTCCTCGGCGTACGGCGACTTCGTCCTGCCCCTCGTCATCCTCGGCCTCGCCATCGGGCTCGCGCTCTCGCCCTGCACGGACGCCATCATGGGCGCGTTCCCCGAGGCCGAACTGGGCGTCGGCGGAGCGGTCAACGACACCTCGCTGGAGCTCGGCGGCTCGCTCGGCATCGCCATTCTCGGCTCGGTGCTGGCCGGTTCGTACTCCTCGCACCTGGCGGACGCGACCGCGGGCAGCAAGCTCCCCGCGGGCGCTCTGGCCACGGCCCAGGACTCGGTGGGCGCCGGATACGCCGTCGCCCAGGGCATCGGCGGCAAGGCCCGTCAGCTCGGCGAACAGGCGGCACAGACGGCGAACGCCGAGCAGGCGGCCCAGTTGAAGGCGCAGGCCGGTCAACTCGCCGACGGAGCACGGCAGATGACGGACGCGGTCGGCTCGTCCTTCGCGGACGCGGTGGCGCACACCAGCCTCGTCGGAGCGGTGATCCTGGGCGTGGGCACGGTGCTGGTGGCCGTGCTGCTGCCGCGCAAGGGGCGCACGGGGGCCGAGGTCGCTGCCGAAGGTGGCGCCGCGGACGCCGCGGACGCCGCGGAGGCCGCGGACGGTGCGGGGGCGAGTGCCGCGGCCGGTGCGGACAGCCCGGCCGGCGCCGAGGCGCCGTCGGAGGAGACCGTGTCCGCGGGAGAGACGCCCCGCTGACCCCTGACCCACCCGGCGGCCGGGCCCCTCGACCGGACCGCGTCCCGGCCGCCCGGAACCGTGACCCGCGGGCCACCGTCTCGTAGAACATGTGCACTACCGTGCCGTGCCGGACCTACCGGCACGGCACGACACGTTCTGCGGAGGACACCGAGCATGAAGATCGACTGGGACCGGCGTACGTGCGCACGGCGCGGCCACGTGACGTACGCGCCCGACGAACGGGTGCTGCGGGAACGGCTGCGCGCCGAGACGGGCCTCGGCGAGGCCTGGCGCTGTCTGCGCTGCGGCGACTTCGCGCTGGGTGATCCGCACGGCACGGGCCCCGCCGACGAGGCACCGCTCGTGCCCCGCGGCAAGGTGCTCCGCGATCTGTTCATCCTGCGCTTCCTGGCGATCGAGCGGGCCGTGCGCGGGGTGTTCATCGTGCTGGTCGCGGCCGCCGTGTGGAAGTTCAGCAACAGCCAGGACGCGGTGCGCCGCCTCTTCGACGAATACCTCGACGTCCTCAGGCCGGTCTTCCGGCACTTCCACTACGACCTCGACCACTCGCCCGTGGTCGGCACCATCCAGAAGACCTTCGGCTACAAGCACTCCACGCTGCTGCTGGTCGCGGTCCTGCTGCTGGTGTACGCGCTGATCGAGATCGTCGAGGCGGTCGGGCTCTGGTACGCCAAGCGCTGGGCGGAGTACCTCACGGTCGTCGCCACCGCGGCGTTCCTCCCGCTCGAGATCTACGAACTCACCGAGCACATCAGCTGGTTGAAGATCGCGACGCTGGTCCTGAACATTCTCGCCGTCCTCTACATCGCCCTCACCAAACGGCTGTTCGGCCTGCGTGGCGGCCACAAGGCGTTCGAGGCTGAGCGGCAGAGCGCGTCGCTCCTGGAGGTGGAGGAGTCGGCCGGGGTCCTGGTGTGACCCCCCGGGCCGACGCCCGGCTCAGGGTCCGGTGAGGGGCGGGCGCCGATGGTCCGTCGCCGCGTCCAGGCGGGCCAGGTCCGCCGCGCTCAGCAGCAGGTCCGCGGCCCCCGCCGAGTCCCGGGCGGTCTCCGGGCGGGAGGCGCCCGGGATCGGGATCACGGTGGGGGACTGGGCCGACAGCCAGGCGAGACAGACCTGTTGGGGGCTCACACCGTGTTCCCGGGCCACCGCGTGGAACGCCTCGAGTCCCTCCGGGGAACCGTCCGGGGAGCCGGTGCCGGACGGGCCGTCCAGGGAACTGCGGGAGATGCCGCCCAGCGGGCTCCACGGCAGGAACGCGAGACACAGCTCGGCGCAGAGGAGCAGTTCGGCGTCGCTGTCCCGTACCGCGGGCGAGTACTGGTTCTGGACGGAGACCAGACGGTCGCCGAGGATCGCGTGGGCCCGGCGGATCTGGTCGGTGGTGGTGTTGGAGATGCCGGCCAGCCGGATCGTGCCCGCGTCGAGAAGGTCGCGCAGGGCGCCGACCGAGTCCTCGAAGGGGACGGCGGGGTCGGGCTTGTGCAGCTGGTAGAGGCCGATCGCCTCCAGGCCCAGCCGCTTCAGGGAGGCCTCGGCCGCCGCCTTGAGATGGCCCGGGGAGCCGTTCACCGTCCAGCTGCCGTCGGCCGGCCTGCCGCGCCCGCCCTTGGTGCTCACCAGGACGTCCGCGGTGTCGCCGCCGTACGTCGCCAGGGCGCGGGCCACGAGCCGTTCGTTGTGGCCGGGCCCGTCGCCGGGCAGGTGGTAGGAGTCCGCCGTGTCGAGGAGCGTGACGCCCGCGTCGAGGGCGGCGTGCACCGTTGCCAGCGCCCGCGTCTCGTCCGGACGGCCCTCGATGGACAGCGGCATCACGCCGAGCCCCACGGCACTCACGCTCAGCTCGCCAAGTGTCCGCCGGCGCATCTCAGTCGTCCTTTCCGAGAGTCTCGGCCACGGCGCGCGGCAGCCATGCCCGCGCGCTGCCGAAGGGGAAACCGAGCCGGGTGGCCCGGGAGTTGTCCATGCCGTAGGAACGGCTGAAGGAGAAGGGGGAGACCTCGCCCACCTCGACGGCCCGCAGGAGCGTCTTGCCGTCCGGGAGGTGCGCGGTGATCGCCTCGCACAGCTCCTCCGTGGTCAGGGTCCCGTGGGAGGCCGCGTTGACCGGGCCGGTGAAGTCCTCGCCCGCCGTCCAGAACAGGAAGTCGGCGATCTCCTCGACGTGGATGTACGTCGCCGGGTGGTTCACCGGGGGCACGGCGATCGGCTCGCCGGCGCGGATACGGTCGGCGTAGTGCTGCAGACGGCCGGTGAAGTCGTCGTCCCCGCCCAGCACATGGGCGACGCGCACGGCCACGTACGGGAAGGAGGGGTCGGCCGCGAACACCGCCTCGGCCTGCCGCTTGCCCTCCCCGTAGTGCGCGTCGAGGAACTCCGCGTCGTCCCAGGGGAGGCCGGGATCGACGGCGACCGTACGGGGATCCACGGCCCCTTCGCCGACCGGGTCCGCCGCGTCCTCGTACTCGTACACCTCGACGGTGGACGTCATCACATACCGGCGCGTGCGCCCCGCGAAGACCCGGCGCGCGATCCGCGCCTGCCGCGGTGTGTAGCAGACCTGGTCGACGACGACGTCGAAAGTCCGTGAACCCAGCGCCTTTTCCAGGGAGTTCTCGTCATTGCGGTCGGCGATCAGATGAATTGTCCCGGCGGGCGGCGCCGACGAGCCGCGATTGATGACGGTGACCCGGTCTCCCGCGGCCGTCAACCGGTCAATGAGACGTTTTCCGAAATACCGGTTTCCGCCGATCACACAGATCTCTCGCACATCGCCCTCCCCTATTCCCACGCACCCGTCACCGATCACCGGGCGTTCCCGGTGCCTCGGCCTGTGGTCATAATTCTCCCGTCGCAGGGGGCAGGTCTGAAGGGGGAGACATGGGAGATCCGGCCGTCGCACCGAAAGAACCACGGCAGCCACGCGCCGTCTCCGGCGAAACGTCGGCGGCCTTCGACGCGCTGGACCGGCAGATCCTGGAGCTGCTCCAGAGCGACGGCCGGATCAAGCTCAGCGAGCTGGGCCGCCGGGTCCGGCTGAGCCCCGCGGCGGTCGCGGAGCGGGTGCGCCGGCTGGAGACGACGGGCGCGATCACCGGATACGGCGCCCGGGTGTCGGCACCCCGTCTCGGCTACGGCATCCAGGCCTTCATCCGCGTCAATCCGCACGGCGGCTACACGCTCAAGCACCCGCGGACCCTGGAACTGCTGGCCCGTCCCGAGATCACCGAGGTCCACCACGTCGTCGGCGAGGACTGCTGGATCCTCAAGGTCGCCGTCGAGGACACGATCCATCTGGAGGACGTCCTGGAGCAGACCTCCGCGCTGGGGCGGACGACGACTTCGATCGTGCTGTCGTCACCGGTGGACCGGAAGCCGCTGCTGCCGCGCACCGCCCGCTGATCGGGCCGTCCGCGGACGCTTGCCTTGACGTCGGCGTCAAGGATTACCGTCGGGGCATGCGAATCGGCGAGCTGGCGGAACGAGCCGGGACGACCACGCGGACTCTGCGCTACTACGAGTCGCGGGGGCTGCTGCCCGCGCGGCGGGGCGAGAACGGGTACCGGACGTACGACGAGGACGACGTGCGGCTGCTGCGGCAGATCAGGACGTTGCAGGACTTCGGGTTCGACCTGGAGGAGACGCGGCCCTTCGTGGAATGTCTGCGGGCCGGACATCCCGAGGGCGACTCGTGCCCGGCGTCCCTCGACGTCTACCGCCGCAAGCTCGGCGAGCTCGACGCGCTGATCGACGAGCTGCGGTCGGTGCGCGCGCAGGTCGGTGAGCAGCTGGCGCGGGCCGAACGGGCACGCGACGAGCTGGCGGCCGACGCGGAGGTTCCGGGCGGTCCGGAACCCGTATGCGAACTGGGAGGGCGGACGCGGTGATCAGGGCGGCGGGAGTGGCCGAGGTGACGGACGCGGACTTCGGAGCGGAGGTGATCGGGGCGGATCTGCCCGTGCTGGTGGAGTTCACGGCGGACTGGTGCCCGCCGTGCCGGCAGATGGGACCGGTGCTCAGTGAGCTGGCCTTCGAGGAGGGGGACCGGTTCAAGGTGGTCCAGCTGGACGTGGACACCAACCCGGAGACGACGCTGGCGTACGGCGTGCTCTCGATGCCGACGTTCATGGTTTTCCGTGACGGTGAGCCCGTGAAGTCGATGGTGGGCGCGCGGCCCAAGCGGCGGCTGCTCCAGGAGCTGTCCGACGTGCTCTGACCCCACCCGGCATACAAAAAATCCCCTGGGCAATTGCGCCCGGGGGATTTCTTTGCGTATATTCGATGATTCGCGACTTCAAAAAAGAGGTCGTGAAGAAGTTCAGTGAGCACAGTATATCTGGCCGGGAGCGGAATTGTCAAACAAGGGATCGCACACAGAATTCCCCGACGATGAACTGCGGAGCGAGCAGGAATTCATCGACGGGTTGTACGCGCGCGTGGACGCCCTGCGCGGTGTCACCGAGGCCTCCGTCGAGGACGCGCTCGCCCAGGGCAACACGCCCATGCAGGCCCGGCTCGAACGGGATGTCCTGGTCGCCGAGCGCTCGGGGCTGCTGGCCGCGCTGAATGCCGTGGACGGTTCGCTCTGCTTCGGCCGGATCGATCTGTCCCCGGACCAGGGGGCGCCGTCCGCCGGCGTGACCCACCACATCGGCCGGATCGGCATCCGCGCCGATGACACCGAGCACACCCCGGTCCTCATCGACTGGCGGGCCCCGGTCGCCCGCCCCTTCTACCTGGCCACCGGCCACACCCCGATGGGCCTGCGCCGCCGCCGGCACATCACCACCGAGGGCAGGCACGTCACCGATCTGCACGACGAGATCCTCGACCTCGGCGACCGCGAACGCACCGGCCACGAGGACCCGACCGGCGACGCCGTGCTGCTCGCCGCGCTCAACTCGGCCCGCACCGGCCGGATGAGCGACATCGTGCAGACCATCCAGGCCGAACAGGACCGGATCATCCGCGCGCCGCACCGGGGCATCATGGTCGTCGAAGGCGGCCCCGGCACCGGCAAGACCGCCGTCGCCCTGCACCGCGCCGCGTATCTGCTGTACGAACACCGGGAACTGCTCGCCAAGCGGGCCGTCCTGATCGTCGGCCCGAACCCGGCCTTCCTCGGCTACATCGGCGAGGTGCTGCCCTCGCTCGGTGAGACCGGTGTGCTGCTCTCGACCGTCGGCGAGCTCTTCCCCGGCGTCCACGCGACGGCCGTGGACACGCCCGCGGCGGCCGCCGTGAAGGGCCGGGCCGAGATGGCCGGGGTCCTCGCCGAGGTCGTCCGGGACCGCCAGGCCCTTCCCGACCCGGTGATCGCGATCGAGCACGACCGGGACATCCTGATGCTCGACGCGGGCCTCGTCCAGGTCGCCCGGGAACGCACCCGCGCGGTCGACCTCCCCCACAACGTGGCCCGCGAGCACTTCGAGGGCCACATCCTCAACACCCTCACCGACATGCTCGCCGAACGCATCGGCACGGACCCCTTCGACGGCTCCAACCTCCTCGACGCGAGCGACATCACCCAGATCCGCGACGAACTCGCCGAGAACCCCGAAGTCTGGTCCGCCGTTGACCAGTTGTGGCCGAGGCTGACCCCGCAGCGACTGGTCGCCGACTTCCTGGCCGACCCGCGGGGCTACGTCCCGGACGAGGACGCGGCGGTCATCCGCCGCCCGCTGACCCGAGCCGGCGACTGGACCGGCGCGGACGTGCCCCTCCTCGACGAGGCCGCCGAACTGCTGGGCGATGACGACCGGGTCACCCGGGAGCTCGCCGACCAGGAACGCCGTACCCGGATCGCGTACGCGCAGGGCGTGCTGGACGTCTCCTACGCCTCGCGGACGTACGAGTTCGAGGACAAGCACGAGGACGACTCCGAGATCCTGTCGGCGCACAACATCATCGACGCCGAGCGGATGGCCGAACGGCACGAGGAGGACGACCACCGCAGCGCCGCGGAGCGCGCCGCCGCCGACCGGACCTGGGCCTTCGGCCACATCATCGTCGACGAGGCGCAGGAACTGTCACCGATGGCATGGCGGCTGCTGATGCGGCGCAGCCCCACGCGTTCCATGACGCTCGTCGGTGACCCCGCGCAGACCGCCGAGGCGGCGGGGGTCGGCTCCTGGGAGGAGATCCTCTCCCCTTACGTCGAGGACCGCTGGGAGCACACCCGGCTCGGCGTCAACTACCGCACCCCGTCCGAGATCATGGACGTCGCCGCCGGTGTGGTGCGGGCCGAGCGCCCCGGCTTCGAACCGCCGCGCTCCGTCCGCTCCACCGGGGTGCGCCCCTGGGCACGGGACGCCGGGGACGACCTGCCCGGCGCGGTCGCCAAGGCCGTCGCCGAGCTGACACCGGCCGAGGGGCGGCTCGCGGTGATCGCGCCGCGTGCCCTGCACCGAGCGCTCGCCTCCCGGCTGGACGGGGTGACGGCGGGCCAGGAGCCGGATCTCACACGCACGGTGGTGCTCCTCGACCCCCGGCAGGCCAAGGGCCTGGAGTTCGACTCCGTGCTGGTGGTCGAGCCCGCGTCGTACGGGACGAGTGACCTGTACGTGGCGCTGACCCGCGCCACCCAGACCCTGGGACTCGTGCACACCGGGGACCTGCCCGCTTCGCTGCGCGGCGCAGGGCTGGAGTGAAGGAGGGCCCCGCTCGCCAGTGCCCTGGCCCCCGATCCCCGGCCGTCCGGTGACCGCGTCACCGGACGGCCGGGGACACCACTGGACAGGGGCCTAGGCGGGGCGCAGCCACACCGTCGCGAGCGGCGGCAGCGTCAGCTGGATGCTGGCCGGACGGCCGTGCCAGCCCTGGGGTTCCGGCTTGACGGGGTCGGGGTTGGTGATGTCGCTGCCGCCGTAGCGGAGGGTGTCGGTGTTGAGGATCTCGTGCCAGGCGGGGATGTCCTCGGGGACGC
>NZ_JBSFYW010000098.1:0-20810 GCF_053599975.1 Streptomyces sp. NPDC005141 | reverse complement strand
GGCAGGACTTCGGACGGTTCGGTCTCGACTACGAAGGACGCGAAGTACCTTCCGGCGGCGTCTTTGATGACGGTCACCGTGGACGGGACGGAAGGCAGGGAACGGGACCACTTCACCCGCACGTCACCGATCTTCGGAAGGCGGAGCTTCCCGCCGGGCGTGATCTTCCACCCGGCGTTCGCGGTGAACCGTACGGCCTGCCGGTTGTCCTTGCGGGACTTGAACCGGGGCGCCCCCATCGTGGGCCGCTTGCCCCCCAGGCCGTCGAAGAAGTTCCGGTACGCGGTGTCCAGGTCGCGAAGGGACTGCTGGAGGATCACCGACGAGACCTCGCCGAGCCACGCCCGTTCCGGAACAGCTCTAGCCTCGCGCTTTCATGAAGCGGGTCGTCCGACGGGTGGTCAAGTAAGCGAGAAGTGCCTCTGACCAGCAAGAATGAGGATTGTCGAGGTCCTTGTTCCTACTCAAGCCGGAGGCACTTCTCAGGTGAAGAAGAGTATCGGGTCCTACCCGCGTGTCCGCGTCGAGGGTGGTGGCAGGGCGGTGGTCTCGCAGGCCGGGGGTGTGTCGAGACAGTCCGCAAGGCCGGCTTGGACACCGCGATATCAGCGGCGCTGACGCCGTGGCGGAAGGCTCGGGCGGTGCACGATCCGGGCAAGATCCTGCTGGACGTGGCTCTGGCGGTCGCGCTGGGCGGGGACTGCCTCGCGGATGTCGGGGTGCTGCGGGGCGAGCCGGCGGTGTTCGGGCCGGTGGCCTCCGACCCGACGGTCTCTCGCCTCATCGACAGCCTCGCCGCCTCCGGGAAGAAGGCCCTGCGGGCCATCCGTTCCGCGCGGGCCGAGGCGCGTGAGCGAGTCTGGCGGTTGGCCGGCGGGGAAGCGCCAGATGCAGGCGGGACGGTGACCGTAGATCTGGACGGGGTGCTGGTGATCGCGCACTCGGACAAGGAGGACGCGGCCCCGACCTGGAAGAGGACCTACGGGCATCACCCGCTGATGGGGTTCGTCGATCACGGACCGGGCGGCACCGGTGAACCGGTCGCGGCCCTGCTCAGACCGGGCAACGCAGGCTCGAACACAGCTGCCGACCACATCACCGCCACCCAACTGGTTCTGGCCCAGCTGCCGAAGCAGTACCGGCGCGGGCGCCGGACCCTGATCCGCACCGACTCCGCGGGCGGCGCCCACGACTTCGTCGCCTGGCTCGCCCAAAGGGGGCGGTGGCTGTCCTACTCGGTCGGCATGACAGTCACCGAGCAGGTCCACCAGCATGTACTGAAGGTTCCGGCATCGGCCTGGACGCCGGCCGTCGAAACCAGCGGCGAGATCCGCGACGGCGCCTGGGTCGCCGAACTCACCGGCGACGTCCTGACCGGCTGGCCCGAAGGGATGCGGTTGATCGTCCGCAAGGAACGACCGCATCCTGGGGCGCAGTTGCGGCTCACGGATGCGGACGGCATGCGGCTGACGTGTTTCGCCACCAACACCTCGGGGCGGCCGATCGCCGAGCTCGAGCTCCGTCATCGCCTGCGGGCCCGGGCCGAGGACCGCATCCGGGCCGCCCGGACCACCGGCCTACGGAATCTCCCTCTGCACCGCACCGCCCAGAACCGGATCTGGCTGGAGATCGTCCAGCTCGCGCTCGACCTGCTGGCCTGGATGCCGATGCTCGCACTGACCAGCAAGGCCAGGCTCTGGGAACCCGCCGACTACGGCTCCGCCTGTTCACCACAGCCGGACAGCTCGTGACCACCGGCCGTCGGCGGATTCTCCGCCTGGCCCGCCACTGGCCCTGGACCAGCCACATCACCGCGGCCACCGAACGACTTGCACTCCTGCCGAACCCCGGCTGACCAGCGAATCCCCGCCCATACGACAGCACCGCACCACCCGGATCAGTGGGAACCCGGTGCCCACCCGAGACGACACTCGGGCCCTCAGCCTGCACAGCCTCAACCCCACGGCACGAAAACGGTCCACCGACTCCGACGATGGACCGTCACGAAACGAACTTCGAGGCTAACGGACCCTCACGCCGGCGCCCAGCGCAACGGGCTCGGCAACACGGTCCACGAGCGGAAAATGGGCGTCATTCTCTGGTCCAAGCCTGCCTGCAATTAGCCCTTTCGGGTGTATTCCCGCCTTCGTCATGCCGTCAGTGGGTAGCGCGGGTCTGGTGCGGCAACGCGGCCACACCGCTGTGAGAAGGAGCAGGTTCATGATCGCTGCCAGACCAGAATGCAACCAAGCTGCGCAGAAGGTGTCTGACGGGGAGTTCAGGTACGCCGTCTACAAGGTCGACGGGGACGAGATCGTTGTCGAATCGACCTCGAACGACGCCGACTACAAGACGTTCGTCGCGTCCCTTCCCGCCGACAGCCCCCGCTATGCGACCTACACCCTGTCGGACGGAGGCGACCCCGAGAAGACCAAGGCCGTGTTCATCACCTGGATGCCCGACGATGCCAGCATCGCGCTCAAGATGAAAGCCGCATCTGCAGCACAAGCACTCAAGGCAGCCACAGGCGTAGATCGCATGTCCCAGATCCATGCCACCGCTTACGACGAGATGGAGTACGACTCCGTAAGGCGCACCGTATTCAAGTGACTTCGCCGCTGGATCGGTGAGGGCTGCTGTTGAGCTGGGCCCCCTCCTCGCCATGCGAGGAGGGGGCCCTTGCATTCCGGCTCAGCCGACACTCACAGCCCGAAGGAAGCACGGCTCTCGCCCCCGCGGGGCAGAGCCGTGACGCCAAGGCACCTCCAGCACGGCTGGGGCGTTGTTATTGGTGTCAGGGTTCGAGGTCGCGAAGGCACTCGTCGAACGTGGCGAATCTCGGTCCTGCGGGGCCGGTGTTCCGGTTGTACCAGGTGGTGTCGAGGCGTGTCTCATGTTGTTGGTGGCCGGCCCGGTAGCGCAGCCAGATCTGACCGCGCGTGGACAGGATGAGCCAGTTCCGGTACGCGCCGCACACGGCGCAGGCGCGCTTTCGTGAAGCCTGGTGTCCGACGGGTGGTCAGGCAAACGAAAAGTGCCTCTGACCAGCAAGAATAAGGATTGTGAGGCCCTTGTTCCTGCCACCGTCGGAGGCACTTCCCAGGTGAAGAAGCCTATCGGTTCGTATCCTCGTGTTCGCGTCGGGGGCGGGCCGCACGGTGGTCTCGCAAGCGGGAGGTGTCCTGCTGGTGGAGACGGTCCGCAAGTCCGTTCTGGATCAGGCGATATCGACGGCGCTGACACCGTGGCGCAAGCCGCGGGCGGTGCATGATCCGGGGAAGATCCTGCTGGATGTGGCCCTCGCGGTCGCGCTCGGTGGGGACTGTCTGGCGGACGCGGGAATGCTACGGGCCGAACCGGCCGTGTTCGGTGCGGTCGCCTCAGATCCCACCGTCTCCCGTCTCATCGATGCCCTCGCCGCTGCCGGGCCGAAAGCACTGGACGCGATCCGGACCGCACGGGCCCAAGCCCGCGAACACGTCTGGAAACTGGCCGGTCCATCGGCTCCCGACGCCGACGGACAGGTGATCGTGGACATCGACGGGGTGCTCGTACTGGCCCACTCCGAGAAGCAGGACGCCACCGCGACCTGGAAGAAATCCTTCGGACACCACCCCCTGACGGCGTTCGTCGACCACGGGAATGGCGGGACCGGGGAACCCGTGGCCGCGCTCCTGCGGCCCGGAAACGCAGGCTCCAACACCGCCGCCGACCACATCACCACCGCCCGGCTCGCCTTGGCCCAGCTCCCGAAAAAGTACCGGCGCGGACGCCGGACACTGATCCGCACCGATTCCGCCGGCGGCACCCACGAGTTCACCGCCTGGCTCGCCCAGCGCGGCAGGTGGCTGTCGTACTCGGTCGGCATGACCATCACCGGCCACATCCACCAGGCCGTCCTCACCGTCCCGCCCACCGCCTGGACACCAGCCGTCGAACCCGACGGCGAAATCCGACACGGAGCATGGGTCGCCGAACTCGACGGCGACACACTTAAGGGCTGGCCGCCAGGAATGCGGCTGATCGTCCGCAAAGAACGCCCGCACCCCGGCGCCCAGTTGCGGTTCACCGATGCCGACGGCCTGCGGCTCACCGCGTTCGCCACGAACACCGCCAACAGCCCCATTGCCGCACTGGAACTACGGCACCGCCAGCGGGCACGCGCCGAAGACCGCATCCGCGCCGCCCGTGCCACCGGCCTGCGCAACCTGCCCCTGCACAAGACGGCGCAGAACCAGATCTGGCTGGAGATCGTCCAGCTCGCCCTGGACCTGCTCGCCTGGATGCCCATGCTCGCCCTGACCGGCGACGCCCGCACATGGGAGCCCCGCCGGCTGCGGCTCCGCCTCTTCTCCGCCGCCGCTCAGATCGTCACGACCGCCCGCCGCCGGCATCTGAGATTCGCCCACCACTGGCCCTGGACCGACCTCATCACCACCGCGATCCGACGGCTCGCAGCCCTCCCCAACCCCGGCTGCCCAGCCAACTCCCGCCCCTGCGAGCAGCACCAACCCACCGGGACCGTGGAACCCGACGCCCACCCGACGCGACAGCCGGGCCACCCGCCTGCCCACCACGACCCCAACAAACCAAAACGGTCCGCCGGACCGTCACGAAAGATCGAGGCTAGGCCGGGCACGTCCATGGGCAGTTCGACTGGATCCTCGGAGTCGACGTTGTCGAGCACTGCTGTCTGCACAAGGCGTGAATCCCTGACCATCAGGCCTCCGGTTCAGAATTCCTATGTCTCGAAAGGAGGGTACGAGGACTCACCGACAACGCTCCCCCGGCCAGCGCGCGCCGCCGCGCGCCGCTTTCTTCTTCTGCAGCCGGACAGCGGGCGCAGCTAGGGGCGGTCGGCCAAGGAAGAGGTAACCGGTCGGACAGTCCTGGCCCGGTCGTGATCGGGACCCTTGAAAGGACGTCGCGGGCCAAATACTTTCTGCCATGCAGCGTCCCACTGCTTCTCCATCGGCGTGGCGAAACAGCCGCGAACAATGGCCAGCAACTGCGCCTTGCTCTGCGGAAGAGCTTCTCTCTTGAGAATCCTTTCGAGAGAGGTGAGACGAACCAGGATTCCGGCGCCAGAATAGTTCCTGATAGCGCGAAAAGGAAGGGCGCCTTTTCTTTCCCAGAACATCTCAAGGGCGAGACTCAGGTCACGGGCATCCGCGATGAGTGCGATGCGAACTCCTCTGGTGCCGAGGGTGCCCCGTTCCTCCATCCTGGCTAGCTGCCAGGCCTTCAGTGTGGCCTTCCAGATAGGAACCTGCTGTTCCTTGGAAGGCGAGGACGACATGCGGAGTAGAACTGCCGGACGGTTTCGACGTGCGGCACAGAGGTGCCCGAAGCCGCACGCTTAAGAGTGGCAGCGGAGACTGCTGCGTTTCCCGCCATTTCTGCGTACGTGAGGCCAGCCGTAATGCGCTGGGCTCTGAGTCCCTGGGCGAGGTCGACAAGGCAGGGAGTGGAGGTTCCCTGCAATTCCTTTTCCGGACGTCCCAACTGCCTTCGGGTGACGGCGCCCCGGCCCGCTATCGGGGCAGAAGGGCGCTCACGGTCTTCCCGCCGGCTTCCTGGCGGGTCACGGCGGTGGCCCGCGCGAGGCGGTTCACCATGGGCCAGCCGAAGCCTCCGCTACCACCGTTCAGGTCCGGGGTGCGCATCCGCGGGCCGTGCGGGCTGGGGTCCCCGCACGGCCACCTCGATGCTGTCCGGGTGCGGGGTCAGGGCCAGGGTGTAGAGGCCGCCGCCGTGGCGCAGGGCGTTGGTGACGAGCTCTGATACGACCAGAACCACGGATTCCGCAGCCTCGGGGGTGAGAGGACGGGCGAGGCTGTCGAGGAAGAGCCTGGCGCGATGGCGCGCGTCAGCGGGGGAGGCTGCGGGCCGGCCGGTGACGTCGGCGCTCATCGTGTCCATCAGGTTCACCCTGGGTCTCTGGATCGTCCGTGCCCGGCCCTGCGTGCTCAGTGCTTTTGCCCCGCCCTACGGGGGTTAACCCGACGTATCCCACTGCGCGCCGCTCCTGTCCGGGATCGATTACCTCCTCTACCGGACCCGTGAAAACCTGTGCTGGCCGAAGTAGACATTGGACGGTGGTGTGGTTATGGTTTCTCTCGTACCCCAGAGAGACCGCAGGGCCTGGCAGAGACGAACTGCCGGGCAGCAGTACCTGTAGTTGCAGTGCGCAGGACGGTGCGGTGGTGGAGTTCCGAAGCCAGGGTTGTTGCAGGGCGGCGACGGGGCTGACGACCGGACCGGGTGGCCCGCAGTGATCAGGGGCTGCCGTGAGCAGTGCCGCAGTGGCAGTACAAGTAGGTGCATGCAGTACCCGCAGTGAAGTGGAGTGAGCAGTACCTCGGTGAAGGCGTCGGCTGCGGGCGCGCGCACCGGGAGGTTCGGCAGTGGGGTTCTAAGCCAGAGCAGACGCAGGATGGGCGACAGGGCTGGCTGCCGGAAGTGGCGCTCGGTCAGGCCACAGCAGTACAAGCGGTTCGCAGTAAAGGAAGTACCCGCAGTTCGCAGTATGAGCAGTACGCAGTCCCCCGCTTGGTAAGCAATTGATCACCAGAGGGAAGAACGGAGGAGCCAAGCATCATCAGGATCGCCCGGACGCCACGCGAGTCCGGGTACCGCAGGACATCGATAGTGAGGTGGTCTCCGGTCGAGCAACCGCGATCCCCGCACTCCCGACGCAGTTCAGGTCGGGTCGGCGGAAACAGAAGGCCGGCGCAGTACCAGGGCCGGCAGATGGTGTAGCAGTTCCTTCGGGGCCCGGGAGCCACATGCTCCCGGGCCCCTCCACGCGTTCCACGAAAGAGGTGCGATGACAGCAGATGATTCGTTCGGCCGTCTCGATGACGACGACTACCCCGCCTACACCATGGGACGGGCCGCCGAGATGCTCGGCACCACCCAAAACTTCCTCCGCGCGATCGGCGAGCACCGCCTGATCACCCCGCTGCGCTCCGACGGCGGCCACCGCCGCTACTCCCGCTACCAGCTGCGCATCGCGGCCCGCGCCCGCGAACTCGTCGACCAGGGCACCCCCATCGAGGCGGCCTGCCGGATCGTCATCCTCGAAGACCAGCTCGAAGAGGCCCAGCGCATCAACGCCGAACACCATGCCGCTGCCGGACCTCCGAACCCGACGGCCGCGGCCTGAGCGGACTTAGAGGGCATCTGATCTAGGTAGTTGGTAGTTACAGTAACGGCACCCGCCGCTGGAGCGCTCCGGCGGGAGGAGGAAGCATCACCGACCTCCAGACCGCCAACGGACACGTCACCACCCTCACCGCCGACGGCATCGCGCAGATCCGCTGACTCCGCACCACCGCAAAAGCTGCCGGTCCAAGCCATTTCAGGCCGCGGCCGTCGGACCAGCCGATCCGGCCGCGCGCCGGTATTCGGCATTGATCCGCTGCGCTTCCTCGAGCTGGTCCTCGAGGATGACGATCCGGCAGGCAGCCTCGATCGGCGTACCCCGGTCAACGAGCTCCCGGGCGCGGGCGGCGATGCGCAGTTGGTAGCGGGAGTAGCGACGATGTCCGCCCGCCGAGCGCAGCGGGGTGATCAGACGGGCTTCGCCGATCGCGCGGAGGAAACCCTGCGTGGTACCGAGCATCTCGGCAGCCCGCCCCATGGTGTAGGCGGGATAGTCGTCATCGTCGAGCCGGACGAACGAGTCGTCTGCTGTCATTGCACCTCTCTGCGAAACGCATGGAGGGGCCCTGGCGCTGTGCGCGCCAGGGCCCCGAAGGAACTGCTACACCATCTGCCGGCCCTGATACTGCACCGGCCTACTGTGTCCGCACATCCGACCCGAATGCTGCCGGAAGACGCGGGGATCGCGGTTGCTCGACCGGAGACCACCTCACTCACGATGTCCTGCGGTACCCGGGCTCGTCATTCCACCCGGGCGATCCTGATGGCGCCTCGCTCCTCCGTTCATTCCCTCTGGGATCAATCAACTGCTCGTACTGCTCTACTGCGAACTACCGGTGATGCGAACTGCTCACTGGCCTCTCCCAGCGCCACTCTTCGGCAGCCAGCCCCGTCGCCCATCCTGCGTCTGCTCTGGCTTAGAACCCCACTGCCGAACCTCCCGGCACGCGCGCCCGCAGCCGACGCCTTCACCGAGGTACCACAAACCAACTTCACTGCTGGGTCCTACGAACTGCACTGACCGGTACTGCAACTTCAACTGCGGTCCTGCTCACGGCGGCCCCTGATCACTGCGGGCCACCCGGTCCGGCAGCCAGTCCCGTCGCCGACCTGCAACAACCCTGGCTTCGAAACTCCACCACCGCACCGCCCTACCAACTGCAACTACCTGTACCGCTGCCCGGCAGTCCGTGTCTGCCGGTCCCTGCTGATCTCTGCAACGAGAGAAACCATAGCCAGACGATCAGCCAATGTCTACTCCGCCCAGCACAGATTTTCGCGCGGCCGGTGAAGAGGTTTCCGGGTACGCGAGCTTCGGGACTGCCGGTAGGGAGATCGGTGGAGGCGACGCCGGTGGGGGGAATGGTGGCCCTGTTGGCATCAAGATGGCCGCCCGGGACTTTCCGCTCACCCGCCTCGTTCGCCTGGCCTCACCCTGTTCTTCAGGGGCACGTTGGGGCGTGGCGGCCCGGCTCCGACTCCACCCCTCCCGAACCGGGCCGCCCTCGCAGCCCACGACGGCTGCGGCCTGCGAGGGTTCCATAAATCCCGCCTCGGATGAGGCGGGGAAGAGCCGGGGTGTTTCGGGCGCAGAGGCTGCGTACCGGTGTCGTGGATCAGAGCCGACGGGGCGCAGTAGAGTGACCGTCGCTTCACCAGCAGGCGGCCCGTGGTCGGCAAGGACCAAGGACACGCGTCGTCTGGCCCGGACGGCCATTCCGTCACCGCGACACTGGGCTGTCGTGTGGGGGCGGTGTTTCAGGCTGCGGGGCGCGTTCCCAGCCGTATGCCCGCTCACCGAAGCCGGCCGCGAGGAAGTGGCAGACGACCCATCGGACGGGCCGGGACGGCCAGGAAGCTCCGTGGCTGGCCGCCCGCTCCGTGGCCTGTGCGGTCAGTAGGTGGCCAAAGAGATGGCGATGTAGTGCGCGGTGAAGGCTGCCACGGTCAGGGCGTGGAACACCTCGTGGAAGCCGAACCAGCGGGGTGAGGGGTCGGGGCGCTTGAGTGCGTAGACGACCGCGCCCGCGCTGTAGAGGAGCCCGCCCGCCACGATCAGGCTGAGTACGGCCACTCCCCCGGTGTGCAGGAAGTCGGGCAGGTAGCGCACCGGCGCCCATCCCAGGGCCAGGTAGCACGGGGTGTACAGCCAGCGCGGAGCTCCGACCCAAAAGACCCGGAACGCGATACCCGCCAGTGCGCCTACCCACACAATCCACAGCAGCACGGATCGCTGGTCCGGCGGAAGGAGGAGCACCGCCAGGGGCGTGCAGGTACCGGCGATGATGAGGAAGATGTTGGCGTGGTCGAGACGTCGCAGGAGAGCCTCGCCGAGCGGCCCCCAGGTGCCACGGTGGTAGACGGCGCTCGTTGCGAACAGCATCCAGGCGGTGACCGAATACACGGCGCAGGCCACGGCTGCCTGTGGGGTGCGGGCCAGGCAGATGAGCACGATGCCTGCGATCAGTGACGCGGGGACCATTCCTGCGTGGAGCCAGCCACGCAGCTTCGGCTTGATCGGTTCGACCAGGTCGGCCGCCCGCTCCACCAGCGCGGCAACCGAATGAGCGTCCTCTGTGGCTTCGTCGTCATGTGATCCGACGGGCAGCTCGTCTTCACGACCCTCCCGCCGGTGTGAGACGACGTGAATGCATTCGGCTTCAGCAGCGTCGCGGGACACGGCTCCTCGTCCTCCCTCGTGGGCGTCACCGGTGATCATGGAGGCATGCTAGAAGACGACACTCGGACAGCATTCCGAGAGGTGGCTCGCGAACCCCGCGCTCACCGTCGCCAGCCTGGTTTTCCACAACGGTTGGTACTGCGACCTCGTTGATCCTGGCGTCAATTGGGTCTGCCGGAGCCGAATAGACCGGCCCGTCATGGGAACAATCAGGGCTTCCGACCGGGCATTGGGCCCGCCTACGCGCAAGGATCGTCGATGCTTCCTGAGGTCCGTCCCCACGTATCCACCCCCCTCACGAACCAGCTGGAACACCAGTTGGGTCTGGCTCCGCATATTGAAGCGGGCCGTCTCAATGTGGAGCGCGTCGCCGGCATCGCGGTCGTCGCCGCAGCTCACTCTGACGGCTATGCCGCCACCGGCCATCTCCTCGGGCTGCTGGCCGCACTGCCTGCCCCCACCAAGGCGGGAGAGCGCTTCTGGTCGGAGCTGTGGAGGTCATCGGGCACCGCCTATCTACTGCCCGCCAACATCAAGGCCCTGGTGTTGCGCTCGTTGGCCGGAGAGGGAACCGCCCTGGCCCGGCAGATCCTCTCCGCCGTCGACCAGATGACCCCGCCCCAGCGCGTCGCAGCAAGCGAGGTGATCGGACAGGCCCTCGTCGAATCCGACGACTTCCCCGACCTCAAGACAGAGGTCATCGGCGAACTGTGGCTCCGAGATCTCGAACTCACCGCCTGGCGCGTCCTGCACGCAGACCGCAGGTCAGACGATCCCGTGGGGCGCAAAGCCTTCCTCGATGCCTGGATGAGCGTCTGAAAGAGTTGTTCTCTGGAATGCGTTCACCGGGTTCCTCCGAGGATGCCTCGGCCTTCAGGCCGGGGAGGAATCGGCCTCCTGCGGAGCAGGGCAGGAAACGGGATTTCGCCTCCAGGGCGAAACACCATCCCCCTGATTGGGTAAGGTGCACGCCGTGCGGTGCGAGAACCAAGCGCGCACACCGTGCTGATCGAGAGCCAAGACAGCACATGCACCTCCACGCTTTGCTGTATCAAACCGGGCTGGTTTCAACCCGGCTGGTGTTGATCGCGGAAGACCTGTTGGGTCGCTGACCCGCAGGCAGTGTGAGCCAGGAATCCCCCTGCTTCAGCTGGGGGAGGATTCAACACATGACGGAACCCTCCGTAGCCGTGTGCATTGCTGACAGCGCGAGCTGCCCGCAGCACCGTCATCTGGGCCGACCAGGCCTCGACCTCCCGGTGCGTCAGGTCGAGGTGGAAAAGGACTTCCTACGCTGCCGGAAGTCGTTCAGGCCGACCGGGGCGAGCATCATCGGCAGGTCGCGAGTGCAGACGACGGGGTGGCCCTCGCGGTCGTTGACGGGCTTCCTCGACAGACGGTCGGCAGCCTCCGTGCCTGCTGTCACCACGCGTCAAGGGCCGGGTGGCCAGTCAATATAATCTTCCCCATGTCCAAGCCTGACGAGCTGCTCGTTGACGTCGCCACCCTGGTGGAGTCCGGGCAGAGCAACCAGATGTCCCTGACCGTGGTCACCGGTGGTGCCGTCATCACCGGCCGACTGGCCCCCGAAGCGGTGTGGAGCCAGAGGGTGTCGGACGTGCTGACGGACTCCGCCCGCCTGGGCGAGTTCTCCGCCGTCTTCAACACCCCCGCGGAGAAGGACGGACCTCCCACGCATCTGCACTTCCACGTCGCCCGCATCCTGCAGGGCACAGTCGGAATCCCCGAGACGGGCGGGATGTACCGCGTAGCGATCGACGACGTCAGTGCCTGGACCATGGGCGACTTCAGCTACTCCGACCACTGAGCAACCACCGCGGAAAAAACCCGTGGCAAGCGGTGTGGGCCCGGCCGGCGCGTGCCGGCCGGGCCCACAGTGCCGTCCAGGTGCCGGCCTGCCTCTGTTTCCCGCGGTCGGTCAGACGGACACGGGAGTGCCGAGCATTGCGGAAGCGTGCTGCAGCGAACTCAGGGCGCGTACGGGTGCGGCCTTGGGGAGGGCGCGGCAGGTGAAACCGAGCTGCGCCATGGCGCGCAGGACTTCGGCGGCGCTGAAGTCGCGGCGGTCCTGGCGAGTGATGACCTGGCCGACTTGCTTGACGGGGTAGTGGCGGCGGCCGATGATCACGGATTCGCCGGAGCCCGGCTCGGGCTTGATGCCCTTCATCGAGTCCAGCACGCCGGCCTTGGTGAGTTCGAAGGGGAAGCGGGCGATGACGCAACGCATGTGACCTCACAGGGAGAAGTAGGGGAGAACGGTCCGGCCGGGGTGGGCGGTTCAGCGGGAGAGGGCGAGGACGCCCAGAGCGCTGCCTTGCTCGTCGACCACCGGCAGGGCACCCAGCCGACGGGCGCGCATCGCAGCTTCGGCGTCGGCCATCGTGGTCACGGGTGAGGCGAACGACCCGTGGTCGCCGAGGAGGTCGCGCAGCCGGAAACGGTCCGTGTAGGCGGAACTGTCGCGGATCGCGGTGAGTTCGGCGTGGGTGACCAGGCCGGTGCACTGGCCGTCCTGGTCGCAGACGACCAGCCGGCCCGTGCCGGCGGCGGCCATGACGGACAGCGCCACCTCGACGCTCATGTCGTCACAGACCTGCGGTCCGGCCGTGTCCATGACCTCGGCCACCGTCGTGTGCGCGGGGTCGGCGCTCGCCGGGCGGGGCTGCATCTGAACCAGCGTCACAAGGTGCCTCCTGCAGAGATGGGCCAGCTTCCTGATCACGAAAGTTCTAGGCCGCCGCATCGAAGACGGTCTGACGCACAGGCGCGCGCCGACTCGTCGAGGAGGGGCGGCGCCGGCCTCGGGAGGAGGAGGTGCTGCGCTTGGGGCGTTCGGCCACCGGTGCGGTGATGACGACCGGGATGCCGGACGGGGCCTGGGCGCCGGTGATCCGGTGCAGGGCCTCGTCGCCGGAGCGGATCTGGGTGGTCTGCGGCCGGATCCCGGCGTCCGACATGAGGCGGACCATGCCGCGGCGCTGGCTCGGTGTGACCAGGGTGACGACGCTGCCGGACTCGCCGGCGCGGGCAGTCCGGCCGCCGCGGTGGAGGTAGTCCTTGTGGTCGGTCGGCGGGTCGACGTTCACGACAAGGTCGAGGTTGTCGACGTGGATGCCGCGCGCCGCGACGTTGGTCGCGACCAGCACGCTGACGTGCCCCGTCTTGAACTGCGCCAGTGTGCGGGTGCGCTGCGGCTGCGACTTGCCGCCGTGCAGCGCGGCGGCCCGTACCCCGCTGTCGAGGAGGTCCTGGGTCAGCCGGTCGACGGCATGCTTGGTGTCCAGGAACATGATCACGCGGCCGTCGCGGGCGGCGATCTCTGTCGTGGCGGCGTGCTTGTCGGCGCCGTGGACGTGCAGGACGTGGTGCTCCATCGTGGTGACCGCACCGGCCGAGGGGTCGACCGAATGCACGACGGGGTCGGTCAGATAGCGGCGCACCAGCAGGTCGACGTTGCGGTCCAAGGTGGCGGAGAACAGCATCCGCTGTCCCTCCGGACGCACCTGGTCGAGCAGCGCGGTGACCTGCGGCATGAATCCCATGTCGGCCATCTGGTCGGCCTCGTCCAGGACGGTGATGCCCACCTGGTTCAGCCGGCAGTCGCCACGGTCGATGAGGTCCTTGAGCCGGCCCGGGGTCGCGACGACGATCTCGGCCCCGCCTCGCAGCGCGCCGGCCTGCTTGCCGATCGACATCCCGCCCACCACCGTGGCCAGCCGCAGCCTGACGGATCGGGCGTACGGCGTGAGCGCGTCGGTCACCTGCTGCGCCAGCTCACGCGTCGGTACGAGGATCAGTCCCAGCGGCTGGCGGGGCTCAGCACGCTGTCCGGCGGTGCGGGCGAGCAGAGCGAGGCCGAAGGCGAGGGTCTTGCCGGAACCGGTGCGGCCGCGGCCCAGGACGTCACGGCCCGCCAGGGAGTTCGGCAGCGTCGCGCCCTGGATCGGGAACGGCACGGTCACGCCCTGCCTGCCGAGTTCGGCCAGCAGCTGCTCAGGCATGTCGAGATCGGCGAAGCGCTCGACGGCAGGAAGCGCGGGGGTGATCGTCGTGGGGAGCGCGAACTCACCCTGCACGGCGGCGGGCCGGCGGCCGTGACCGCCGGAACGGGCAGGGCCGCCGGAACGGCGCGGTGCAGGCGAGCCGAAGCGGCTGCCGCCCCTTCCGGCATCGGCACTGCCGTTGCGGGTGCGGGGCGAGCGGTCGTTCGTGCGTGTGCGGTTCATGCGGAACCTTCCTCGATGCGGCACATATCAAGGAATTCCCGCAGGCGATGAGCAGCACGGAATTACAGGTATGGACCGATGTCAAAGCAAAACCGGCCGACGGGAATCCGCGGCGGGCGTAAATGCTGAAATAGGTGACGCAGCGGGGACGTGAAGTCCCGGGCGCCGAAATGCGGCTCAGCTCTTCAGGATGCTCCTGCATCCTGAAGGAGGAGCCGCGTGACGCTGCGGATTTGTCCGAGTCGTCTCGCAGGTGAAACCACTGCGGGAAAATGCGTGTAGCTGGGGCCCGCACCCCGAGGGATGCGGGCCCCAGCTGCAAGTGTGCGTCAGGCCGGAACGATGTTCTCGGCCGTCGGGCCCTTCTGGCCCTGCGCGATGTCGAAGGTCACCTTCTGGCCTTCGAGCAGCTCGCGGAAGCCCTGGGCGGCGATGTTCGAGAAGTGGGCGAACACGTCAGCGCCGCCACCGTCCTGCTCGATGAAGCCGAAACCCTTTTCCGCGTTAAACCACTTCACGGTACCAGCAGCCATGTCATATCTCCTTTGGGGCAGTACACCGGTGTCCGCACTGTGCGGACACCGTGTCGCCGCGATGATTACCCCGCCGGAAAATGACCGGAAATAAAAAAGCGCTCTCCCCGGCAGGAGCCGGGTGGGAGTACTTGAAGTTTCGGGAACCACAACTGCAACTGAGTGGACAGTAGCACGCCGCAACGGCCCGCGTCGGTTGAGTAATTCCACTCCGCTCATTGCGGTAAAAATTCTCACCACACGGTCCGGAAAACTCTCAGCCGACGAGCACAGATATTGGCGTACTTCCAGTGCAGCGTTCCGGAAAAGGGGACCGGGGCTGTCGACCGCAACACGGTCAGCAACCACACCGCCACCGATGTCCCCTCACCGCTGCCGGCGCACGGGTGACCGTGGCACCTCGCTGGTCAGAAGGGACATACCGAGGACGTGACTCCTCCCCCGGCTGAAGCCGGGGGCTTCTCGTTACGCCAGGTCGGCGTCGCGACGGGCCAGCCCGGCCCGTAGAACGTTGGTGGCTCCCACTGTGTCGGCGTGCGCACTATGTCCGCAGGCGATGCAGTGGAACTTCTCCTGTGTGGGCCGGTTCTCCTTGGCGGTGTGCCCGCAGTGGGGGCAGGTGCGGGAGGTGTTGCGGGGGTTGACGGCGATCACTTCCCGTCCGGCGCTTTCAGCCTAATTCCCGTGTAACGAGCTCACCGGCCCTCGCCGGTCGGTGAGGTGGTTCGAACGGGTTGTGACGCCTGCCCTCCGCCGGGCCGCAGGTCTGCGACGAGCACGGCTGCGCAACCCAGCTGGCGGGTGGTGGTCTCGTGAGTGCCGGTGGATACCTCTCAACGTCACGGCCAAGATGCCTTCCCAGAGAGCGGCGCCATTCGGTGCTCTCGTGGCCGCCACCCACCCAGCACTGACGCTGCTGGCGGTTGTGTGGGCTCCGGACGCACGCCTTCTTTCAGCCCGGCCATGATGTCTCCGCCAAGATCGGCGGCGTTCGGCGCCTTCACGGCGACCAGCGGCGTCAACACCGTTTGCTTGATCACTCGTTGGAGTTCGTGGTGCGAGCCCGTCGCACGGTGATCTCTTGCATTCCCCGAGCCGTCTGAGCTCTGGGAACAGACCGGGGCCCGTGCGGTGAGCTGGTGCCACGAACGGCTTGTGAGGTGTCGGCCCGTTCCTTGATCGAGGCCTGGAATTAGGTCGCTGCGTGGCCCCGCATGCGCTCGTGACCAGTGCAAACACCCGCACTTCGAGGAGGGAAAGTTGATCTACTGCGGCATCGACTGGGCCGAGAAGACGCACGACGTCGCCCTGGTCGACGACGACGGCACGCTCCTGGCCAAGCGCCACATCACAGACGACGCGACCGGCTACAAGATCCTGCTGGATCTGCTCGCCGAGCACGGCGACACCAAGGACACCCCGATCCCGGTCGCCATCGAGACCTCCCGCGGTCTGCTCGTCGCGGTCCTGCGGACCGGGAAGCGCCAGGTCTACGCCATCAACCCGATGGCCGCCGCACGCTACCGCGACCGCCACGCGGTCACACGGAAGAAGTCCGACCCTGGCGACGCCCTCGTCCTGGCGAACATCCTCCGCACCGATATGCACGCCCACCGGCCGTTGCCCCGGGACAGCGATCTCGCCCGCGCCATCGCCGTCCTCGCCCGCGCCCAGCAGGACGCCGTTTGGAACCGGCAGCAGCTCGCCAACCAGCTCCGCTCGCTCCTGCGCGAGTACTTCCCCGCCGCCCTCGACGCCTACCTGCACTGGCAGAACGGTCTCTGCCGCCCCGAGACCCGCGTCCTGCTGGAGCTCGCCCCCACGCCCTCGCGGGCGGCCCGGCTGTCGCTTGCGCAACTGCGCTCGGCGCTCAAGCGCGCCGGCCGCCAGCGCCGGATCGATGCCGACGCCGAGCGCATCCGCGAGGTCCTGCGGGCCGAATACGCGCACCAGCCGCCACTGGTCGAGGACGCGCTCGGCAAGCAGATGCTCGCTCTGCTGCGGCAGCTCGAAGCCGCCTGCACGGCCGCCGACCAGCTCGCCGAGGCGGTTGAAGAGGTTTTCCCTCAGCATCCGGACGCCGAGATCATCCTGAGCCTCCCCGGGCTCGGCACCCAGCTCGGCGCCCGGATCCTCGCTGAGATCGGGGACGACCATGCCCGCTTCGCCACTGCCCGCGGTATGAAGGCCTACGCCGGTGCGTCCCCCATCACCAGGGCGTCCGGCAAGAAGTCCAGCATCACCAGACGCTGGGTGAAGAACGACCGGCTCAACCACGCCGGCTACCTGTGGGCCTTCGCCTCACTGACCCACTCACCGGGCGCAAAGGCCCACTACGACCGCCGCCGCGAGGCCGGGGACTGGCACGCCGCCGCTCAGAGAAACCTCTTCAACAAGATGATCGGCCAGCTCTACCACTGCCTCCAGAAGCACATCCTGTTCGACGAGAACCTCGCCTTCCCCACACAACTTCTCGAAGCTGCTTGACGACTTAGCTCCGTGAGGTGTCTTGGCGTGCAGGATCGTCAGGAACACCCCCCATCCGGCATCGTTGATCGACTTGTTGAGCCCGGCCTTGGCGGCGGCCCCGTTGGGCAGGAACGCGCCTGCCTGGTCGGGTTTGGGCCTGGCTGCGGGGGCCCTGCTCATGTTGCGGATCCTGAGGTCTTCGTGCGCGATGACATCGTGTGCGCGGACCAGGTCGAGCGCGGTCTTGTGTGCGTGGTCCAGCCGTTGGCGGCGGACCTTGCGGTGGAGCTGGGCGACCCTCTCCACCGCGCGCCGGTGGTTGGCGGTGCGGTCCTTGGCCCTGCAGCGCGGGAAGCGGGACAGAGCCTGCTGCGCGGCCTGGAGCTTGCCGGCCGCACGGCGTCCGTGGCGCGGGTTGGGCACGAAGGCGCCGCCCGAGTCGGCGAGGAAGTTCGCAATGCCCAGGTCGATCCCGACCACGCTGCCGGTCGATGGCAGCGGCTCCGACTGATCCTGTTCGGCAGTGAGCACCACGAACCACTTACGGCCTTCACGCTTCACAGACACCGTCTTGACCCTGCCGGCCACGACACGGTGCTGGTTGACCTTCACATGCCCGACGCCCTGGAGGCGGACGCGGGTGAGGGGGTCGTGCGGGGTGGAGTCCCACCGGCAGCCGTCCCCGTCCTTGGGGAAGTCCACCGTGTCGAACCGGTTCACCCCGCGAAAACGCGGGTAGCCCGGGGCGTCACCGGACTTGACCCGCCGGAAGAACGCGGCGAACGCCCTGTCCAGACGGCGCAACGTCGCCTGCTGCGAGGAGAACGACCAGCGGCCCTGGCGCTCAGGATCGAACGCCCGGATCTCCTTGAGCTGCGCGGACTGCATCCCGTACCGGACGGTGCTCTTCGAGACGTGCCGCCAGGCGTCACGGCGTTCCTGCAAGGCCCCGTTGTAGAGAGAGCAGTGGTCGCGCAGCATCTCGGCGAGCGCCTGTGCCTGACGGACGGTGGGCCGCAGGAGGAACGTGTACGCACGGATCATCCAGCCCACCCCCTCCGGTCGAGCCCGCTTGATCCTACTATGTTTGGCGTATGTCACCGCGGTGGGAACCAGATCCCGATGTCCGACGAGGAAATCATGTCGTTTTCAACCTCCACGCACACTTGGTGTTCGTCACGAAGTACCGGCGGGAAATCTTCAACGGCGAGATGCTGACGCGCTGCGAGGAGATCATGCGCGATGTGTGCGAGAGCTTCGGCACGGAACTCCGGGAGTTCAACGGCGAAGGCGATCACGTCCACCTGCTCGTGCACTACCCGCCAAAGATCGCCCTGTCCAAGCTGGTCAACAGCCTCAAAGGCGTCAGCTCCCGCTACCTGCGCGCGGAGTACACCGGCCGGATCAACCGGATCCAGACCGGATCGGTGTTCTGGTCCCCGTCCTACTTCGCGGGGTCCTGCGGCGGCGCACCGCTGAACATCGTCAAGGACTACATCGAGAACCAGAAGCGCCCGGCATGACCGTCACCACACAAGCGCAGTGATCTCCGGCGCTTCGCGCCTCCAGACCGAGGATCGCATTCCCGCCCGGCCTGAACGCCGGGATTCCCCGCGAAGAACAAGGGATGGCTCCGGCGCGGCCTTTCATCGGAGCAGAGAACCAATCGCACAGACGCGCCTACGAAAACCGCTGCGTCAGGCACTGCTCTATCGTGCCTCCGCCCCCATGACTCACCTCTACCTCCGCCAGGCGAACTCGCAGCCCTCCTGCATCTGATCGAGTACGCAGAAAGCAGCAACCCCGGCGCCCTCAATAGACTGCGGGCAGCCGACCTCCGCAGCCCGCGCAGGCCAGCCCCCGAAGCCGCGGAGGCCCACAGCGGTTGCCTTGCAGGAAGCGGACCACCGCCGCCGCAGTGCCCTGACCAAGGCAGAACGCCCCAACCGGCAGACGGTGTCCCCGAGGGCGGACGAATCGTTTTGACGAACGTGACAGATGATCATTGGATGAACTCCAGCCACGTCGCACAGGCAGGCAGCGGCGAACGCAGAGCCGAGGCCCAAGTTCCGGAACAAGCGCGCCGTAGGCCCTCCCACCCCGCTCACGCCCGTGGCCAGACCCGCGCAGAAACTTCGGACCAGGGCACACCCCTGTACACACAGCTCGCCAGGGAATGGACCGCCCGCAACGCCACCGTCCCCGGCCGCCCCGACCCGCTGTGGCAACGCCTGGCCTCGCCCGAACACTTCCGGCACGACACAGACAGCACTCTGCGCCAACTCCACCTGGCAGGGGACCGCTCCGCTGACCGCACAGCCCAGTCAGCTCAACCGGAGGCACCCCGCCGTGCGCGTCGATGAACTCCTGCCGGAAGGTTCATGGGCACTGGCCCTTCGCACGATCTGCTGCTGTTGAGGCGGGGCACGCTTCCCTGCGCCAACCTCATCCGCGCGGCACGCCGGTCTCGGACATGGATCAGGGCCGCGCAGCAACTGCGCGGCCCTGATCCATGCAACCCAGACCCACCGACGCCCCCGCCCAGCCCAGGCGCCCATTGTTTCGGGTCGGGCGGTGCTGCTGTATGAGGCAGCCGTGCGCACCGACCGCGGCGCCCGCGGGCAGGAGAGGGGGAAGGTCAGGCCGGGTTGATGTTCTCGGCCTGCGGGCCCTTCTGGCCCTGGGTGATGTCGAACGTCACGATCTGGCCCTCCTGCAGCTCACGAAAGCCCGAGGAGTTGATCGCGGAATAGTGCGCGAAGACGTCCGGACCGCCCCCGTCCTGGGCAATGAACCCGAAGCCCTTCTCCGCGTTGAACCACTTCACAGTTCCCGTAGCCATATCTCATGCCTTCCAGTCGATGAACGCCTCCCACACCATGCGGAAGACGGAGGTGATCGCCCTGGTCCCTGCGGCACAGCACAGCAAAAAGCCCACACCAAAAGCGTGGGCAAAGGGGAACTCCGAACCACGACAGCTGACGCAGACGCTACACGCCCACACACCCTGTCACCAGAGGAAACGATCACGCCACATGCCGGGACCGGCCGTACGGCGGCCGCCGACGCTGGCGAGCACACTCACCTCATCCCGAACCCCCGCACGGGGGGCGAAGCATCTGCTGTCAGCGCTGGTGAAGCTGGTGAACGCCACCTTCGCCGCCCGGGACGCCGACTGGTGGGGCGAGGGCACCTCGTGCGCCTCGGACAGTAAGAAGTTCGGCTCCTGGTCCTCCAACTTCATGACGGAGTGGCACCAGCGGTACCGGGGACCGGGGGTGATCTCTACTGGCACGTCGAGCGGAGGTCGGTGTGCATCTACTCCCAGCTCAAGAACTGCTCGGCCTCCGAGGTCGCCGCGATGATCGAGGGCGTGCTGCGGCACTGCACCGAGATGGTGGTGGACCGGCAGTACACCGACACCCACGGCGCGTCCATCGTCGGGTTCGCGTTCGCGCACATGCTCAGCTTCAACCTGCTGCCCCGGTTGAAGAACGTGGGCTCGGCCCGGCTGTACCGGCCAGCCGTCGGCGAGGACGAGACCTGGCCGCACCTGGCGCCGGTGCTGTCCAGCAAGACGATCGACTGGGAGCTGATCCGCCAGCAGTACGACCAGATCGTCACCGGGTTCCTCCGAGGATGCCTCGGCCTTCGGGCCGGGGAGGAATCGGATTCCTGCGGAGCAGGGCAGGAAGCGGGATTTCGCCTCCAGGG
>NZ_JBSFYW010000097.1:0-21557 GCF_053599975.1 Streptomyces sp. NPDC005141 | reverse complement strand
GCCCGCACGCAGCACATCCCCCACCGTGCGGGCCGCGCCGCCCCACCCCCCACAACCACCGTTCCGCCAAGGACTTTGAGGAGAGGGCATGTCCCCGCGTACGAACGACAACGCGACGCCGGACGCCGAGAAGGCCACGCCCGACGAGAGCACCGTGGGGGCCATGCCCGCCGAGAACACCGCGGAAGCGACACCCGCCGAGGACACGGCGGGCGCCGAGGACGTGACCACGCCGGTGCGCGCCGAGAAGAGGGCGAAAGCGACAACGACCGGGGATACGGCGGAGGCGACACCCGACGAGGACAGGGCGGAAGCCGCGTCCGACGAAAGCGCCCCGGAAGCCGACTCCGGCGAGGACACCGCGGACGTCGCGGACGTCGCGGAGGCGCCCGACGAGCGGGTGGCCGCCGTGCGCCGGCTGTCGGCGTCGCAGCGTCGCTGGCGGACGGCCCAACTCAGCTTCTGCGCAGCCGCGTTGGCAGTGGCCATGACAGCGGGCGCGGTGGTGCTCGGGGCCCTGCGGGACGGCGGAACGACACCCGCCGTCGCGAACGTGTCCAACGGCGTGTCACCGCAGTTGCTCGCGAGCGGCGACCTCGACGCGAGCATCACGTCCCTCCAGGCCCATCTCCGCACCCAGCCCAAGGACTTCGGCGGCTGGTCGACACTCGGCCTCGCCTATGTGGAACAGGCCCGCACCAAGGGCGACCCCTCCCGCTACCCGCAGGCACAGGAAGCGCTCGACCGCTCCCTGAAGCTGCGCCCCGACTACGACCCCGCACTCGCCGGACGCGCCGCCCTCGCCGCCGCCCGGCACGACTTCACCGGTGCCCTGA
Source organism: Streptomyces sp. NPDC005141 (assembly GCF_053599975.1). Classification (NCBI taxonomy): domain Bacteria; kingdom Bacillati; phylum Actinomycetota; class Actinomycetes; order Kitasatosporales; family Streptomycetaceae; genus Streptomyces; species Streptomyces sp. NPDC005141. The sequence continues at coordinate 20,721 of NZ_JBSFYW010000097.1, read as the reverse complement.
AGTACGCGGACCTCGCGCTGAAGCAGAACCCCTACAGCGAGCGCGCCCTCTCCTCACGGATCGACGCGCTCGTCGAACTCGGCCGCTACGACGAGGCGTCGAAGGCGGCCGACCTCGCCGACTCCCGGCGGCCGGGCGTCCCCGTCTTCACCCGGTACGCCTACGTCCACGAGCTGCGCGGCGACGTGAAGACCGCCCGCCGGGTCCTGCGTCAGGCGCTGGCCACCGCGACCAGCCGCGGCGACATCGCGTACGTAGCCACCGCGCTCGGTCAACTGGACTGGAGCCAGGGCGAGTACGACGCGGCACTCACCTACTTCGCACGGGCACTCGCCGCCGACGACGGCTATCTCCCCGCCCTCGAAGGCCGGGCCCGCACGCAGGCCGCGCAGGGAGACCACGCGGCGGCGATCAAGGGGATGGAGCAGGTCGTGCAGCGCTACCCACTCCCGCAACCCCTCGTCGAACTGGGCGAGTTGTACGAGGCCCGCGGCAAGGCGGGCGACGCGCAGAAAGCCCGCGACCAGTACACGCTGGTGAACGCCTGGGTCTCCCTGGCCCGTGCCAACGGCGTCGACGCCGACCTCGACACGGCGCTTGCCGCCGCCGACCACGGCGACCGCAAGGCCGCGCTGAAGGCGGCCCGCGACGAGTGGGCCCGCCGGCACACGGTGCACACCGCGGACGCGCTCGCCTGGGCGCTGCACGTGTCGGGCCGCGACGCGGAGGCCCTGCCGTACGCCCGCAGGGCCACCGCGACGGGCTACCGCAACGCGTCCTTCCTCTACCACCGCGGTGTCATCGAGCAGGCCACCGGTCACACCGGGAAGGCGCGCACCGCGCTGAGGTCGGCCCTGGAGCTGAACCCGGGATTCTCGCCGCTGGGCGCCCGCGAAGCCCGTACCGCACTGGAGGCCGCGCAGTGAGGGCACCTCGATTCCTCGCCGTCTGCGGAACGATCCTGACCGCGGCCTGCGCGCTCGTGCTCGTCCCCTCGGGACAGGCGAGCGCGCATCCGCTCGGCAACTTCACCGTCAACCGGTACGACGGACTGGTCGCGGCCCCCGGGCAGTTGCGCGTCGATCACGTCGAGGACCTGGCGGAGATCCCCGCCACCCAGGCCAAGCCCGACATCGAGAAGCTCGGGATGGCCGACTGGGCCCGGCAGCGGTGCGAGAGCGCGGCGAGCGGCAGCAAGGTGACCGTCGGCGGGCACACGGTGGCGCTCACCGCCGGCGCGAGCCACGCACGCGTGCGGCCCGGCCAGGCGGGTCTCAGCACCCTGCGCGTGGAGTGCCGGCTGACGGCACCTCTGCCCAGGAACGAGACGGTCACCGTGGGCTTCCACAGCGCGGGCGCCGACCGGGGTCCCGGCTGGCGCGAGATCACCGCCCGTGGCGACCGGACGACTCTCACCTCCTCGGACGTACCGGCGAAGTCGGTGTCGGCGGAGCTGACCCGGTACCCCAAGGCGCTGCTCTCCTCGCCGGCCGACACCGCCACCGCGTCACTGAGGATCCGCCCCGGCGGCCCCGCCCTCGTCGAGGAACGGCGCGAGGCCCCGGCCGCCTCCGTGCTCCCGCGCGGCGCCGACCGCTGGACCGAGGCCCTGAACAATCTGGTGGCCCGTCATGACCTCACCTTCGGCTTCGCCGCGCTGGCCCTGTTCATCGCCGTCGCCCTGGGTGCGATGCACGCGCTCGCGCCGGGCCACGGCAAGACCCTGATGGCCGCGACGGCGGCGGCGCGCGGGGGCCGGGCCCGGATGAAGGACGTACTGCCCCTGGCCGCCTCCGTGACGGTCACCCACACCCTCGGAGTCGTCGCGCTCGGCCTGCTGGTCACGGCGGGCTCGGCGGCGGCCCCCTCCGTGATCGCCTGGCTGGGGGTGTCGAGCGGTGTCCTGGTGACCCTGGCGGGCGCCACTCTCCTGCGACGGGCGTGGCGCAACCGGCCCCCGGCACACGGGCATGGGCAAGACCACGACCACGGACATCCGCACGGCACGGACCACACGCACGACCACCCCCACGAGCCCGCTCACGGGCACGCCCATGCGCACGAGCACGGTCAGGACCGGACCACGGCCCACGACCACGGGCCGGGTCACACGCATGACCACGAGCACACCCCCGCGCACCGGCACACACACGACCACGACCATGACCACGCTCACGACGGCGAACACGCGGGGGTACCGCATCGGCATGCCGACCGCTCCGCACGCCCCCTGGTCCTCGCTCACGCCACCACGTCGGTGACGACGAGCGCTCCCACCACCGCCACCGCACCCCAACCTCACTCCCACCCGCACCCGCACCCGCACCCGCACCCGCACCCGCACGACCACCCCTCGGGCAACACCTCCCGCTCCCGCACCCTCGAGCACACCCACGGCGGCTTCACCCACACCCACGAGATCGCCCCCACCCTCCGCGGGACGATCCTGCTCGGCTTCGCCGGTGGGCTGGTCCCCAGTCCTTCGGCGGTCGTCGTGCTCGTGGGCGCCGCGGCCCTCGGCCAGGCCTGGTTCGGTCTTCTCCTCGTCCTCGCGTACGGCGTCGGGCTGGCCCTGACGCTGACGGCGGCCGGGTTCGCCGTCGTCAAACTCGGCGGCGGGATGACCCGGGCCCTGGCCAGGCGTCCTCGGTGGGCCGAGGGGCGCCTCGTCCTCCTGGTCCGCAGGACCGCACCTCTGGGATCGGCGTTGATCGTCGTAGCCCTTGGGGCTGGATTGGTGCTCAAGGGGGCGGCATCCGTACTCGGCTGAGCTACTTTTGTGGGGAAAACGCGCGGATGCGAATGGGGGACGCACGTGTCCGAAGATCCGGGCAGTGAACGTGTGATCGCGGGGCGCTACCGGCTGCTCTCGCCCTTGGGCGAAGGCGGCATGGGAACGGTGTGGCGCGCCCGCGACGAAGTGCTGCAGCGCGAGGTCGCCGTGAAGGAGGTCCGCGCCCCGGCAGGGCTTCAGACGTCCGAGGTCGAGCGGATGTACGCGCGCCTGGAGCGGGAGGCATGGGCGGCCGCCCGTATCTCCAACCGCAATGTGGTGACGGTCTACGACGTGGCCACGCAGGACGGCCGGCCCTGGATCGTGATGGAGCTGATCCGCGGCATCGCGCTGTCCGATCTGCTGGACGCCGAGGGGCCGTTGACGCCCCAGCGCGCCGCCCACATCGGCGCCGAGGTGCTCGCCGCGCTGCGTGCCGCGCACGAGGCGGGGGTGCTGCACCGGGACGTGAAGCCGGGCAACGTGCTGATGGCGAACGACGGACGGGTCGTCCTGACGGACTTCGGCATCGCGACGGTGGAGGGCAGCTCCGCCCTGACCATGACGGGCGAGGTCATCGGATCGCCCGAATTCCTGGCCCCGGAGCGGGCGTTGGGCCGCACACCCGGCCCGGAGTCGGACCTCTGGTCGCTCGGGGTGCTGTTGTACGCGGCGGTCGAGGGAAACTCGCCCTTCCGGCAGAACACGCCGCTGAGCACCTTGCGGGCCATCGTCGACGAACCACTGCCGGTACCCCGTCGCGCGGGTCGGCTCGCCCCCGTCATCGAGGGCCTGCTGGCCAAGGATCCGGCCGAGCGGACGAGCGCCGCCTCCGCCGAGCACGAGCTGCGTGTCGTCGCGGCGGGTGGCGCGGCGCCCACGCGGCCCGTGGTCGCTGCGCCGACGCCCTCCGACACACCGACGATCGGGGCGTTCAACCAACCGTCCCCGGCCTCGCCGACACCACCGCGGGGGTTCGGCCCGCCTCCCGCGACCGTGCCGTCGGCCACACCCCCGGCGGAGCCCGACCGCAATCGTCGCGCGGCCGTCGCCCTGATCGCGGGTCTGGTCGCGCTGGCGCTCGCCCTCGGCGGACTGACGTACGCGCTGCTGAACCGTGACGGCGGGAACGGCGGGCAGGGGACCACCAGCAGCGGGGCCACCGGCAGGACCACCGACGGCGGGAACTCGGGCGGCGAGAAGAGCGAGAGCAGCAAGGGCACCGCGGGTGCGACGGGTGGCGGGAGTCCCTCCAGCAGCGCTCCCGGGGGCGGGAGTTCGACGACCGCTCCGCCCGCGCAGTCGGTTCGGGTGACGGTCTCGGGTCACCACACCGACTACAGGGGCGCCTGTCCGCCGCCTGCCACGGGGGCTCCGTCGTTCACGGCGACCTTCACGGTGGGCCGCGTGCCGGTGGATGTCGAGTACCGCTGGGTCACGAAGTCCGGTGATGTGACCGATCCGAGCTGGAAGACGCTCGCGTTCCCCGCGGGCGGCGGCAGGACGCAGCAGAAGACGGTGGTGGCGACGACGTACGACGCGAGCGGGACGTTCGCCAACGAGATCAGCGTGGAGGTGCGCGGCCCGGTCCACGCGACCTCCAACTCGGTCCCGTTCACGATCACTTGTGTGACGGAGACCCCGACGGACGGGGCCTCCGCCTCCGCATCCCCGTGACGGGGATGACGATGTCCCTCGGCGGGGCGGACGTTCTCCCCGGATGGGACGGGTGCTTTCTCGAAGGATTCCGGAGTGGGGGTCCGGAGGTCAGACGGCTCCGGTGAAGGCGGGCAGATAGCCGCCGGACTGGCCGGCCGCGGTCGGGTGGTACGACTCGCCGATGTTCAGCCAGTTCAGGCTGTGCAGCCAGGCGCTGCCGGAGCAGATCTCATGTCCGGTGAAGGTGCCCCTGACATCGGCGAAGGTGAAGCCGTGGGCGGCGGCACGCTGGGCGGTCGCGCTGTCCAGGTAGTCGGCCGCGCCGTTGATCGCGGACCGCTCGGTCTCCGAAAGTCCGGTCAGGCAACTGCCGTTGAGCTTGTAGAAGCGGGGGTAGCCGATAACGACCACATGGGCGGCCGGGGCCTTCGCGCTGATCGCCGAGTAGACGGAGTCGAGCTTGCCGGGGAGCGTGGAGTCGACGTACGCCTTCGCCGTCGCGATGCGCGAGAGGCAGGAGCTCTCGGACTGCAGGACGCAGGTCGTCATGACGTCGGAGAATCCGGCGTCGTTGCCGCCGATGCTGATCGAGACGAGGCCCGTGGAGGAGCTGAGCGGGCCGAGCTGATTCGCCGTGACATCACCCGTACGAGCGCCTGAGCAAGCGGTGAAGTCGAACGACGAGGGTGAATGAGCGGCGCTCCAGAGATAGGGGTACGCCTTCGTGCTGCGCTTGCAGTCGCCGCTGGAGCTGATGTAGCTCCCGGCGCCGACACCGGAGGAATAGGAGTCACCCAGGGCCACATAGCCGGTGGCCGCCGCGGTTCGCGCCTGCGCTGTCGCCGCCCCGGTAAGGGCGAGGCCGACGGCGAGGAGGAGTGAGGTCACGTATGCCGTAATTCGGGAACGTCTCATGGAACCTCCCTTTAGCAGGATCTCTGCCACAACGTTGGTAGCAGCTACGCGTGTTGACAGGAAGTGTCCATGCCAAGACTTTTCGGACCCCCGCCACCGGCTCCACCCCTGTTCACGGCATATTTCGTTACATGTCCATGACAGTCAGATGACAATGAATGACAGACCGTCAACTCCGGTGTGCGGCACCCTGGTCGCCGAAGCGGGGCGACAACTCCGGAAGGCTGCGGCCGGAGGCGGTCGGGAAGCCCCTGAGCGCCTTCCGCGTCTTGACGTCCACAGGCCCACTACGCCACATTGAAGCCCGACATCCGGCGCTTCGGGGGGCAAAGTCGCCCATGCAGACCATAAGGATCAAGGCATCTCCATCCGACACCGCGGAGCGGTCGCGGTCAGGTCCGGGGAGGGACCTCCTGCCGCTGCTCGCGGGCGCCGCGACCGTGGTCGCGGGCGTCGGCGGGTATCTGGCGCTCGCCGACGCGGACTCACCCCTGCGCGGTCCGTTCACCCTGTTCTTCCTGCTCGCGTCACCGTCGTTCGCCATCGCGGCCGCGCTGCGCGGGCTGGATCCCCTCGGCCGCGTCCTCGCGTCCGTCGCCGGCGCGGTCGCCCTGAACATGCTGGTGGCCCAGGGCATGCTCGCCGTGCACCGGTGGTCGGTTCCCGGCGGGATCGTGACCGTGGCCGCACTCAGTTCGCTGGTTCTCCTGCTGGTGTCGGCACGGCGATGGCGTAGTCGCGCGACGGCCGGACGGACCCCTGACGGATCGGGGCCGGAATGACCAGGACTCCTCGAGGGCACGGCACATCTCCGTGCCCGAGGGGCGGGTGGTGACACCCGGCCGGAGCCGTTCGAGCCGGCCTGCGGGATCCTCAATCGGATGGGGAAAATCCGTTCGAGGCGTCGTGTAACGGTCAAACCAACAAAAACGTGAGGCCTCGTTCCAGGTCTTGCCATACGGACTCATTCGTCAATACCGTCGTACATCTCACCCGCATCGGTCCATCATCGACGGCTCTAGGGGAGGGCTCAAGGACCGCGATGGTTCCCGGCGCGGGGCGCGGTTGGGGGGTGCCGTACTCGGTGACCAGACCTGTGCCGAGTCGTGCCGCGCGACCGGCTCCTCTTTTCGGAGCCGGCCAGCTTTGCCAGCTCACCCGGCATGCACGGAGATTCCTTTCGGCATGCCGTCAGTGAGAACCCCCCTTTCGAACCGGACAAAGAACCGGACCGCCCAGGGGCGGGCGGTCCACCGGACGAGAGGGACCAGACTCATGAGCTCAGTCCTGCGCCCAGCGATCCCGGGCGATGATCCGTCAACGGCCGCCAAGTACCGGCCGATCTCTTCTCACCTGGCCATCGCGCCACCGGTGAGTGTCGTGATTCCCGCCATGAATGAGGCGGAGAATCTCCCCTATGTCTTCAAGACACTTCCCTCGTGGATACACGAAGTGGTTCTTGTGGACGGCAACTCCACCGACAACACCGTCGAAGTGGCCCGTGAGCTGTGGCCCGACGTCAAGGTCGTCGAACAGCGCGGGAAGGGCAAGGGAGACGCCCTGATCACCGGGTTCGAGGCGTGCACCGGCGACATCATCGTGATGGTCGACGCGGACGGCTCGGCCGACGGTCACGAGATCGTGTCGTACGTCTCCGCTCTGGTGTCCGGGGCGGACTTCGCCAAGGGCTCCCGGTTCGCGAACGGCGGCGGCACATCCGACATGACGCCGATCCGCAAGCTCGGCAACCGCGTGCTCTGCGCGACCGTCAATGCCAAGTTCGGCGCCCGCTACACCGATCTCTGCTACGGATACAACGCGTTCTGGCGGCACTGCCTCGACAAGATCGAGCTCGACTGCACCGGCTTCGAGGTCGAGACCCTGATGAACATCCGGGTGGTCAAGGCAGGGCTCAAGGTGCAGGAGATCCCGAGCCACGAGTACCTCCGCATCCACGGCACGAGCAATCTGCGTGCCGTGCGGGACGGGCTGCGTGTGCTCAAGGTGATCCTCAAGGAGCGGTCCAACCGGCGTGCGCTGCGCCGCAGGCCGCACGCCGCCCAGCTCGACTCCGGACGGGGAGAGGTGTCTTGAGCACGCAGGACATCTCCGTGGTGATCTGCGTCTACACCGAGGACCGCTGGAAGGACATCCTCGCGGCGGTCTCCTCGGTACGGGCGCAGTCCCTGCGCGCCCTGGAGACGCTGCTGGTCGTGGACCACAACACCGTCCTCCTGGAGCGGCTGACCAGGGAGTACAAGGAGACCGACGGGGTGCGGGTGCTCGCCAACGCGGGCCCCCGCGGCCTGTCCGCCGGCCGCAACACCGGGATCGCCGCCTCGCGCGGGGCCGTCATCGCGTTCCTCGACGACGACGCCGTCGCCGAAGGGGACTGGCTGCGGCACTTCGCCGAGGGCTACGCCGACCCACGGGTGATGGCCGTCGGCGGCCGCACCATGCCCCTCTGGGCCTCGGGCCGCCGCCCGGCCTGGTTCCCCGAGGAGTTCGACTGGGTGGTGGGCTGCACGTACAAGGGCCTGCCGCCGGGCCGCGTACGGGTCCGCAACGTACTCGGCGGCAACGCCTCCTTCCGCCGGACGGCGTTCGACGCGGCGGGCGGCTTCGCGACCGGCATCGGCCGCGACGGCGACAAGCGCCCGCTGGGCTGCGAGGAGACGGAGCTGTGCATCCGTCTCACCCGTGCCCGGCCGGACGCGATCCTGCTGATCGACGACCGCGCCGTCATCCACCACCGGGTGCCCGAGGCTCGCGAACACTTCGGCTACTTCCGCACCCGCGCCTACGCCGAGGGCCTGTCCAAGGCCCTGGTCGCCCGAAGTGTGGGTGCGGGCAAGGGACTCGAGTCGGAGCGCCGCTACACGACCCGGGTGCTGCCTGCCGGGGTGCTGCGCGGGCTGCGGGACGCCGCCCTGGCACGACCGGGCGGCGCGGGTCGCGCGGGCGCGATCGTCGCCGGGGTACTGACCGCGGCCGGGGGGTACGTACTCGGGAGCCTCCGGGCCCGCCGGAGCGGCGCCGCGTTCTCCGTGGTCTCCGTCACGGCGATCGAGGGGGTTCCGGACGACGAGGGGGCGGCGGCATGAGCGAACCGGTACCGATCCTGATGTACCACTCGATCGCGCGGTCGCCCAACGACGCGACCCGCGCGCTGTCCGTCTCCCCCGAGGCTTTCGCCGAGCAGATGGCGCTGCTCGACGACCGCGGCTTCACACCCGTCGACACCGCACGGCTGGCGTCGAGTTGGCGCTCGGGCGGTCCGCTGCCCGCGCGCCCCGTCCTGATCACCTTCGACGACGGGTACGAGGGCGTGCATCTGCACGGACTGCCCGCGCTCGCCAAATACGGCTTCGCGTCCACCCTGTTCGTCTCGACGGGGTGGATCAGGGGCGCGTACGACACCGGGGGCGGCCTCGACGCCATGCTCGGCTGGGACCAGGTGCGCCGGCTCGCCGGGGAGCAGATGGAGATCGGCGGGCACAGCCACACCCATCCGCAGCTCGACCGGATCACGGACGACGCGCTCTGGTCCGAGCTGCTGCGCTGCAAGGAGATCATCGCCGACGAACTGGGCGCCCGCCCGGTCTCGTTCGCGTACCCGTACGGCTACTCCAGCTCACGGGTGCGCCGTACGGTGCGTGAGGCGGGGTTCGCCCAGTCGCTCGCCGTCGGCAACGGTCTCGCGCGCCGGCGCCAGGGCCCCTACGCCCTGCAGCGCGTCACCGTGCGCCGTACGACCGGTATCGAGGAGTTCGAGCGGCTGGTCGAGGGCCGCGCGATCGCCCGCACCTTCGCCCGGGACCGTGCCCTCACCAAGGGGTACGCCATGGTCCGAAGAGCACGACAGGTCCGCCGGAAGGCCATGCGTTCCCGTGTCTGACACGACGACCACGACCCAGGCTTCCACGCCCACGACCGAGGCACCCGAGCAGCGGCCGGGCCGCCGCCTCCGCCTGCCCGGTATGGGCCGCAAGGGCGGCGGCGGCAGCCCGCTGTTCCGCAATGCCTACGCCCTGATGCTCAACACCGGGATCTCCGCGGTGCTCGGGCTCGGGTACTGGCTGATCGCCGCCCGCTACTACACCGACGCGGCGGTCGGTCAGGGCTCCGCCGCGATCGCCGCGATGAAGCTCCTCGCCGGCGTGACCGCGGTGACGCTGACGGGTGCGCTCGCCCGCTTCATCCCGGTCGCGGGCCGTGCCACCGGGCGGCTCATCCTCCGTACGTACGCGGGCAGTTCGGTGATCGTGGCGCTCGCGGCAGGGATTTTCCTGCTCACCCTGAACCTGTGGGGACCCTCGTACCGTTTCCTGCACGGCCCGCTCCACGGAGTCGGCTTCGTCGTCGCGGTCATCGCCTGGTCGCTGCTGACACTGCAGGACGGCGTGCTGACGGGGCTGCGCAGCGCGCTGTGGGTGCCGGTGGGCAACACCGTGTTCTCCGCGGTGAAGCTGGTGCTGCTGGTCGGCTTCGCCGCCGCGCTGCCCACCTCGGGCGTCTTCGCCTCCTGGGTCGCCGCGATCGCGATGTCGGTGGTGCCGCTCGGACTGCTGGTGTTCCGGCGGCTGGTCCCCCGGCATGTGAAGGCGACGAAGGACCACGCCGGGCCGCCGTCGCTCAAGGAGATCGGCCGCTTCCTCGCCGGCGACTACACCGGCTCCCTGTTCTCGCTCGCCGTCGTCTATCTCGTCCCGGTGATCGTGGCGTCGCAGGTCGGCTCCGCCGACAACGCGTACTTCTACATCACCACCACCATCGGCGGCACGGTCAACCTGCTCGCCATCAACATGGGTGCCTCGCTGACCGTCGAGGGATCGCACGATCCGGCGCGGCTGGCCGCCAACACCCGGGCCGCGCTCAAGCGCATGGCCCGGATCATGCTGCCGGTGTGCGGACTGCTGTTCCTCGGCGCCCCGCTCATCCTGCGTGTGTTCGGCGACGGCTACGCGCACGCGGCCACCCCGCTGCTGCGCTGGTTTGCCGTCGGCGCGCTGCTGCGGGTGGTCATGGAGACGTACTTCGCCGTCCTGCGCGCCCAGAGCCGGACCTCGGGACTCGCCTATCTCCAGGGCCTGTTGTGCCTGCTCGTGCTCGGCCTCACGGTGATCCTGCTGCCGCGTATGGGCCTGACCGGGGCGGGCGTCGCCGAGATCTCCAGCCTCGCGGTGATCGTGGCGATCGCCGCGCCCAAGCTGTTCAGGATCGTACGCACCGCCCCGCCGGCCGCGCTGCCCGAGGACGCGGCGCCGGACGGGGACCTCGCCGACCTGGGGGCGCGCGATGTCGCCGCGGCGGAGCCCCGCGAGCCGAGGCGCGGCCCGGCCTGGGCCCTCGACTCCGACACCCTCGCCCTCGGCCTCCACATCGACTTCGACCACCAGGAACGCAGGCCCGACGTCCGCCCGGGGCCCGGCACCCCGCCGACCGGGACTCCCGCTGTCCGGAGCCCGTCGTGGGCACGGCGGCAGCCGTCCGTGGGGCTGCCGGTCGAGACCCGCGAGCCGGGCTCGGAGGCGTCGCTGGGCCCGTCGGAGACACCGGAGGTCGACGCCCCCTTCGATGCGCAGGGCCCCGGGGGCGTCTCGTCCGGGGCGCGGAGCACGGCGTCCGGCGACTCGCCCGCCGAAGCCCCGCAGGCCACCGGGAGCCGGCCGGCCACCGACGACCGGCGGCCGCCGAGCGATCCGCCCCTGTCCCTGCGCGAGCGCGTCCTGCATCCGTCGAAGCCCGGCGTCGTCCTCGGCTGCCTCCTGATCTCGGCGCTGCTCCTCTACTGGGTTCCGGTGCTGAGCCTCGACGACGGTTCCCTGGCGCGCATGGGCGGCCTCGGCCTGATCTCCGTGCTCCCGCTGCCGACCCTGATCGGCGCGGCCCTGCTGGTCACGGTGTTCGCGTCCCTGCTCTGGATGAACGGCGAGCACCGGGGCCTGCTGCTGATCACCCTGCTCGCCACGGTCGTGTCCCTGCACGCGCTGCCGGCCGTCATCGAGACCGAACCACGGTTCGCGACCGCCTGGCAGCACCTCGGGTTCCTGGACTACATCGACCGCACGGGGTCCGCCGTACCGGACCTGGACGCCCGCTGGAGCTGGCCCGGCTTCTTCGCCGTGGCCGCTTTCGTCGCGAAGGCCTGCGGGGTCACCGACCTCTCCGAGGTCATCCGCTGGTGGCCGATGACCATCCAACTCCTTTATCTGGTACCGATGTTCCTGCTTGTCCGCTCGATGCGGGCGAGCTGGCGCGCCCAGTGGACGGGGATCTGGTTCTTCGCCCTCTGCGCCTGGGTCGGCCAGGACTACTTCTCCCCGCAGGGCTTCACCTATCTGCTCTATCTCGTGTTCGTGGCGATCCTGCTCGTGTGGTTCCGGGCGCCGCGCATGCTGTGGGCGGTGCGGCGGCCGGGCGAGGCCGAGGTCGAGCCGACGGATCGCCGGCAGCGGGCCGTGCTCCTCATGATCCTGATCGGGCTGTTCGCGGCCACCGTCCCGGCGCACCAGCTCACGCCGTTCGTGATGCTGGGTGTCCTCGCGGTCCTCGTCCTCGTCGGCCGATCCGAACTGCGCGGTCTGCCCATCCTGTTCGCCGTCCTGGTCGCCGTGTGGGTCGGCTTCATGGCCGAGCCGTACTGGTCGGGCCACTTCGACGACCTGTTCGGAGGGGTCGGCGGCGTCGGCAGCAACGTGTCGACGTCGGTCTCCGGCCGCATCCAGGGCGGCAGTTCGACCCACAAGCTCGTGCTGTACACCCGGGTGCTGCTGGCCGGCGGGGTGATGGCCTTCGCCTGCTGGGGCTGGTGGCGGCGGCGCGACCACAAGTACCGCGAGCGGTCGTTGCTCGTCCTCACCTTCGTCCCGTTCCTCGGCTTCGGCATGCAGTCGTACGGCGGCGAGATGGCCCTGCGTGTCTTCATGTTCGCCGTTCCGGGGGCGGCCCTGCTCGCCGGACTCGCCCTCTTCCCGCGCACCGGAGTCACCGCGAAGGAGCGCGAGAAGGACCGGGTGAGCCTCGCGCCGATCGCCGCCCTGATGGCGGGCCTGCTGCTCATGGGCGGCTTCCTGGTGGCCCGTTGGGGCAACGAACCCTTCGAGCGGATCAGGCCGGGCGAGGTCACGGCGATGAACTACGTCTACGCGCACGACGATCCGACGGTCCGGCTGCTGTGGCTGAGCAACGACACGGTCGACAACGTGACACCCGCGATGCCGTGGGGTGCCAGGGACATGGAGAAGGTGCAGTACGTGCCCACCCTCGCGCCCGCCGACCCGGTGCTGGTTTCCGGGCTCGTCAAGGCGCTCAAGGACGCGGGCCCGAACTCGTATCTGATGATCAACCGCAGTCAGGTGGTCTATCTCCAGCTGGACGTGGGCTATTCGGCGACCTGGGAGTCGAGGCTGATCACCCATCTCGACGACCGGCAGGAGCTGAAGAAGGTCCTGGTCAACGACGACGTCACGATGTACACGCTGCGCAAGCAGCCCGAGGGCGCGGTCCCGCGGGCCGAACCCGGCCCGATCGGGCCGCAGGTGACGTGGACGCCGTGGTCGGTCGTCGGCGGGCTCTCGGCCGTCGCCCTCATCGTGCTGCTGGCGGCACGGGAGGTCGTACGCGTCGCGGTGCGGCCCGGCGTACGGCAGTTGCAGTGGCTGCAGAGCAGCTTCTGGTTCTCGCTGCCCCTGCTGGCGGTCCTGCTGGCCTCACTCGTACAGCGGTTCCTCACGATGAAGTGAGGGCGGAGCGGTGTGCGCGGGTGAAGTGGCTCAACCGGGCTGCCGGCTGAGCCACTTCACCTCGTACGCGCCCATCTCGAAGCGCTTCCCGTCGACCTTCGCGTTGATCGACCGGTCCAGGGTGTTGACCACGAGGACGGTCCGGTCGGAGGCGAGGACGCGCACGTTGGGCACGTCGTCCGCGGCGACGGGGACCTTCTCGTACGCCGTCCCCGGCGGGAACGCCTTGCCGAAGCGGGAGATCAGGTCGTACATCGGGAGTTCCTTCCCGCCGCCCGCGGTGCCGGTCGGTGTCCACAGACAGCCGGCGCAGGCCCCTCCCTGCTCCTTCTCCGGGTTCCAGTAGAAGCCGGAGGAGGCGCCGCCCCTGACCATCGCGATCATGCCGCTCGCCTGGACGGCGGCGCGGCGGGTCTCGGACCAGCCCTTGCGCTCGTCCTTGCCGTCGGCCGGTTCGACGTAGTACTCGGCCCACCACAGCGGCAGCCCGTGCGTCTGCTCGCGCACCCACTTCCCGACGGCCGTGAGTTTGTCGGTGGCCGCGAACTCGTCGGGCAGCATGTCGTCGTCGTTGGTGTAGCTGGAGCCGTCCACGACCACGAAGTCGGCGCCCGCCCTGTGCTCGTTCCAGTAGGCGAAGGCGTCGAGGACCCGCTGGTCCATGGCTCCCCAGGTGCCCTTCACGGTCGGGGACGCGTCCTGTGTCTGACGTGGGTCGAAGCTGTCCATGACCAGGTAGGGGCCGCCCACCATGATGTCCTTGTCCACCTTCTTCAGCGCCTTGTAGACCAGGTTGTAGAGCTTGGTGTAGCCCTCGTAGTCCCAGCGGCCCTCGCTGTCGTTCCAGAAGCCCTTGAACTCGTTCCAGACGATGAAGTGCCGTACGTCGGGATAGCGCTTGGCGACGGTCGCGGCGAGCGCGGCGAAGTCCGCGAAGTGGGAGGGCTCCGGGGCCGTCTCCAGCGAGGACCGGCTCCAGTTCGTCTTGTCGGCGCCGGGCCTGCCGCCCTTCATCCAGTCCGGGGAGCAGCACAGCGTGACGATCGGGGTGCCGCCCGACCTGCGGATGAAGTCGACGCGGCTGTCCATCTCGGAGAAGTCGTAACGCCCCTCGGACGGCTCGGGGTTGCCCGCTCCCCAGCCCATGATGTGCTGGTTCTGCGGCAGCGACACCCGGTTCCCGCCCAGCAGCCCCTCGACCCGCTCGGTGGCGGCGTCATCGCCCTCGTCCGCGCTGAACTGGGTGTGGGTGAACCCCCAGCCCACCTCCGGACGCGGCGACTCGGGCGGAGTGACCGGCGTGCCGTGCACCTTGTCCCCGTCGCGGGTCGTGCCCGCGGTGCTCCCGCCGTCTCCCGGAAGGGTGTTGAGCAGAGTCACCACCAGGGCCAGCACGGCCAGCCCCACGCCGATCAGTGCGGTGAGGCGCCATCGTCCCGCCCCCGAATTCCACCCATGACGTCCCATCATGGGCCACAGTAACCGGGGGAATCCGGCGCGGGACAGATCTCGTTCACCACAGCCCTGTAACAGGACGGAAGGGATACACCGGAAGGGCGGCACCACACGCGACACACGCGACGCACCACGGAAACCGGGTGCACGGGGCGCCCGCGTGACAGATCATGGCGACATGTCTGCGAACCCACACGACGCTCTGCCGATCAGGCTCAACGTCGACGACAGCGACTCGCCGTCGGACGTCGTCGACGCGCTGTTCCTCGGTCGCTTCGCGACGGGCGAGCAGCCGCACTCGCACGCGGCGAACATCGACCGCGTACGGTCCGGGGCCACCCTGCTCCCCCCGGGCGCCCGGGTGCTGCGTTCCGCGCGCGACGACGACCGCAGCGCGACACTCGCCGAGGGCGACGGCTGGACCCTGCTGGTGTCCCGCTGGAACCGAGGTGCCGACGTCACGGTGACGGCGACCAGCGTCGAGCTGGCCGAGAAGGTGCTGAAGCAGGCGACGGACGGCGCGACGGACGAGCCCGAACCGCAGCCGGAGAACGTGACGATGGGCTTCTGGTACGTGTCGCCGCGCCGGGGCCCGCACCGCACGACCCGGCAGATCTCGGCGGGTACGTGGGAGGAGGTCCGCCCCAACTACACGGGACCGGTGGCGGATGCCATGGACCGCCTGATGAAGACCACCCCGGAGGACATCGCGGGCCGTCTGCTGCTGCTCCACGGTCCGCCCGGCACCGGCAAGACCTCCGCCCTGCGTACGCTGGCCCGTTCCTGGCGCGACTGGTGCCAGGTGGACTGCGTGCTGGACCCCGAGCGCCTGTTCTCCGACGTCGGCTATCTGATGGACATCGCGATCGGCGAGGAGGACGGCAGCGGCAAGGGGCGCTGGCGGCTCCTGCTCCTCGAGGACTGCGACGAACTGATCCGCGGCGAGGCGAAGCACACGGCGGGCCAGGCGCTCTCCCGGCTGCTCAACCTCACCGACGGACTGCTCGGCCAGGGCCGCAACGTCCTCGTGGGCGTCACGACGAACGAGGACCTGGAGCGTCTGCACCCCGCCGTCGTCCGCCCCGGCCGCTGCCTGGCCCGGATCGAGGTCGGGCCGCTCACCCGCCGGGAGGCGGTGGGCTGGCTGGGCACCGAGGCGGGTGTCTCGCGCGAGGGCGCGACCCTCGCGGAGCTGTACGCGCTGCGCCGCGGCACGACACCCACATCGGTACCGGACCAGCGCGAGGGAGCGGACGCGGGCCTGTACCTGTGAGCGACCACCTGTGAGCGACGCGCGGGCCCCGTGAGCGACACGCACGGGGCCGCCCTGCCTCGACTCGGAACCGTCCGGGAGCCGGGCTAGGAAGCCTCGAACGCCGCCCTCAGCGCATCCCGTACGGCGTCCAGGGCGGCGTCCTCGGTCAGCCCGAGCCGTCGCGCCCGCTCGGCGTAGGCCTGCGCTGCGGACGCGGCCTCGCGTGAAGCGGCGTCCCCGGCGGCGGCGACGAACGTTCCGTTGCGGCCCCGCGTCTCGATCACCCCGTCCGACTCGAGGGCCCGGTAGGCCTTGGCGACGGTGTTGGCCGCGAGGCCGAGCGACTCGGCCAGCCCCCGTACCGTGGGCAGCTTGTAGCCGACCGGCAGCGCGCCGGACCGGGCCTGCTCGGAAATCTGGGCGCGCACCTGCTCGTACGGCGCGGCCCCCTCTGCGATGCGGATCTTCAGGGTCACGCGGCGATTGTCCCGTACCCGCGGAAAGTGATTCCCCCGTACCCGCCGGAAAATGAGAGGCATCCCCACCCGGCCCACGCGTAGCGTGCGATGCCATGACCGTGATCGTTCGAGAGCTGCGCCGCGGGGACCCGGCGGACGCCGCGGGCTTCGCCCGTATCCGTCACCAGGCCCTCCCGTTCATGCTCTTCACCCCCGAGTCCGTCGCCTACGACCTGGCGCAGGCCCATCCCGACTCCCACTACCGGCCGTTGCTGGCCGAGGAGGACGGCGAGCTGATCGGCACCGCGCAGGTGGGCCTCGTGTACGACAGCCCGGAGCCCGGCCAGGGTTATGTCAACGTCTATGTGCACCCGGAGCGGACGGGGCGCGGCGCGGGTTCGCTGCTGGCTCGCTCCGCCGAGGAGCGGCTCGCCGTCCTGGGCGCCACGAGGCTGCACGCCTGGGTGCTGGACGCGCCCGCGAACCGCGCCTTCGCCGCGCAGCGGGGCTATGGCGCGGCCCGCTCCGCGCACTTCCTCCGCCTCGACCTGGCGAACGGCGACCTGCCGCCGCTCCAGACCCCGCCACAGGGCGTGGAATTGCGCACGGCGGCGGACTTCGCGGACGACCCGCGCCCGCTGTTCACGCTGGACGCGGAGACGCTCCTCGACGAACCGAGCGACGTCGACCGCGAGTTCACGGACTACGAGGCCTGGCTGACGGAGACCTGGCGCCACCCTCTTCTCAGCCATGAGCTCACCTCCGTCGCGCTCGTCGACGGCCGCCCGGCGGCGTTCAGCGCGGCCCGCACCGACGGCCGCACCCGCTACGGCACCGTGATGACGGGCACCGGCCGCGCCTTCCGGGGCCGGGGTCTCGCCAAACTCGCCAAGAACCACTCCCTGCACCGGGCCCGCGCGGCCGGCTTCACGGACGCGTTCACGGGCAACGACACCGGCAACGGGCCGATGCTGGCGATCAACAAGTGGTTCGGTTACGAAATCTGCGCAACGGAGGTGAAGTATGTCCGTGACCTCGGCTGACACGCCCGGCTCGTTGGAGATCGTGCTCGTCAAGGCAGGCCGTACGAAGATCAGTTACCCGGCCGAGCTGCTCGCCGACGACGGCACCCGGGTGGTCGTGCGCGCACCGTGGGCGGGCGACACCGTCCGCGACTTCGGCTTCGTACAGTTCGAGCAGGGCGACGTCTTCACCGAGTACTACTGGCGGGACCGCTGGTACGCGGTGAAGGAAGTCCGGGACGCCGGGGGCGTACGCAAGGGCTGGTACTGCGACATCACCCGCCCGGCCACCGTCTCCGGAGGCCGGCTGGTCGTCGAGGATCTCGACCTGGACCTGTGGCGCTCCGCCGATGGCACGGACGTACTGCGCCTGGACGAGGACGAGTTCGCGGAGAGCGGCCTGGCCGCCACCGACCCGGCGGCCGCGGCCGCCGCCGAGAAGGCGCTGGACGAGCTCGAGCAGCTGGCCCGCGAGGGCGGCTTCGAAGCGCTCCTTACGTAAGCGGCGGACCTGCCGAACAGGCCCGGGAGCCAGGGGACTTGGCCCCGGGCCCTGGGCATGGCCGACTAGGACCTGAGGGCGGCGCCGCTCAGAAGGTGGCCACCACGGCGTACCGCTCGTCGTCGACGTCCCTCCCCCAGAGCCGCGCGTCGGCCGACAGCGGCTCCACGCGCAGGCCGGCCGCTTCTCCGGCCTCGGACATCAGAGGCCGGAGCAGGGTGGTCAGCCGCTCGGCGGACAGGCCGACCGGGCTCACGGTCCCCCACACGCCCTCGACGAACACCAGCCGCCCTCCCGGGCGCAGGAGTCCGCGCCAGTGCCGCAGCACGCGCTCGGGATCGGGCAGCGCCCACAGCACATGGCGGCTGAGCAGGACGTCGAAGCGCTGCTCGCCGACGGGTGGTGCCACCGCGTCACCGATGAGAAAGGCCGCGTCACGGCCGGCCAGCTTGGCGCGGGCCAGGTCGATCATGGAGGGCGAGAGGTCGACCCCGGTGACCCGGTGACCGCGCTCGGACGCGATGAGTGACAGGCTGCCGGTTCCGCAGCCCACGTCGAGTACATCGCTGGGCCGCTCGGGCAGCCATTCCCGCAGCCGGGCGGCCCAGGCATCGCGGACCACGGGGTCGCGCAGGCCGTGATCGGGTTCCTCGTCGAAGGTGGCGGACTCCGCGTCCCAGTCGACGCCCGCCCCCGGATTCATGCCACTGTTACTCACCATGCGCCCCAGGGTGACACCCGCCACTGACAGTCGACGGGTGACCGCCGCCACAGACAGAACGCGACCGATGAGGAACTCTCCCCGAAAGGGTCTACCTCCGTACAACCGCGGAATCCGGTAGACGCAAGGAGGCAGCCATGCGCCGTGTGACCGTGCAGAAGCCCCTGAGGAAGTCGGACTCCCGCCGCGTACGGGACGAGTCCGACGAGCGCCCGGCCGAGCGCCCGGAGGTCCGAAAGGACATCGCGCGCACCTGGTGGCCGGACGGCTGAGCCGCCGCGCCCGCCATGGCTCGCGGGGACCGTCCGATCAAGCTCGCGGTGGACACCGCCTGATCGGCGGCATCGTGGCGGACGCCGTCAGACCAGCCGCTTGACGTAGTGGATCCGGTCGTACGGCCCGTCCACGCGCCGCTCGGTCGCCTCGTACCCGTGTCTCGGGTAGATCTTCTGGTTCTCCCACATCATCGCGTTCGTGTAGAGCCTGATCTCGTCCAGCCCGAGGGCCCGCGCGTGTGCGTCCACGAAACGCAGCAGCCGTCCCCCGATGCCCCGGCCGTGGGCATCGGGGCGGACGGCGATGATGTCGAGATACAGATGGTCCGGGCGTTCCTCGACGACCACGAGCCCCGTCACCGGCTCCCCCGTGACGAACACCCGCCCCGCCGCCACATTCGCCGCGTGGTCCGCTTCCATGGGCACCGGAACGAGCCCGATGCGCTCGACGTAGGGATGGAACGCGGCGTCGATCACGGCCTTCACGACGGGCACGTCGGCAGCGACGGCCACCCGCACTCCGAACCCCTCGGGCGTCTCCCCGCACTCCTCGGACGTCTCTGTCATGCCCCGCACGCTACCTACCTGATCGCAGTCTCAGTACTCCCTTAACGGCGCCATAAGGATCTCCATCACCTGCCTCCAGCAGGCGATTCCACGGTTTCCAGGGGCTA
The DNA here is from genome assembly GCF_053599975.1 of Streptomyces sp. NPDC005141. NCBI lineage: Bacteria > Bacillati > Actinomycetota > Actinomycetes > Kitasatosporales > Streptomycetaceae > Streptomyces > Streptomyces sp. NPDC005141. The sequence goes on along the minus strand of NZ_JBSFYW010000097.1, from coordinate 1,267 downwards.
GTTTTCTGATCGCCCCCCCACGGGATCCCCCGCACGGAACGCCGTGCGGGACTCACCCCACGCACCAGAACCGTTCGAGGAGTTCCCTCATGTCTGCACGCCGCAAGGCCGCCGGCGTCGCCGCCCTCGGCATCGCCCCGCTCGCCCTGTCCGCGCTGGCCGCCGCGCCGGCCTCGGCGCACGGCTCGATGGGGGACCCGGTGAGCCGGGTGTCCCAGTGCTACGCGGAGGGTCCGGAGAGCCCCAGGTCGGACGCCTGCAAGGCCGCCGTCGCGGCTGGCGGCACCCAGTTGCTCTACGACTGGAACGGCATCCGCATCGGCGACGCGAACGGGCGGCACGAGGCGCTGATCCCGGACGGCAAGCTGTGCAGCGCCAACAGCGAAGAGTTCAAGGGACTCGACCTGGCTCGCTCCGACTGGCCCACGACGAGCGTGAGCAGCGGCTCGTACACCTTCAAGTACCGGGTGACCGCACCGCACAAGGGCACGTTCAAGGTCTACATCACGAAGGCCGGGTACAACCCGGCCCAGCCGCTGGCCTGGGACGACCTGGACCTGGCGCACCCGGTCGCGACGGTCACCGACCCGGCTGCCTCGGGTGGCTTCTACACCTTCTCCGGCACCCTCCCGAAGCGCTCCGGCAAGCAGCTCCTGTACGCGGTCTGGCAGCGTTCGGACAGCCCGGAGGCCTTCTACTCCTGCTCCGACGTCGCGTTCGGCGGGAGCGGTGGCGGCGGCGCGCGCGGCGGCACCACTCCCGCGCCGAGCGCCTCCGCGCCCTCCGACGAGCAGATCGAGGACGGCAGCGACAAGTCGGCCGTGGAGCATCACGGCCACGGTGACGACGACGCCAGTACGTCGGCGGAGCCGACCGCGAGCACGGACGCCGCCGGGGTCACCGAGGACGACACGGGCGACAAGGGCGACGGCTCCGCCGAGGACACCCGGACCGCTTCGGACACGGCGGAGAACCAGCCGGAGGCCGCCGGTTCCTCCGAGAGCCTCGCCGAGACCGGCGGCGACTCCTCCACCTCGTACATCGCGATCGGCGGCGCCGCCGCTCTGGCGCTCGGCGCGGCGGCACTGTTCGCCTCGGTGCGGCGGCGCGCGGCGTCGGACGGCCGGCACGGCCGCTAGGACAGGTCCTGGCACACCATATGACTCCGGGGGCTGACCGGCGGCTCAGGCCGGACAGTTCAAACATAACCGAACACAACAAACCACAAGCCACCACCGCAGTCAACATCACAATCAAACAAATGACA
>NZ_JBSFYW010000096.1:0-22140 GCF_053599975.1 Streptomyces sp. NPDC005141 | reverse complement strand
GCGGCCGGCATCGAGCCCGCGGTGCTGCCGCCGGCGCCCGCGCCGGTCCAGGCGTCCGTCCCGGCCGCCGCCCCGGCGGCTCCCGAGCCTCTGGAACTGGAGGCGAACCAACCGCAGGCCGGATATGTCCAGCAGACCCCGGAGCACACCGAGGCACAGGCCCTGGCACGGGCGCAGACGCAAATGCCGCAGGCGCCGGCACTGTCACCGGCATTCCAGGATGCCAGTGACAGTGGTCTGTTCGCGGACGCCTACCAGTCGTGGGTTGCCCAGTTCCTCATGGCGCCCACGCCAGGCCAGTTCGCGCTGTTCCTACGCGACCGGTTCGCTATCACAACAGCAGCAGGAGACCCCCTGTCCGATGAACAGCTGTCCCCCATTCTGGCCAGCCTGCAGCAGCGCTACGAGCCGACCACCACGACCACTGCTGCTGAGGGCGGGCGTGCCAGTGATGACGTGGACTGGGAGGAGTTCTTCTACCGGGCCTGGATCGACTTCGCGCATGAGTACGGCAGATACCCGGACGCGGCCGCCCTGGCCCGCTACGTCTTCGAGCGCGACGGCATCACCACCACGGCCGGCGAACCCCTCGTCGCGCAAGACCTCCACACCTTCGTCCACGCCTTTCAGCAGCGTGACTTCGGTGACGGCGGACCACCCACCGGCGAGACGGTGACCGAGGTGGGCGAAACGAAGAACGCTCCGGATCCTGCCCCCACGGTGGCGCCTCCTGCCAGCACGGGAGCGCACGCCGCCGAGGAGGTACCCGGCCCGAAGGTGAACGCATCCATCGACGAGCAGCAACCATCTGTGAGCGAGGACAACGCCCTCACCGTGGTCGACCGGTACTACCTCGCGTGGAAGAACTACGAGAACGTGCACGGCCAGGAGCCCACAGACAAGCAACTCTCCACAAGCCTCGCCAACGAAGGCGTGACCAGCCGCGGCGGCAACCCCGTCAGCCCATCTACGCTGCGCCGCTACTTCCTTCCTTTCCGCATGTACCACGTCTGGGCCGACCACCGGATAGGCGCGGACAGTCCCTCTGCCGAGAGCGTGGCCCAGGACTGCGCCCTTCGGGGAATCACCGCCCAATACAACAGACCCACTACCGGCGAGGACATAGCCAAGCAGGCCGACGACTTCGAGCGCCGCTGGCGCGCCATCACGAACAATGCCAGCGAAATGTAGTCCAGTCAGGTGGACGGCCAGGCGGGCGTCTCGGGGGCGCTCCGCCGTTCATCGTGCGGGACACGACCAACAGAAGGTGGCGCGGTGCATCGTCAGCTGCCAGCGTGCAGCATGTCGCCTGGTCGAGGTAGTCGCACAGATCGGGCTCGGGCGGCTCCTACTACCTGACCTCTCCAGTGGAAGCTGCCAGGCCCAGTTCCTTGGGCTGTCTGATCCGCTCCTCGCGCGTGACCCACGATCAGTCTCAGTGGGAGGCAACCCGGTGATCACGAAGTGCCTTGGCGGAGACGTTCTTGCTGCACTTCAGGCAGCCTGACCGCAGTGCCTTTGCGGTCCGGCGATCGCGGGAAATCCGTATGGGCGCCTCCCGGACTGGCCGCAAGGTCCGAAAGCAGCCACGCACGAGCCCTTGGAGCAGCTGGGCGCGGCTGGCCGAGGACGGCTGGCCGAGGATGTCGCTGAACCAACCCGGCAGAAGTTCGAGCCGGGAAGACGGTGTGGCGTTCGGGCATCGAACTCGCTCATGGTGAGCGGTCCGGACAGCCCGTGGGGGCCGATGAAGTGCGGTGCGCAGGGCTGACGGGTCCGCCCACTGGTTGCTGCTCGCTCACCGGCAATGGTCGGCCAGCGACAGCAGCAGGTGGGCGGACTCTGGGCGCAGATGATCCGAGTGAGCGCCGGCAGGGCCGCGCCCGCTCACGAAGACGTCACTGGCATCGACGCTCACGAATCGATGATCGAGGGCGGCGAGCGGGTACGGCTCGCCTGGCGGCAGCATCTGGACCGCGGAGACCGGTATGGGCGCGGTCCCGATGCCCGCGTACCCAATGCCGACCCGCCGCTCCGCCCGCATATGCCAGAAGCCGGTGGCGCGGTCGTGCTGCGAGTACGTGGCGACGACCGGCCCGCGCAGGGGTGCTTCGGCGAGCGCGGTGAAGGTGGCGGCGAAGGCGTCGCGCGGAGCAGCCATCTGCAGCAGCAGCATCGAGTCGACGGTGAAGGGCCGGTCCGGCTGCAGCGGAGCGCTCCAGCCCAGGGTGCGCGGCTCGTCGGCCGCCCATTGGACGGCCTCACACAGGAACCGGCAGCCGAACGAGTGGCCGATCAGGTGTAGGTACTGGCCGTCCCGGTTGGCGAGCACGGGTGGCGCGGCCGGATCCTCACGATGCGCGTCCAAATATCCGAGTAGTTGTCCGATGACACGTGCTGCGTGTCCGTCCGTACTCATGGCATGAGCCCGGTCGCGTATACGGCGATAGCCGCCGAGGGAGGGCAGCGAGCGGGACGGCCAGCGGATCAGAACGGTCCAGGGACGCCAAGGCCTCAACCGTGGGTACCGGGCGTGGTCGTACTGTCCCTCTGTCAGCGCCAGCAGTTGCCGGACCGCCGCGAGCGCGGACTCCGGCCCGGTCTGCCACCCATGGACGTAAACGAGCAGGTCCGTGGCCCAGGCAGGCGGGGTGAGCTCCGTGGCGAAGTGGTCCTCGAGACGGTTTGCGGGGACGGGGCGGGGGCCATCGCGTGTCTCGTGGAGGAGCCAGCCGGTAGCGTCGAGATCGATCACGCCTGTCGTCACGGATTACGCTCCAAGCGGCTGTCCATCCCGCAGTGCAGGGTGTAGGCGAGGCCCAGTGGGTTGCGGTATGTGCCTGCGAAGTGCTGTGCCAGGTCGTGCGCGATGGCTCCTGCGGTCTGCTGCCCGCCCAGATACCGCGTCACGTACCCCAGCGCGTACTCGGCCGCAAAGATCTGGGGCATCTCGATCTGCGGCCCCAGCACTCCGGCGGCACCGGCCTGAATGAGTGCGCCGCCCAGATGTGCCAGTTCGGCGCTGCCCGGCATCCCGGCGTAGCAGGCGTTGAGCAGTACGAGGGGGTGGCGGCACAGCAAAGCGCCGGCGTCGGCGCTGCAACGGGCCAGCACGGTCTGCGCGTCAATGTCGCGTCCGTCGCTTAACTGCACCACGAGAAAGGGCGAGTCGGCTCCCTCGGTCCGAAATCGTCCGTGGCACCAGAAGTACATGAACTGCTCGTCCAGCTTTCCCGCCGCGATGTCGTCCACCAGGTCCTGACGGCTGCGACGCTCGCGGAACGTCGTGTCCTTGGCCAGGAGGGCCGCGACGTGGGCGGCTTTGGTCCTTCCCGCGATGTCGACCTCCGTGTCGTGATTCAGGCTCACGCACGGATTGGCCAGGGGCGGTACAGGCCTCCAGGCCACCGGAAGCTCCGGGTGATAGCCACCCGTCTGCTCAATCTGGTGGCGGTGGCCAAGGAAGCGCCGAAAAACCGCGTCAAGTCCGGTGCCCGGCTCCGTGCTCGACGGCAGACAGAGCAGGGACCAGGGCAGAAACAGCACATCGGAGTCGAAGCGGATGCGCAGGTTCTCGCGGCTCAGTATGTCGATCAGTACCTGACGCACCCGTGAGGTGTGCCGGTCTGTGCCGCCAAAGAGGGCTTCGAACAGCAGGTAGGCGCCCTGAGCAGCCAACTCGTCGAGCACCGACCACAGTTCGTTTTCGGGTTCGCCGGTGAGGTCGACCTGCGTCGCGTACGGGAAGTCAGGGCGGTCCGGGATGGGCAGTCCCTCCCCGGTCAGCGGCCGGGCATCGACGAACTCCGCCTTCCAACACTGGCGCAGACGCGCGGCCAGCGCCCGTATGCGCCCCGGCCTGACGTCCAGCCTCGCGCAGGGGTCGCCATGCGGGGAAGCCTGGACGGCGGGGCCGTACAGGCGGACGAGGATCCGGTCTCCGCCGTACTCGTTGAGGGCGACGACCAGGTCGGGGTGCACCGCGGCGGGCGCGGGGAAGCGGGTGAAGTCACGGCTGGGGTTCTGGACGACGTAGTTGTCGAGGACGCGGCCCACGTGATCACTCCCCATCCGTGTGCAGGGCGAACGGGGGGGCGGGCGGGTGTTCACCTGGCCCGCCAGTGACGTGGACCGTCGTTTCGACCTGCTGAAGAACAGTGCCGGTCGCCCAGTCGTGGACGGTGACGCAGATCCGGTGGGTACCGGCCAGTTCGGCGGTGAAGAGGACTTCGGCCGCACCGTCGTCCCCCGACGCCCATGGCCGCAGCGAGACGCTGACCGGCTCGATGACCGCCGGGGTGAGCGGTATTGCCACGGCGGTGAGCGGGGGACACTCGGCGCCCGGCTCCGACCAGGGGTGTTCCGGCCCCGGCTGGACTCGCAGCTGGATTCTTACGGGAGTGCGCGGGGCGGGATGGTCGTCGAGCAGGGTCAGACGGAGTCGGCAGGCAGAGGGGGAGGTGTCGGTGGGGAGGGCGTGAGAGGTACCCAGGAGCACAGGCTTCGACTCCGGCTCCGTCGCATGCCACAGCGTGTTGAAGCGGTTGATCCGTTCCTGGACGTGCTCGCGTACCGTATTCAGCGTGGTCTGGGAGGGGACGAACCGCAGTTCCGGCTCGGTCTCATAGCACAACTCCCCGTCGAAGATAGCGAAGTCGTTCAGGGGAGCCACCCGGGCGCTCGGCTCCAGCTGTGACCGGACCGCGATACGCGCGTCGATGCCGAACATGCGCTGTTTGGCACAGAGGCTCTGGAGGCTCTCGGTGATCTCGCTCTCCTCGTCCACGAGGAACAGCCGCCGTACCTCCGCCCCTCTCTTGATGGCCTGCCCTTGCGCCGCCAGTAAGCGGTTCGCTGGCTCGCTGCACCAGAAGTCCCAGTCGAGGGAGGTGCTCGTGGCGTAGAGCGTCCGCTTGACGCATGTGGTGAGGTCGATCAGCCAATCGTGGTTCTCGCCGGGGCAGTCCACGCTGCCGTTGCTGAGGCTCTCCATCAGCGAGGCGAGCCGGCCAATCTCTTCCTGGGCGAAGGTCTTCACGATCTCCGAGCCCTGGTGGCCAACTTGCGTGTACCTACGAGCCAGCCGGATCATTCCGTCGGAGCGCGGCACCGCACGGTCCACCTGGCTGAACAGCTCGGTCGCGTCGTTGATCCTGGCGAAGTTCTCGTCGACCGCCGCACGTATCTCCAAGTGGTGGAAGGACAGGCTGTCCCGCATCTCGCGGATGCGCCTCGTCTGGCCCTCCTCCATGGCCTCCAGCCGCTTACCGACATCCACGAGGTACTGGATGATCAGAGCCGCGCCACCGAGGACGACCGACACAGTCAGCTGCCACACCTGGTTCTTGTCCTGGAACAGGACGTTGGTCAGCGCCCATGTGCTGCTGGCCACCAGGACCGTGAGCAGTGTCTTCCTGAGCAGGGTTGATATGCGCCGCTCCTCGCGCTGCGAGGCAGGCCGGACTTCCCCTGCCATAGGTCCGTTCATGTCAGTCTCCCCCGCCGGGTGTCTCGTTCATGCTGCCCCCTCAGCGCCTGTGCAGAACCGGTATGGCCGATAAGGCCAGTTGGTCGCGGATGCGCTGGACCCGCACGGCTTGCCCACTCCCGCGTCACCTGCTGCCCGACCACAAAGGTCGCCTTTCAAGCCCCCGCACGCGCAACCGCGTTGGGTCACGGCAAATACGGTTCGCGGGTTCTGGGCGAGGCAGCGACAACCTCGGCTGGGCTGCCCCCGCGCCGCCTTCCGGGACGAGCGCCCCGATGAAGGACTCCTTGACGCGTTTCCCGGGCCTCCAGGTCATCATCCAGTCTCGGGCGGAATTGCCCGGCGCCGGCCCGCCCGTCAGGCGTCACCGGCGGTCGTCAGCTGCTCCAACTGGTTACGCCACGGCGGATTGGGACCGGCGACCGAGCAGGTCAGAGCCGCGACCCGAGCACCGAACCGGCAGGCTTCCGCGACCTCGTCGAGACCGAGATCGGCCAATCGGCCACCGAGGAGTCCGCGGGCGCCGAGATGGTGCAGCAAGCCGGCGGTGAAGGAGTCCCCAGCGCCGACCGTGTCGACGACCCGCGTGGCCGCTGCGGGCACCTGCAGCCGTTCGCCGTCGAGCGAGGCCAGTGCACCATCGGCGCCGAGCGTGATCACGACGAGCCGTACGCCCGCGGCGTGCCAGGTGTCGCACGCCTGCTCGGGGGTGCCCGGCAGGAGGAGTTCCAGGTCGTCCTCGCTCAGGCGCAGGATGTCGGCGAGACCGCACCAACGCGCCAGCCGGGCGCGGTAGGCCTCGGGGCGTACCAGCAGTGGCCGCACGTTGGGATCGATGCTGATGGTGGCCCGCGGAGCCGCCGCCTCCAGGAACTCCTCCACCACCGGCCCGCCGGGCTCGCGTACCAGTGCCAGCGACCCGGTGTGCACACAGGCCGTTTCGGACAGATCCACCCTGGCCAGTTCGCCTGGAGTCCACTGCCAGTCGGCCGTGTTCTGCGCGTGGAACGAGAACGCGGCCTGCCCGGTGGCGTCCAGCTCCGCCACGGCCAGCGTGCTGGGCTCGGCGGCGGCGACGGCGTGCGACAGGTCGACGCCGGACGCCTCCAGGTGGTCCCGGAATAGGCGGCCGAACACGTCGCCGGACAGGCGTGCGAGGAAGCGGGCCGGCGTGCCGAGCCGGGCCAGGGCCACCGCCGTGTTCGCAGGTCCGCCGCCGGGCAGCACCCGCAGAGCGAGTTCGTTCGGGGTCGTTGCCGGTTCGGCGAAGGCGTCCGCGACGCACTCTCCCAGAACGGTGATCTGACGCGGGCTCATGAGCTGCTCTCTCTCGGAAAGGCTCGGAAAGACAGGGCAAAGGGGCGGCGCGGCGACACAGCCACTGACCGGCTGCGCGGAGACGACGGCTACGGACGTTGCCGATTTGTGACGGGTGGAAGGCATTGACGTTGCCGGGATCCAGAGTCCATCATCCTCGCCAGGCAGTGTCAACGATGACATAAGTCAACGATGACACTCCGGCAGCATGCTGATCCCAACCCCGTGCCGCCCGCTATCCCACAGGAGTCGATCATGTCTCGCACCACTCGCCTGTCCTCCTCCCTCCTCAGAGCCGCCGCGGTCACGGGCGTCGCGGCCCTCACCCTGACGGCCTGCGGTTCCGGCTCCGGTTCGGGCTCCACGAGTTCCGGCTCGGGCAGCGTCAAGGTCGGTCTGATCACCAAGACCGACACCAACCCGTTCTTCGTGAAGATGAAGGAGGGTGCGGAGAAGGCCGCCAAGGAGAACGGTGCCCAACTGTCCACCGCTGCTGGCAAGTTCGACGGGGACAACGCCGGTCAGGTCACGGCCATCGAGAACATGGTCGCCGCCGGGGTGAAGGGCATCCTGATCACCCCGAGCGACTCCAAGGCGATCGTGCCCGCGATCCAGAAGGCCCGTGCCAAGGGTGTCCTGGTCATCGCCTTGGACACCCCGACCGAGCCGGAGAGCGCGGTCGACGCCCTCTTCGCCACCGACAACCTCAAGGCCGGCCAGCTGATCGGCGAGTACGCCAAGGCCGCCATGAAGGGCAAGACCGCGAAGATAGCCGCCCTCGACCTGGCGCCGGGCGTCTCTGTCGGTGTCCAGCGGCACAACGGGTTCCTGAAGGGCTTCGGCGCCACCGACGAGGACGTCGTGTGCGCCCAGGACACCGGCGGCGACCAGGCCAAGGGCCAGACCGCGATGGAGAACTGCCTGCAGAAGGCGCCCGGCATCAACGTCGTCTACACCATCAACGAACCGGCCGCGCTGGGCGCGTACACCGCGCTGAAGGCCAAGGGCCGGGAGAAGGACGTCCTGATCGTCTCCGTCGACGGCGGCTGCACCGGCACCCAGGCCGTCAAGGACGGCAAGATCGCCGCGACTTCGCAGCAGTACCCGCTGAAGATGGCCGCCGAGGGCGTCAAGGCCGTCGTGACGTACGCCAAGGACGGCAAGAAGGCTTCCGGTTACACCGACACCGGCGTCACGCTGATCTCCGACAAGGCGCAGGCCGGCGTCACGTCCAGGGACACCTCCTACGGCCTGGAGAACTGCTGGGGCTGAGCCGCCCCGTAGGACCGTACGACAGCGCCACTCCCCTCAGCGGGGCGTCGGCCCGCCTCCCCGACCAGGGACGACCGCCCCCCTTGTCCCGGCTGCGGGGTCCGTGCCCTCGTCCTTCGACGACGGGGGGCTTCGGACCTCGTCCTCCGACAAGGACATCTGTCTTCGACAAGGATTTCGCATGACAGCGACGACCACGCCGTACTCGGAGCTCAAAGCACCGACCACGGCCCGCAGACTGCTCACGGCACCGACCACCGGGCCCCTGGCTGCCCTCCTCCTGGCCTGCGCCTTCTTCTCCTTCTCGACCGACCAGTTCCTGACCGGCGGGAACTTCTCGCTGATCGTGCAGCAGGTCATGGTCGTCGGCATCCTCGCCATCGGACAGACACTGATCATCCTCACGGCGGGCATCGACCTGTCGTGCGGGGCCGTGATGGCGTTCGGCAGCATCGTGATCGCCAAGATGGCGGCCGAGGGCACCCTCCCACCACTCGTCGCGATCGCTCTGGGCCTGGTCGTCTGCGGCGGCTTCGGCCTGCTCAACGGGCTGCTGGTGCAGAAGATCCCGCTGCCGCCGTTCATCGTGACCCTCGGCATGCTCAACGTGGCGTTCGCACTGACCCACATCTACTCCGAGGAACAGACGGTCACCAACCTGCCCGGCCCGCTGACGGCCCTCGGGGAGACCTTCCCCCTCGGCCACACCGACATCACCTACGGCTCCCTGGTCACCATCGCCCTGTTCCTCCTCCTCGCCTACGCGCTGAGCAGCACCGGCTGGGGCCGGCACGTCTATGCCCTGGGCAACAGCGCCGAGGCCGCCCGGCTGAACGGCATCCGTACCTCCCGCCTCACCATCGGCATCTACACCGTGGCCGGTCTGCTGTACGGCGTCGCCGCCCTGCTGCTCATCTCCCGCACCGGAGTCGGCGACCCCCAGGCCGGACAGACCGACAACCTCGACAGCATCACCGCCGTGGTCCTCGGCGGCACCAGCCTCTTCGGCGGCCGCGGCTCGGTCCTGGGCACCTTCATCGGCGTCCTCATCGTCGGCGTCTTCCGCAACGGCCTCCAGCTGATGGGCGTCGCCTCCATCTACCAGACCCTGATCACCGGCATTCTGGTGATCCTCGCGGTGACCGTCGACCAGATCTCCCGGAAGAAGACCCGATGACCGCCACCTCCTCCCCCACGCCCGTGCTGCAGGCCCGCGGCCTGGTCAAGCGGTACGGCCAGGTCACCGCCATCGACGGCGCCGACTTCGACCTGCTGCCCGGCGAGGTCCTCGCCGTCATCGGCGATAACGGCGCCGGCAAGACCAGCCTGATCAAGGCCCTCACCGGCGCGGTGGCCCCGGACGCCGGCGAGATCTGCCTCAACGGCGAACCCGTCGCCTTCTCCGGTCCACAGAGCGCCCGCGCCCACGGCATCGAGACGGTGTACCAGGACCTCGCCGTGGCGGCCTCCATGGACATCGCCTCGAACATGTTCCTCGGGCGCGAGCTGCGCCGCCCCGGCGTTCTCGGCAGTGTCTTCCGCATGCTGGACAAGAAGCGCATGCGCCAGGAGGCCGCCGAGCACATGGCTGACCTGAAGATCGGCCTGCTCTCGCTGACGCAGTCGGTCGAGACGCTCTCCGGCGGACAGCGACAGGCCGTGGCTGTCGCCCGTTCCGTCGCCTGGGCCCGCAGCGTCGTCGTCATGGACGAACCCACCGCCGCTCTCGGCGTCAAGGAGTCCGGTCAGGTCCTGGACCTCATCCGCCGAGTCCGCGACAAGGGCATGCCGGTCGTTCTGATCAGCCACAACATGCCCCACGTCTTCGAGATCGCCGACCGGATCCACGTCCACCGGCTGGGCAGGCGTGCCGCCCTGATCAAGCCTTCCGACTACTCCATGGCCGAGGTCGTCGCCATCATGACCGGCGCGCTCAGCATCGACGAGGCCGGAGATACTGTCGTAGCGGATTCGGAGGCCGCGAAGGCCGCCGGAGTCCAGGCCACCTGACAGCACAACTCAGCTCTCGCAGTTTCCGGCCGAGGCCGCGGCCGGAACCGAGAGCCCTCAGGAGACGGTTTCCTCCATGGCAGCGAACCGACGCCCTACCCTGGCCGATGTCGCCCGAGAAGTCGGCGTCAGCGCCAAGACGGTCTCCCGAGTCCTCAACGAGGACGGACCCGCCTCCGCGCAGACCAGGGAACAGGTACTCGCCGCAGTGGCCAAGCTCGGCTTCCAGCCGAACCTCATGGCCCGCAACATCCGCGTCGGCGGGCCGGACACCACCATCGGCCTGGTCATTCCCGACCTCGCCAACCCCTTCTTCGGAGCCGTGGCCCGCGCCATCGAGGACACTGTCCGCGAACGCGGACTGACACTGCTCATGGGCTCCTCCGCGGACGACCCCGAGCGCGAACGTGCCCTGACGGACAAGTTCCTCGCCCGCCGCGTCAGCATCCTGATCGTCGTTCCGTCCGTCGGCGCCGACCACTCCCACCTCAAGTCCCACCGCGCAACGGGACTACCCGTGATCTTCCTCGACCGACCCGGAGTCGGCCTCGCCACGGACAGCATCGTCAGCTCCAGCCGTGCCGGAGCCCACGACGGCGTCACCCACCTCATCGCCCACGGACACCGGCGCATCGGCTTCGTCGGCGACCTGCCCCTGAAGCTGTACACCCGCCGTGAACGTCTGGCCGGCTACCGCTCGGCGCTGCAGGAAGCCGACATCCCCTACGACCGCTCACTCGTCACCAACGCCCACGACCAGCAAGGAGCCGAGACCGCGACCACCCACCTCCTCAGCCTGGCCGATCCCCCCACCGCCCTGTTCGCCGGCAACAACATCATGGCGCTGGGCATAATCGCCGAACTGGCCCGCAGCAAGCGCAAGGACGTCGCCGTCGTCGCCTTCGACGACGTGGCACTCGCCGAGGCACTCGAGCCGGCCCTGACCGTCGTCGCCCAGGACGCGGAAGAACTCGGCAGAACGGCAGCGACCACCGCGCTGACCCGACTGGACGGGGACCGCTCCCGAGCCCGAACCATCACCGTCCCCACCCACCTGATCGTCCGAGGCTCGGGCGAACTCCCTGTCCCTACGCTGCAGGAAGCCTGACGCACCTCAGCGCCCCGATCGACCTTGGCCAGGCCGCATACCCAGGCGCGCAGGTTCCAGCATTCCTGGACGCCAAGACATCAGAACCCGTACGCAAGTACCCGAATCGTAGGGCTTCGCGTACGGGTTGACGACTGCGATCAGACGTCACCAGGAGCGTCCGGGTGGACGGGGCACGGCCCGAAGCCCGGGCCCTGACTGGCAGGGTGTACGTGGCGACGACCGGCGAGTGAGGCCCACAACAGCTGGCCGAGGGATCGGCGAGGACCTGCACGTGGAGGGCGGGAAGGCGTGTGCACGACGGTCGTTCGGTTCCACCGCCCAGCCGGACGCTTGTACTTCAAGGCGATCGAGCCATTTCACAATCTGATCATTCCCCGCGTTATCGCTAGTGCTGTCCCCCTGACAGCCACCGGTAGACGGCGGCCGCCTTCCCCGGCCAGGTTGTCCGCGTCGCGGATGAGCGGGTCGGCGTGGATGCGGCGACCTCCGTCTGTGCCAGAAGGCAGCGTTGATCGCTGTACAAGGCTGAAAGCGCCGGTCGCATGCTGGTTCCCCTGGACCCGCGCAACACCTCCCGCACCTGCCCCCCGTGCGGGCACGTGTCCGGCGAGAACCGCGCCACACAGGAGAAGTTCGAGTGCGTGAAGTGCGGGCACACCGCCAACGCCGACACAGTCGGCGCACTCAACGTCGCTGTCAGGGCCGGGCTGGCCCTTCCCGACGTGGCCTAGCCACCGACAGAAGAAGCCCCCGGAGTTATCCGGGGGAGCAGTCACTTCTCGCGGCCGGTATCCAGTCGGCGGGCGAGGTCGTGGGCGGTGACGCTGGTGAGGTCCCTGACGGCGCCCCCGACGATCTCGAGGCGGCCGCCGGTGATGGAGGAGGTCACGGCGGGGGTGTCCCAGAGCTTGCCGTCGATGACGATGGCGAATTCGTTGCGCGGGAACGGGGCCGTGGCGAGGGAGCCGGTGAGGGCGGCGAACCGGGTCCGGTCGGCGGAGCCGAGGGTCACCTCGACGTTCCAGGCGCCGTCGATGGTGCTTTTGCCGGCCTTCGCGGAGGCGACACGGACGTCGGTCATGCCCCTGGCCCGGTCGGTGCGGATGCAGAACGCCGGGTGGCTGGCGCTCGCCTGCACGGTGTAGCCGCCGCTGCCATGGGCGCAGGCGTGCTCCGAGGACGAGGTGACCGGCAGGATGGACATCAGGGCCACCTCCTCGGTGTTCCCAGTACCTCCTACGGCGGGCTGAACTTCGTGCCCGTGCTGGGTCGCACCGTCCGCGACGGCCACCCAGGCAGTGGCAACCACAGCGGCGGCGGCGATGCCGACCCCGGCGCGGGCCAGCCGCTGCCGTCGCCGGGCGACTTGCAATGCGCCATCGGCCAGGCCGACCAGATAGGGACCGGCAGCATCACCACCGCTCTCGCGGACATGGGTGTGCAAGGCATCGTGCAGCAACGTTTCGTGCAGCGGGTGTTCGGTCGAGTCGTTCATGCGACGACGCCCCTTCCGGAGGCAGTGGAAGAGGCGACAGCCGACGGCCCTGCCTCGGCCAAGGTGGTGCGGAGAGAGAGGAGGGCCTTGTGGGTCTGGCTGCGGACGGTCCCCTGGGCGACGCCCAGAATCGCGGCGATCTCGGCGTCCGGCCGATCCTCGAAGTAGCGCAGCACGATCACCGCGCGCTGCCGCTTGGGGAGCCGCCGCAGCGCGGTCATGATGTCCTGCCGCTGGACCACGGTGTCGGCCCAGTCGGCGTCATGCGCGGACGGCTGGTCCGGCGGGGTGTCGGTGACCGTCTCCCGTCCCCAGCTGAGCAGGCGGAAGCGGTCCACCTGGGCGTGGTAGAGCGCCCGGCGTACGTAGACCTCCGGCTGCTGCCGGTCACGCAGATGCGACCAACGCCGAGCGGTGGAGGCAAGCGCGCTCTGAAGCAGGTCACGGCCCTGCTCCCAGTCCCCGGTGAGTAGATAGGCCGTGTGCAGCAGCGCTCTCGACCGCGCCGCCACGAACTCGCGGAACTGGCGTTCCTCGTCGGCGTTCAATGCGCCCTCCCTCGTTCCCCCGTAAAGACGGGTACGGAAGGAGGTTCGACTGCCTCTCCAGTCAGACTTTCTCGACCACGATGATTTCGCCGGTCATACCGGGCAGTGTGATGCGGCGATCGCACCCTCTTGCTGCTCCTTTGACATCCTCCGCCCCCTGAAGGGGGCAGAATCCCATCCGTGTCACAGTGCGGCGGGGTGGGTGGTTGACGCTTCTAAGAGCGGGTAACCCCGAGGTCTCCACGTCCTGACACCTCATGTTCTGCGATGTGTTCGATGTTGCGGGCGGCGTTGGTGTCCGCGTTCGCCTCGTATCCGCAGTCGTCTGCCTTGCAGACGAATCGGGCCTGGCTTTCGCGGCTGCCGGGGGTGAACCCGCAGGCGGAGCAGCGCCGGGATGTGTTCGGGGCGGGGACCTTGCCCGGGCGGCCGCCCCGGTCGGTCAGCTTGTATTCCAGCAGGGTGACCGTTCGGCCCCATGCCTCACCGCTGATCGACCTGTTCAGCCCGGCTATCTGCCGGACGTTGGTACCGGGGGCTTCCACGGTGCCCTTGGCGGACTTGACCATGTTGGCGATGGCCAGGTCTTCCACCCCGATGACGCCGAAGGTGTCGGCAAGCTCGGTGGTGGTCTTGTGTGCCCAGTCGAGCGATCGGCGCGTGATCTTTTGCCTGCGCCGTAACCGCGGGAGTCCTTGCCAACGGTTTCGGCGGCCTTCACCGACTGGGAGTCGATCACGGTCGCGACCGCTCGGGGTCGTACTCCTCCAACGGTCCCGGCGCGGGCGGACACGGACGGCGAGCAGTCATCTTCAGCCCCCAGCAAGGCAGTTGACTCCTACCACCGGACTACGACCACCCCGACCTGCCGTCAACCCACGCCACCGCCGGATTTAACGAACTACCGGTAGGTCACTGTGCGGGCGTCATCCGGCGAAGTACACGTCGTTGGTGATGCCCAGACGGCTGGCCAGGGTGGGCGCTGGCCCTCCCCCTCGCCGGGGAAGCCGCCCAGAACCAGGAGGGCGGGCCGGATGGGTGCACTCTCGCGGAGAGCGGCGGGAACTTCGCCGGGCAGGTCCAGTGCGCGGAACAGCGTCGCGCACAGGCTGGTGAGGGTGGCTCCCTTGCGGCATTCGAGCCAGACCGTGTTCCGCGGGGCGAGGTCGCGCAGGTTGGTGTTGACGGCGAGGGTTTTGCGCAGGCCGACGTCGCCGTGGATGCAGCTCATGGCCTCAGAGCGATCCAGATGGTCTCGCTCTCCCGGATGACGTACATCGCATCCTTGTGCACGTTCTGATGGGGCGCGCTCGAAGGCGGGTGTCGTGACGGCGTGTTGCCGCTGTTCAGTACGAGTACCTGCGGGAAGCGTCCAAATCGCGGCTTGTCCACCGTGAATGCGGGCACCGGTACGCCGGGAGGTGTTACCCGTGACTCGATCACCGGGAATGCATGATCCGCCGGCCTGGACCAGGCCGGGTGCCCGCTGGGTCTCCTGGATGTGCTGGCCGATGCTGTGCTTGTGCGCCGGCCTGATGGTCTGGCGAATAGTCCAAGGCTCTGCAGGCCACGCCGTCTACCCGGCTCTCATGGTCGTCATTTTCGGCAGCCTGCTGATCTTGAATCGGGCTAAGCGGCGACCGCGCGCCGGACAGCCGTAACGCGTCCGTCCGCGCTTCTGGCGCTCGCGGAGCGGGCGCCGTGAGGATCTCGGCGTGATGACTTGCCGCCGGACAGGGATGTCACCTGAGCTCCACTGAGTACGAGCTTCCGCTGAACTCCCAGCCGTCGGTGCCTTCGCCGATGTCGGCGACGATGACGTCGTCGATGAAGCGGTCCTCGAAATCGTCATCACGCAGGTCGCCGGCCAGCCACAACGCCTCGATGTCGCTCCAGTCGCCGCGACTCCCGTCGATCCGCAGAGGGGCAGCGCGGCGGGTGCCACGTTCGCGTTCGTCGTTGCCGGTCCTGACCTTGCCGCTGATCTCGAACTGGCCGTTCTTCACCTGGTCGGGGATGGGTTCGGCGGGGACGATGGCGACGTTCTCGTACGCGGTGTGGATGAGGTCGCGGTAGCTGCGGCGGACGTTGTACTCGGGATCCGACAGCCACTTGAACAGGGTGTCTGGTTGGACAGCGAGGCCGGCGGTCTCCAGGGCCTCGTAGCCGCGTCTGGTCCCGGTGAGTTGGCTGAGCTGGGCGTGCCAGTGTTTGGCGCTGTAGGAGGACAGCCGGTGGCGCGGGGTGACCCGGGTGCGCAGGAGGTCGCCCAGGGCGGCGCCGAGGGATTCCCCGCGGCCTGTGGGGCCGGCCATCAGTCGTCACCTACGGGAATGAACTCGCCGCGCTGGATGAACTTGGCCTTCACTTCGCCGAACCCCGTCCCGATCCGGTACGTGCCGGGCGGGGTGTCCTGGGGGGTCCAGAAGATCGCAGCGTCGACGTTGCGCAGGGCGATGAGCGTGTGGCCCTCCTGGACGGCCTTGAAGGCCACCGTCCAGTGGCGGACGGATGCTTCGGCGACCATGCTCATGCGCCAGTCCGGCCGCCAGAACGGCGACCGCTGATCCGGACGCTTGGGCCACAACAGACGCAGCGCGATCGACAGGCGGGTCTTGTAGTTCTTGTACGGCTCCCCGCCCACTTGGACGAGCTCGGTGCGGGCTTCGCGGGCCGCGGCGTAGAACGGCTTGAACAGGGACTCGTTGGCCTTGCCGGTCCAGGAGTCGTGGATGGTCACGGGTGCGGTGAGGTGGCCGTCGCGGTGGAGGCGTTCGAGCTGCTTGATGTGGGGGGTGGTGACCCACACGCGGCCCTGGTCGTCGGGCCGGTCGACGAGCCGGCCGAGGGGGTGGGGCATGCCCGGGAAGTTCCATTCCGGGATGTCGATGAGGTAGATGCCGGCCTGGGTCCTGTCGAACGCGGTCAGGGGGCCGGTGTGCAGGAGCTTGTTCGGGGCGAGCGGGACGGCCGAGCAGGCGGAGGGGTAGCTGCCGTTGCGGTCGATCAGGCACATCACGCCGTCGCCGAAGGACGCGGGGACATCGAGCTGGTCACGGCGGACGCGCTTGCCGTTGTCGCGGATGTGCGCGACGCGACTGCTGGTGACGTCGGGGTGGACCCAGCTGGGCTCGCCCGCCATGTCCTCACTGATCAACGGCCAGGGTCCGTCTTCCCGTTCCTCGGAGCGGATGACGGGGATCGGGTGCATCTTCGACCGGCTTACCGCGTCCTTGAGGATCCTCAGGGCGGGGAAGACCGCTCCCTCCGGCTCGTCCTCCTCGTCACCGGGGACCAGGCCGTCATCGTCATCTCGTCGGGCATCGTCCGAGGCGGTGCCGTCGTCCGCGGCGGGCCGGGCGGTGGGAGCGTCCGGCTGCCCGGTGCTGTCGGTGGGGGCAGGTGTGTTGTAGGCATGCAGCGCGGCGGCCAGACGGTGGCCCACGGCACTGTCGGGCAGGTGCAGTTCGGCGGTGGCCATGGCCTGCAGGGGGGCGCGGAGTTCGTCGAGGTCCTTCACCTGGCCGCCTGCGAGCGCGGTGCGCAGGGCCGCGAGCAGACGGGTCGCCTCCGCGGGCAGTGTCTTGATGGCACCGGAGGTGAAGGGGAGGGCGGCGTCGGCGAGTTCACGGTCGGCGGCGGTGCCCATCAGGTCCGGGACAGTGTCGGCGGCCGCGGGAGTGCCGGTGGCGGGCGCAGCGGGTGCGGGGGTGGTGTCGAGGAAGCGGGCGTGGGCGAGGTCGGGGCGCAGGGTGGTGCTGCCGATGATGCCCAGGTCGCGTTCGGCGATGGTCACGGTCGTGATCGGTTGGCCGGGGGCCGTGGTGAGGGTGAGGATGACGTCGGCATCCAGCAGGTTCACGATGGCGGGGTCGTCGGTGTCCAGGACCGCGAGGACCGGTACGTGCTGGGTGCGGGCCAGTTCGCGCAGGATCTGGCTTGCTTCTGGAAGGTGTTCGCCGGACAGGGGCAGGTGCGGGTTGCGGGCCCGCTGCAGCCGGTCCACGACCACCAACGCCAGGTCGTCGGTGAGCGGAGCCGTGTCTGCGATGGCTTCCGCGGTCAGGTCGCTGCCGTCGTCGATGAGCAGCGGGGCGTGGCGGAGTCGTTCGACGACTTCCTGCTCGTGGGGGGTGAGGACGCCGGTCTTGAGGCGGGCGTAGTCGCCGTCGGCTTCTGCGGCGATGATGCGGCGGGTGATGTCGGCGCTGTTGGGGCCTGATGCCGCGTACAGGACACGCCCGTTGCGGACGAGCGCGGTGTGCCGGGCCGCCGCGAGACCGATCAGGCTGCCGCCCACCTGGGGCTCGGCCGCAACCAGGACCAGACGGCCCGGCTGCAGGCCACCGGTCGCCTCGTCCAAGCCCGCCAGGCCGAAGGAGAGGCCGGGGGCGGGTCCGCAGGAGAGGACCTCGCCGATGGCGTCGCCGAGGGTGGCGAGCCGGCGTCCGCGCTCACGGCCGGGACTGGACTGGCTGTTCACCGCACCTCCTGCGGATGCCGCGTCCTGCGCGGCCGAGTCGGATGGAGAGCCGCCGATCGGCCCGTCGACAGGCAACAGGACCGCAACCGGGGTCTTGTAGCGCTTCAGCACCTGAGGCCGTCCCTGCGCAGCCAGCGCAACGAGATCACCGAGGTCCCTCTGCGCCGAACCAAGGGGATGCGCGGGCAGCCCGTTGCCGTCCGGGTGCCGAGCCGCAGGAAACCGGTCAAGTGGCGCCAGCAGGGCACGCACGCCACGATTGTCGATCACTGTCGACCGGCCGTCTGAGCCCTCAGTCAGTTTCACCAGAGCGTGCAGCTCCTCGCGGGCCTCGGTCACATTCCTGACGGCCCGAGCGTGCTCACTTTCAGGCACCTGTGCCACTGCCTCACCCTCCAAACTCGTCACCACCATAACAGTAAGTAACCACTTGTAGAGGCAAGTTAATAACTATTGGCGCTCTAAGTAATACTTCCTGTGGGGTAGTGGGGGCTGGTGCCCCGTGGCCGCGAAGAGCACTCAATGCACCGCTGACGGAGCGAGCTCCACTACGGCGCGCAGCTGGACGGCTGGGCCGAGAACCTCCGGCCCCGCGCTGGTCGTACGCGGTTCTGCTGATGGCTTGCAACCCGGCTGGGAGAGTGCGGCTCCGTGATGCCGCCCAAGGGATGGCCTTGGCCGGAGACCAAGACACCACCAAGGTGTCGAAGCCTCGTGGAGCCGACCACAAGACCCGCACCACCGTCCCCGCCCCACGGCGGGGACGGGGCGGGCAGGCGGCGCAACCCTGCCGCACCAGCGGCAGACGGAAACGAGAGACCGTACTCAAACCCCAAGCCCCCGGCTTCGATGACGTGACGGACCATCCGGGCCGAAATACCCGGATTGCTAATAGTCGCTGAGGCTCAAGTAACGGCATTCCATGCCCGGTCCCCAACGAGAGGGCCAGGCCCGGCGGTTGCGGATACGGCTGTGTCTCAGCAGATCTCGGTGTCGCCCCGCCTTGGCACCGCCCCGTTCCCACCGACGCTCGGTCCAAGATTCCGTCGGCCTTTCCGGTCACGGTCGCCGTCATGCGGAGCTCCCGCAGCGACCCATCCGGCTCGACCTGCTCGGCGGGCAGAGGCCGCGAACCCGGATCGGGCGTTGACGTGCTCGGCCGGCACCAAGGAGGCGTCACCTGCTGACCGCGAGCACTGGATCCGGCATGCAACAGCCCCGGGATCGGGCAGCGCGGGTCTCCTACGCGGTGAATCCGAGGGTCAGGAGACGCGCAGGAGGGTGGTGGCGGGGCGGATCGCGTCGGGTCCGAACTTGGCGCGGATGCGGTCGCTGACTTCTTCGGCGAGGAGGCGGGCTTCGCGTGCCTGGTCGAGGCTGATCTGCTCGGCTACCTGGTCGGCGGCAAGGAGGTCTTCTCCTTTCAGGGTGATCTGGGTAATCCGGCCGCGCTGGAGTCCTGCCGCGTCGATCAGCCGGTACGCCATCGTGCGCAGGTCGTCGTCGTGCGCGGAGGCCTCGGCGAGACGGCGGGTCTTCTCCCACGTGGTGCCGCCGGCGAAGCGCAGGGTCAGGGTGAGGCCGCGGGCCACCTGGTCGCGGCGGCGCAGCTGCAGGGCAAGGGTGACGACCACGTCGAGCAGGGCCGCGCGGACCGCGGCACCGTCCAGGGTGTGCCGGGGAAAGGCGCGGCTGACGCTTGCCGTGGCGGGCAGGGTGCGTGGGACGACGGGTCGGGGGTCGATGCCGCGGGCCCGGTCGGCGGCCTGTCGTCCTGCCCGGCCGCCCAGGAGGCGATGGACGGTGGCGGGCGGGATCGCGGCGAGCAGACCGATGCGGTGGACGCCGTAGTCGTGCAGGGCTTGGGCCTGGCGGGGGCCGATACCATGCAGGGCCTCGACCGGTAGCGGTCCGAGCCAGTCCGCCACCCGGTCGGGAGTGACGGCAAGGACGCCGCCCGACTCGGTGATCTGGCCGGAGGCGGTGGCCGCAACGGTGATGGACGGGCCGATCCCGACACGGATGTCGACGCCCAGCCGGGAGATGGTCCGTACCCGCAGCATCTCCCCCAGCCGGGCGGCGTCCATGCCGTGGTAGCGCAGCGCTCCCCTGAGCTCCGCCAGGGCGGCCGTCGGGGGCAGCGCCTGGACGACCGGGGACAGCTCCGCCATCTGCTCGAGGACCTGCCGGTAGGCGTCCTCCCCCAGCCGGTCCGGGCAGCGCACATGCATCACGCTCGCCACCCGCCGTACTTCAGTCCCTGTCTCCACAGCACCCACCTCCTCCACCCACATTATCGAACTAGAATTCGAACACGCGAGATGGCGAGCAGAATGGCTCATGGATCTAGAATCGGAACTATGTTCGACGACCTGCCGCCTGACCTGGCGCGACTGCTCACCCTGCGGGTGTGGCACGCCATGTGGCTGCAGCGCATCGACGCCAAGATCTCCGCTCTTCAGGAGCGGGAGGCCGAACGGGAACAGGGCCGCAGGAACCGGCCCGAGGAGCCGGATTGGGTCGTCGAGCTCGGCATCGGCAACGGCCGTCCGCCCATCGAGGTGCATGTGGGCGGCTGCTACGCCGCGGGCAAACGCCGGCGCCCCGTCCCGCGTGACGAAGCGCGCCGGCTCCTCACTGCGGGTGTACGTGCCTGCGGTCACTGCCAGCCGGACACCGCGCTGGAGATCCTCGACTTATCCGCCGGCCCGGCCCTCTCCACCGCAATGCACCGACCGGCACCCTGCACCTTCTGCGTTCGCGGTGCTTGATTCATAAATCACTATGAACAGGACGCTCTGATGACCAGCGCTCCCCCACCGCCGATCAGCGAACCGGACCCCTCCACCTTCACCTGCCCCACCAGCCTGGTCGGCCCGTGTTCCGGCTGTCAGCGGCACACCCACAAATACGGCAACGGCGGCATGCCCCTCTGCCAGTGGTGCCTGACCCCCGTCCAAGAGAACCGGGGCTCCAACGTCCGCTTCACCAACACCCGCCCGACAAGCATTTGATGCGGAACGGCCCAACAGCCGGGCTGGCGCATCTCGGCAACTGCTCCACCGTCGACAGACGGCCGCGCCTTGCCCCACACGACGAAGCCCGTCGGCTCCCCCTCGGGCGTGCGCGTCAACAGTCACTGCGAGCCCGAC
Source organism: Streptomyces sp. NPDC005141 (assembly GCF_053599975.1). Lineage (NCBI taxonomy): Bacteria > Bacillati > Actinomycetota > Actinomycetes > Kitasatosporales > Streptomycetaceae > Streptomyces > Streptomyces sp. NPDC005141. The sequence goes on along the minus strand of NZ_JBSFYW010000096.1, from coordinate 1,264 downwards.
AGCCATCTGTGCACCTCACCTGCCCAACCACGGGGATCAACGACCGGCCGGGGAGCCGGCGGGCCCGCCGTCGAACGGCTCGGGGTTCCCGCCGACCTCTCTCCCCGTAGCGCGGCGAGGCCTCGCCGCGCTTTGACCTGCGACTACTTCTAGGCTGAAGGCCTCGGGGCTTGTCGCGGAGGTCTCCCATGCCCCGAACCGTCTGGTCCGGCGCCATCTCCTTCGGCCTGGTCACGGTCCCGATCCACGTGGTCAGCGCCAAGGAGGACCACTCCATCCACTTCCACCAGGTCCACCTGGAGGACATGGGCCGGGTACGGAACCGCAAGATCTGCGAGATCGAAGACCGTGAGGTGGCCCAGTCGGAAATCGGCAAGGGTTACCAGTGGGGCAAGGACACGATCATCCCGGTTCTCGACGAGGAACTGCGGGAGATACCGCTGCCCACAGCGAAAGCCATCGAGATCGAGGCGTTCGTGCCCGTGGACTCCATCGACCCGATCCAGATCGGCGAGGGCTACTACCTCCAGCCCGACGGTCAGGTGGCGGCCAAGCCCTACACCCTCCTGAGGCAGGCCCTGCAGCGGTCCTCGAAGGTGGCCGTCGCGAAGTACGCCTGGAGCGGCCGTGAGCGACTGGGCCTGCTCCGGGTCCGCGACAACGTCATCGTCCTGCACGCGATGCGCTGGGCCGACGAGATCCGCGACCCGTCCCAGCTGAAACCGGAAGAAGTGGAACTCACCGACGACGAGATCGCCCAGGCCGAGCAGCTCATCGACCGGCTGACCCGCGACGACCTGGAAGGCGAGGAGTTCACCGACCGGTACACGCAGGCGGTGGAGCGGCTCATCGATGCGAAGCGGGAGAACCGCGAACCGCCCACGGCCGAGGAGCCCGAGGCGCCTGGACAGGTCGTCGACCTGATGGCCGCACTCAAGGAGTCCGTGGCCAAGGCCCGCAAGTCCCGAGGCGAGGACGCCACCGTCCACGACATGCCCAAGAAGAAGACCACAGCCAAAAAGACAACCGCCACGAAGACGGCAAAGAAGCAGCCCGCCAAGAAGGCAGCCAAGAAGACGACAGCGCGGAAACCGCGGCGCAGCGCCTGAACCTGCTCACCCGGATCCACATCCCACCGCGCGGTCGACGGCCGCAGGGTGGCCCTGCGGCCGAAGGTCTGTCTCGCCGTCTCTCCCGCCGCCGCCCGAAGGGTGGGGCTTGAACCAGTAGAGAAAGTTTGAGTCACGTCGTCCTCGTGGGGGTC
>NZ_JBSFYW010000095.1:0-22224 GCF_053599975.1 Streptomyces sp. NPDC005141 | reverse complement strand
CAGCGCCTGGGCCGACACCGCTGGGTGGTCGAGCGCACCATGTCCTGGCTCGGCGGATGCCGTCGGCTCCACCGACGCTACGAACGCAAGCCCGAACACTTCCTGGCCTTCACCGCCATTGCCACCAGCCTCATCAATCACCGCCGACTCGCCAAGTGAAACGACCTCTTATACGGCCTTGTCGGGGGCCTGGTCGGTCTCGCATGCTCGCTTCACGCCAGGCCGGCAGCGGCCGAAGGTGATCAGCGATGCGATCAGGGCGTTCACCGCCGCTCTGGCCGCCGTACCGGACTTCACCGTCTTCCTGATCCTGCGGTTCCTCGCCGGGATCGGGCTCGGCGGCGTGTGGAGCGTCGTGTCGGCCTACGTGGTCGAGACCTGGCCGGCCGAGAGCCGTGGCCGCGCCGCGGCTTTCGTGATCAGCGCCTTCCCGGCCGGAGGCGCGCTCGCCGCCGCCATCTCAGGGTGGTTCCTCCCGGACTGGCGGACGATGTTCCTCATCGCCGGCACGGCCGTGATCGCTCCCGTCGCCGTCGTCCTCGGATGTTTCCGGGAGTCGGCGGGCTGGGCGGCGCAGAAGACCGCGCACGCGACCGACGTCGTCTCGGTGGGTGACGTGCTGACAGGATCGCTGCGCCGTACGACGCTGCTGGGCACCCTCATGGCGGCACTTCCTCTGACCGGATACTGGGGCGCGACGACCTGGCTGCCGACCTACCTCCACGACGAACGCGGTCTGCCCTCAGGGTCGGTGTCCCTGTTCGTGACGATTCTGAACCTGGGAATGTTCCTGGGCTACAACGGCTTCGGGATGCTCGCGGACCGGATCGGCCGACGTCGGACGATCGTTCTCACCCTCCTCGGGGTGGCGGTCACGATGCCCGTCTACGCCCTCACCACGCACCAGGCGCCCCTCCTGTGGCTCGGTCCGCTGTTCGGCGCCTTCACGGCCTTCTTCGGCCTGTTCGGGTCCTATCTCGGTGAGCTGTTCTCGACCAGGGCACGGGCCATGGGTGCGGGGTTCTGCTTCAACATCGGCCGTGGGGTGTCCGCGTTCGCGCCCTTCGGCCTCGCCAGGCTGGCGGGTTCGATCGGGTTCAGCGGCGGACTCATGGTGTGCGCCGTCTTCTTCGCTCTCGCCGCGCTGGTCGCCCTGCTGTTGCCTCACACCGGTGGACACGCGGCGGATCCGGTCGTCGAGCCCCGCGGTGGCATCGCTGCCCAACCGGGTGTCTGATGACAGCCCTGTACCCCCCGTGCGGCCCCGTAACTCGACCACGGCGTCCCCACGCCCCTGATCTGAAAGAAGACTGACGGTGAGTGACCAGATCTCGGTTCGAGCAGTGATCGACGGCCGTGAGGTGAGCCGAGACGCTGTTCTCGCCTGGGAGGCGAAACGTCTTCCCAAGGCTGCCGCGAAGATCGGGTTGGACGTACCGATCGGCGACCTCTCGCGGCAGCGCCTCGCCTTCGCCGACAGGAAGCTCTCCATGAGCCCGGAGGAGATCCGGCGGCGCTTGTCGCGCGACCTCGGCCTCGCCGACATGACCATGCGGGCCACGACGCGTCTGTCGAAGGGGCGGCGGGCCCTGAGCGTGTGCGACCTGCACGTCATCGGCGGCAGCGCGGCGGAGTTCAAGCAGTGGTTCGACGATGCCGAACGCGGGGACTGCACGCGCAGCATGGTGGCCGCCAATCCGGACCACTTCCTCATCCTGACCGCCCCCGACGGACGGCAGGAGGTCATCGAGACCACCGGGGGCAGCCCCATGGCCAGCAGGTTCTTTGTCGACTACGAGAACACGTCGTCGTTGGTCACGCCACGGGACACCGGCTTCGCCGTCCAGGCCGCGGGCGTCGCCTTCTCCGAGACGGGCCTGCCCGTCGGGGGAGTTCGCCATCAGTTCAACGACGAACCCGGCGGCTTCCACGCCCGCCTCTGCGTCGAATTCCCCCGCGTGATCGCGCCTCGCATGATCGCCGAGCACCGCTGGCACCTGGCTTGCGAGTTCTCCAACTGGATCGAGTTCGCCTTCGGACAACTCGGCTGAAGGAGCCCTTACAGCCTCCGGCGCCCATTGGGTGGTTGGGCTGGTCGACTTCGATGACCTTCTCGTAGGCGGCGAGGTCAGGCGGTGGCGAGCGTGACCGGCGGATCGTTGGCGATGCCGGCGTTGGCGACGATCACGTCGAGGCGGCCGAACTCGCTGACTGTGGCCTCGACAGCGGCGGTCATCTGGTCCACGTCGGTCACGTCGGCGACAAAGGGAAGGGCGCTGCCGACGGGCGGCTGTGCGGCCAGGTCGCCGACCGCATCCGCCGAGAGATCGACGAGGGTGACCTTGGCGCCCTTTCGGACGAGCTGGCGGGCGCTTGCGGCGCCGATGCCGCCAGTGACGATGACGGTCTTGCCCTCGAGGTCATATCGGGTCATGGTTTCTCCTGCTGCGGTGTCGGGTGCTACGGGTACGGCGCTGCTCGGGTATCGACATCGGACGGTGTCGTCTGGCCGGGTTCGGCCGAGTCGCGACCGCCCGGCCGCAGCGGCGTTCAGGTAGCCGGGATGTGCCGAGCCAGGAACGCGAGCTGGTCGGTGACGCCAACGTTCCTCGGTCTGATCCCCGGCAGGTCAAGCACATGCAGCGACGGGCGCTGTCTGCGATGGTTTCAGCGGTGGGTGATCCAGCCGGTGGGCGATGCCTGGTCGATGGCGTCGGGGATGGTCGTGCCACGGAACCCGAGGCGGTCGACGAGGGGGCGGACCAGGCCAGGGACACGCGCGAACAGAGCGTTGCTCTTGGGGACGACGATCATGTCGGCGCGGTGTTCGATGCCGGCGACGGTGGCTTCTACGACGTCGTCGAGCGGAGTCATCTTCCACAGGCCCTTCCGGTTGCCACCCCAGAGGGTGTTGCCAGCCGCGTCGGCGTGGACGTCGTCCATCATCGGGGTCTTGAAGAACGTGGGGTGGACGCTGCCGACCCTGACACCGTGGTGGCGCAGCTCGAGCCGGGTGGCGTCGCACAGTGCCCATACCCCGGCTTTGCTGGCCACATAGGGGCCGTTGAGCGGGGAGTGGACGAAGGCCGCCATGGATGAGACGGCGAGCAGATAGCCGCGCTGCTCCATGACGTGAGGGAGTGCGGCACGGAACGTGCGCCACACGCCGTTGAGGTTGATGTCGATGACCCGGTCGAAGACCTCGGGGTCGAGGGTCTCCAGAGGGGCCACCGATCCGACGCCGGCGTTGGCGATGGCCACGTCGATGCGGCCGAAGTGCTCGGCGGCGCCATCGATCGCCGTGCGGAGGCTGTCGAGGTCGCGGACGTCGGCCGCCCAGCCGCGGGCGACGTCGGGGCCGAGGTTCGTGGCTTGCTCTTGGGCGCGGTCGCCGTCGAGGTCGAGCAGCGCGAGGTTTGCGCCGCGATCGCGCAGCGCGCGTGCGAGGGCGCTGCCCAGGCCGCCGGTGGAGCCGGTGATGACGACGGTGCGTTCGGTGAGGTCGTAGCGAGGCATGGGAACTCCAGGGAAGGGCGGGTCAAGGGCGGGTCGTGGGGTTACTCAGCCGACGGGGACGTGGCGCGCAAGGAAGGCGAGTTGGTCCCTGACATTGCGCTCGAACCAATCGCCGACGTAGATGTCGAAGTGGCCGGCCGAGTAGAGCCTGACCTCGCCGCGCGGCGCCCGTGCGGCGTACTTCTGGGTCTGCTTCGCCGGGGTGACCGTGTCCTTCTCGCAGATCGCGAACAGGATCGGGCAGCGCACGTTGCGGGCCTGGCGTCCGGGAAAGTGGCGGATGATCTGGAGCCCGAACCGCGCCGCGACATCCTTGGGAGTGTGGTTGCCCTCGGGGAGCAGGGCCAGCGCTCCCGGCTCGCAGTCCGGCGCCGTCATCAACGCGGTCGACCCCGGAGGGCCGTAAGTCGGCACCATCAGCGGTTCACGTCCCGCACGGGCCGCCACGAGGTCGCGCAGGGCGCGGGCCGTGACCTTGACGGAGGTCAGCGGGGGGACCGCGAGCGAGGACGCGAGACCGTCGGTGAACGGGCACTGCGCGATCGCAGCCGCGATCCGCTCATCCTGTGCGACGGTGGTGATCGCGTGGCCTCCGCCGAACGACGTACCCCACACCACCACGCGTTCCGGGTCAACGCCGTCCAGGGTTCGGGCATAGGCGACGGCGGCCTGCCAGTCCTCGAGCGGGCGGCCGATGTCGAGCAGTTGGCGCGGCGCACCGGTGCTGGCCCCGAAGTGCCGGTAGTCGAAGACCAGGCAGGCGTAGCCGACGGCGGTGAACCGGTCGGCGAAGGCGTCGAGTCGCATCTCCTTCACCCCGCCCAGGCCGTGGGCCATCACAATGACCGGCCGCGGCCTTGCCGCTGGGATGGATATCGGGGGTGTAGAGCACCTTGCGCCGGCCTGCGTGTTCCATGACTGCCTCTCGCGGGCCGGCACCGCTGAAATGCTCGCTGGCTGCTGTCGTCACAAGATCAGCGCCGGAGCCCGGAGCTCCCGCATCCGATGGCCCACTGGCGGGACACCCTTAGACGTTCAGTCAATGGTGGCAGCACGAGGGGCCAAGTCGGTCACGGGAAGCGGGTGTTGCCTGTCCGACCGGGACGGGGAGAGACTGTTTGCGAGCAGAGAGAGGGTGCGTCCGTGGCAGCAGCCGATCCGGAGCGCGTCGCCTGGTTGACCGAGGGGAAGCTGGCCCGAGCCTGGCCGACGATCCGGCCGACCTGCCTGCACGCCACCGCGAATGCCAACGGAGTCCGCAATAACTCCCGTGTCTCGCACGGCACTTGGGGCGAGAGCAAGTGGCACACGTACCACCCGGCGGACGTCACCCGGGTCGCCGGGGCGATCGCCGACGGCACAGCGGAGCTCCAGCCGCACTGGCGAAACGACACCTCCGAGGCCAAGCTGCTCGATCAGCGCCTGCGCAGGAAGAACCTGCCCGGTGCTATCGGGTGTGCCCTGGTCATCGCCGTCGCGTTGGCGATCATCGCTATTGTCCTGGTCATTTTTTGGAACGACTCCCCTTCGTCGTATTCGACCCCCTCCTACTGGCACTGACCCGCACAGAGCCCGCTCAGTCGAGATCCGGTTCACTGCTCGCCGCGAACAGTTCCGGGTGCGCCTGGGGCGTGAAAGCCGTCCGCTCCTGCGCTTCGCCCACCAAAGGCTGGCCGAAGCGGGGGATCGGAGCAGTCCACCCGGCACGAGCTCGGCCGCTGTCTGCTCCAGCGCCTGCCGGTGAAGTTCACCGCCCTCGATGGCTGGTCGATTGGAGCGCTTCGATTCTCGACCGCGACCTGGAGATCGTCCGTAAAGTGCCTAACCAGCGAGGATTTCAGGTCCAGCCCAAGCGCTGGCCGTTGAGCGGACGTTCGCCTGGATGACCGCGCACCGGCGGCTTGCCCGTGACTACGAGACCGATCCCGCCCGGTCCGAGACCATGATCCGGTGGGCGATGGTCGGCATCATGGTCCGCCGGATCACCCGGGGTTGCCCGGCCAAACGGCGAGGAGCACGGCGTCTTCGGTGGACAGCCCCGTAGTAGAACGCCAGGCACCTGCAACGCGTCAGGAATTCTGGGCGGCACCTACGAACCGCTCGACCTCGCTTCGCAGGTCTGGCGAGAGGTCCGAGAGGCCGCCGACGATGAAGGTCAGTTGCCTTGCAAGGTCCGGATAAACGCTCCAGACCGCCGAGGTCCTGGTCAGGACTGCGCGCAGCAGGTCGCCTTCGCCCATGTGGCCTTCGGCCAGCGGGTTGTCTCGAAGCACCTCCACCGCGAGCGGAAGAAGCACCGCCAGCCCGATGTCCTGCCCGATCAGCAGACGCAGGTCTTCAACGGTCAGAGTCCCGACCGGCCGGCTCCGCAGGGCATGCGCCGTCGCAATGAGACGGGTGGCGTCAGGTGGGGGTGGCGGCCAGTGATCACGTTCAAGCTCCTCGAGGGACCGACCACGGTCGATGGATACAGTCACCAGGCGATTCTCTCGTAGATGCGAGATCTCAAACGCGGTCTGAGGCAGCTCGGCCACCTCGCGTTGTGCGGCGGCCCGGCGGCCGCCGCACCGGCCCGTGCGACTGAGGTCTCAGTTGTCGGCTGAGTGGCGGTGGGTGTGTTGTGTGATGGCGAGGGTGGCGCCGCATGCCATGGATGTGACGGCGAGGACGACGAGTTGCCAGGCCCGTGTCGGGTCGGTGATTCGGCCGGTGGCGAGTATGCCGCCGAGGGTGAAGGCGTAGGTGAAGCAGGCGCCGGTCGAGAGGGTTGGTTTGCCGGGCCATCGGAAGGACACGATCCTGTTTTCGGTGTCGCCGGTGGTGTGGGTGGCTGGGGTGGGATCCTGGTCGGGCATCGGGAGCTCTCCTGGTAGGGCGGACTTCCTGGTGGGCCTGCTGCTCCCCGTGCGGCCTAGGAACCGGGGGAGTGGCAGGTCGTTCATGGTGGTGTGCGGGGGGTGAGGAGGTGCTCGGCGGGCGGCCGTCACCTTGGCCCTGTCGTCCGTGAGGGCCTCGTCGCCGGGCAGCCGGTCGGCGACGCGCTCCAGCTCGGGGATCGCGAACTCGCCCTCCTCCAGCACGTTGGGAAGATCGTTCGGCAGGTCGATGTCGCTCTTGTCCAGCTCGTCGATGAGCAGCACGCGCGGGGTGTCGGAGGGCAGCAGCGCGGTACCGAGGGGGCCGAGGCGGATGTAGCTGCCGATGCCCTCGACGGAGCCGGGGCCCTGGGGTGCGGCGATCTGCACGTCCTGGAGCCGGGCGATCGCGTCGTAGTGGTACAGCCCGTCCTGGAGCGTGGACCGGCTGACGATCGGCCACCGAAGCACATTGCCCAGGCCCAGTTCGTAGGCGACGTGTTGCCTCCGTCTGCTGGGCGGTGGCGCTGTCTGTGGCGGGCTCGACCTGCGGTCCGTCGTTGAAATGCCGCGGTGGCGTGTCCGGCAGTGCGCTGATGCGGTTGTGGGGTTCGCCGGGTCCCGGCGAATGGGCCGTTCGCCGGCGGCGTGTGCGCCGGGTGTGTGGTCCGCGTCGGTCCTGGGATTCATTTCCGGCACATCGGGCTCCTCGTTGCTGCGGCGGCTGCGGCGGCTGTGGCGGGTGAACTGGCTGGCCTCTGACCGTAGAACGTCGGGCCGAAGTGTGTGAGGCACGGTGGGCGGGAAGCGGGGCGCCTCCAACAGGTCCCCCCGGTCCCGGGCAATGGCTGGCGTGGATCGTCGTAGAACAGGGCGGTTCCGTCGGTCAGAAGGTCTCGGGCTTTGCTGCGCCCGCGACGTTGAAGCCCCTGTGCACGATCCGTACGAGCGCCACCGGGTCGTCTGCGAAGCGCTGGTCGCCGTAGCGGCAGAGCACCGGAACCGTTCTGTGCGACAGGTCGCGCAGTGGCCCAATGGGTGGCACGGGTATGCGTAACCTGTCCTCGCAGTCCAGGACTTCGGCCCTCGCGTCCGTCGTACTCCTCGTGTGCGGGAACCTGCCTTCCGCCGGGTAGTGAGGGATCGTCCGCGTCGGGCAGGTGGTCCGGGTCGGCGCAGCGCACGACGACGGGCCGGCGGGCGCCGTGCGGTGCCTCGTCCGGTCCCAACTTCCAGGTGTCGACGTCCAGTCCGAGCAGGGGGGTGGGGCAGTGCGACATGGAGTACGGCGGGCTGTCCGGGTTCGTCGCACTCGCGGAACGCCTCGGTGAGGGGCGCCGCGAGCGCCCCGAGTCGGTCGCGCGCCAGCCGCGCGGGGCCGAGTGGAGGATCGCGGCCCGGCCGGGCACCCAGCTGGTTCTGGATGTCGGCCCAGGTGCTGCCGTCGTTGTCGGGGTGCCGCTGGGGGTGCCGCTGCCGGTCCCGGTGATGGCGGTCATGGGCATGGAAGACGGCCTGGTAGACGTCGTCGTGCTCGGCCCGCACCTCACCCGCCGGCACAGTCAGGGAACGCAACTGCTCCACGCCCGTGGACGTACCGCCGAGCCCCCGGTCCGCTTGCGACTTCAGTACGCCGACGACCGCACCGCTCACCGGATCGACCACCGGCCCGCCCGAGACGCCCGGCGGCAGCACATCGCCGCCCAGCCGGATCTGCTCGTCCGCGGACCAGCCGCCGAGGGTGCCCTGCACCCTGCAGGTGCCGTTCAGGCGCGTCAGCTCCCCGCCCAACACGGACCATCCGGAATAGAAGACTCTCGCCTCCCCGTAGTACGCGGCCGGACGCTCGGTGACATAGGCGCAGTCGTGGTCGACGGGCTCGCGCAGTCGCACGAGCGCCAGGTCCGGGGCCGGCCAGCTGCCCCGTACGGCACGCTCGACGTGCTCCGGGAGAGCCGTCGCCACCTCACCGGCGACAGCGGACGTACCGCGTCCCGGCCCGGTCTCGTACACCACGGTGACCTCGCCCCCCTCCCCGCTCCGTGCCACATGCGCACAGGTGAGAACCCAGTTGGGAGCAACAAAAAAACCCGCTCCCGAGGAACGTGCCGGGTCCGTCCAGGTCATACCCGGCCCCCGCCCGCAGAGGGCGGCCTCACGGTGTACTCGATCACCGATACCGGGCGCGTCGAACTCGCCTCCTGTGGCGACGAGATCAGCGACGTGGCGCGCGACGACGGCGCGCTTCCCTGCTCGGGGCCGGCTCGGCTTGACTCTCCCAGCCTGCGATACATCGCGTCTGTGAAGAGACGCGGTGTATCGCGTACCTGAGGGTGTACTTCACCGACCGAGGTATCGAGGAAATCGGGTCTTCGCGCTGTGCTCGGTGAGGGCGGGTGTCCGGAGGGCGCATGCAGCCCTTCTCCGGGTATGGGCTGCGGGCCTCGCGCGCGCTGGGCGGGTTGCTCGGGGCGATGACAGCCACGGTGCTGGTGATGATGCTGTGGGGTTGCCGAGCGAGACGCCGGGGGCAGCCACTACCGGACGGATTTCCGGCCCAGACGTCACGCTGACCATCGACAAGCCAGCCCCGGCCAACCCCAGCGGCTCACTTTGTGCCCGACTGAGCTCCGCACAGTGGGAGAAGTCGCTGCGGGTCGTGGTGAACTCCGTCGTCTTCCGCTCCTCCGACCAGACCTCACCACCACCGGCACCTACGCAGAAGTGACCTCCCGGCTCACTGAGCCGGTACTCCTGAGCCTCGCTGTCCTCGCCATCCGCAGCCGCGTCAAGCGATAGCCACCACCCTGTTCGGCCAGCACTTCATTTCGTCGCGGGCCCCCGTGCCAGCCGGGGGCGGTGCAGGGGGCGTTGGCTTCTGGGGACCGGGCAGCGGTATTGCGGGCTCACCGCCGAGTCCGTTCGCCTCGGCTCGACTTCTCCGGAGCTGAAGCCCACTCGGGAGAAGTCGCAGCGGGCAGGATCGATGCGGCGGGCCCGGAGCCGCGCCTCGCCGGTGGTGGCGCGCCTGTTCACAAGGAGGTGGCCACCCAGTCCCAGGGCTTGTCGGAGATCTGCTGGAGCAGGCCTTCGAAGGCAGGGCCGTCGAGGAGCAGGCCGTTGTATTCCATGGGAATGCGCTTGTTGTTGATCACGGCGGTGGGTGTCCCGGGGCCCTCGGGTTCCTTCGCTCCGCCGGCCTTCTCGTAGGCCTTCTGGGAGGCGGTCACGAAGGAGCGGTATTTCATGCTCTTCACGGCCGCGCTGAACTCCGGTCCGCCGAGCCCCTCCACGTGGCCGGCCAGTTCCAGCAGATATGTGTCGGTGTAGCCGTCGACGCTCTCCTCGGGCTGGTTGGCGAAGAGCACCTCGTGGTACTCGACGAACCTGCCCTCCTCCAGCGCGGCACGCAGGGCGTTGACCGCCTTCTTCGACCCGCCGCCGCCCAGGCGGTCGTCCAAGAAGGAGGCCAGTGTGTACTCGGCCTTGGCCCGGTGGTCGAGCATCATCTCCCGAAGCTTCGGGGAACCGCCGGTCGTCTCGAATTCCTCGCAGTACGGACAGCGCGGATCCTCGTACAGGTGCACGGTCATCCTCGCGTCCGGATCGCCCACGAGAATGGTGGTGCCGTCCTTCGCGAGCTTCTCCGGCAGCTTCTCCGCACTCTCGAACGCAGGCTTGGCCTGCGCCGCCTGCTGCCCGCACCCGGCCAGCATCAGCACCGCGGACGCGCACAGCACAGCGACCCGTCCCCCACGCACCATGCGTCTTCCCTCCCCGATGAACAGCGCGACCATAGATCATCGGTGCGAAGAAAGCACGTGCTGTTACGCCCGCGAGACCGTGCCTCGCATCCAACGCAGGCGGCCCCTGGCTCCGTTGGTCCTGGCCCGTGCCGACGGTGTTGTACGGTCGCCCCGTCCTGGGACGCCCTGTTGTCAGTGCCGCCTGGCATGGTTCTGATCATGTTCGACGGACTTCATGACACCGACTGGGCGTCGATGGAGCACGCGTACGGCTCGGCTGAGGAGGTACCGGCGCTGCTGTGGGCGCTGCGTTCCCCGGACGCCGGGGAACGCAGCAAGGCTCTCGACCGCTTCTACGGCGCGGTCCACCACCAGGGCAGCGTGTACCCGCCCACGACAGCCAGCCTGCCCTTCCTGTTCGAGCTGGCCGCAGACGGCGCCACGCCCGACCGGGCCGCCGTCGTCACGCTGCTGGTCCTCTTCAGACGCCCACTATTCGACGTTCATGCCCTGGGCTCGGGCGAGTCCGTCGAGTCCGTCCGCCCAGCCCTGGCCGATGGCGCGGAGTTTCCACACGAGCTCGCCGTTGACGTTGTGCCGGTACAGCTCGGCGATGACCATGGCGCGGATGTCCGGGCCTGCGGGTGGGCTGAAGGTCCAGCCGATGCCGGTCACGCATTCCATGGCCAGGGCTGCGTGGGTGAGTGATCCGTAGGTCAGGCCGGTGTCGACGTCCATGTTGATGGTGACGGCGACACGCTGGTCGACGACGTCACGGCATCTACGCCGGCGGCCGCGACGCGCTCCTGCGCACGGTCACCGCCGCCTGACCGCACCCCCCCGCACGCCGGGCACCGAAGGGGTTGTGGGGAAACTCAGTGACATCCCTCACGTGCCCGGTCCCCATCAACGTGCCGCGATAGTACGTGGCGTGTGGCTGATATAGGCGGATCTGGCATATGGAAGCAGGCATACGCGGCACCTCGGCCGGGGTCACCGGCCCGGGTCACCGGCCTCGAGCCGCCGGACCGCCTCTGCCGTCCTTGTGACGAAGTGTGAGGCGCCGTCGGCGTCCGGCGCGGTGGCCCGGCACAATCCACGGCCGGATTCAAGGGTGCCCTCGCCTACTAGGCGAGGTAGTGGAAGCCCCCGTTGCCGTGCCCTCCCGCGGCTTTTAACAATGACGGCCCTGCAAGGCGTCCCCGCAGGTCAAGCGCAGTGTCTGTGCGAAACCGAGCCCGGCGGAGACGCAAGGAGAGTCGACCGAACGAGGTCCGCATGAGCAACCACCGGAAGCACCGCAGGAAGACGCGCCGCCGGCCCATAGCCGTCGCCGTCCTGGTGATGGGCGCGGTGGCGGTGCCGTCGGCCGCCGTGGCGTGCATGGGTGACGGAGGATCCGAGGCCCTCACTGCCACGTCCAGCGGTCCCTGGACGGAAGGGGGGAAGGCGTCCTGGGACGGACACCGGACGGACGGGAGGAACCCGTCCTGGGACGGGCACCGGGGGCGGCACATCCGGACCGCGAAGCCCACGGCGACGGCTTCGCCCTCGGCCTCGCCGACGACCTCTCCCAGGACTGCGGCGCCCGCCCCGGAGAAGCCCAAGGCGCCCGTCTCGAAGGCGACTACCCCGCCCGCCCCGACGAGGACCACCGCCGCGCCGAAGCCGACCGCCGCGCCCCCCTCGACGACGACCGCCACACCGAAGCCGCCCACCACCAAGGCCCCCGCCGTAGGCACGGCGACCCCCGCGTCCGCCGCCGTCGCCCGCGTGGTCGCCCTGGTCAACAGCGAGCGAGCCAAGGTCGGTTGCTCCCCGGTCGCCCTGAACGCGAAGCTCTCGCAGGCCGCCCAGGCCCACAGCGCGGACATGGCGAGCCACAACACCATGTCGCACACCGGTTCCGACGGGTCCGACCCGGGACAGCGGATCACGCGCGCGGGCTACCTCTGGAGCACCTACGGCGAGAACGTCGCGTACGGGTACTCCACGCCCGAGCAGGTCATGGCGGGCTGGATGGCCAGCGCCGGCCACAAGCGCAACATCCTGGACTGCGGCTTCAAGGAGATCGGTGTGGGGGTGGCGCAGCCCGGCAACTACTGGACGCAGGACTTCGGCACGGCCCGCTGACGCTCACGGGGCCCACACCCGTCATGGCCCGCCGACCATCACGCCGGCCGCGGAAGACGGTGTGCTGCGAGAACACCTAAGGACTGTGGCGAGGGAGTTGGACGCCGCTCAGGACAGCGACGCTGTCCGGGACGAAGGTGCGATGCCGTCAAAAACCCCCGGTGGTGGACGGTCGCGAACGAGTACCTGCTGGCGCTAATGGCGCCAGAACACGAACAGGTCCGGGTCCTTCCGGACGCCTACCGCCTGCCGAAAACCTTGATCACCTGCCAGCAGCGGCTGGATTGGCTGACCGGCTGGATGAACTGGCTGACCGAGAAGGGCGTCCAGTCCCTGAGCCAGGTGGTCCAGAACCACTGCGACCGATTCCTGCAGCAGCGCTCAACGATCTACGACCGGGACGGAATCCGGCTGCGGGACGCGAGTGACGACACCGCATGATGGCCGAGCTCGTCCCGCGCGAACTGGCCTACTACGGCGAGGCGTTCAGCGCGAGATCGTTACCGCAAGGGCTTCACTCCCCGCGCTACGACGGCGGTCCGGACCCAGGGGAAAACGCCTTGTTCCTGGTCCAGAAGGTGGGCCCGCACGTGATCGGCCTCCAGCGCGAGATCGAGCGTTACCGAGCCGCACCCAGGGTCGAGCCGATGCCGCTTGCTGAGCGGGCAGAGGCCGTGGCCCGCACGTTGCGGCAGCAAGCGAGGACCGGAGAGTCCCTGGGCCAGACGTCTCTGGAGAGCTTGGAATACAAGATCGGCAAGGGGTGGGACCCAGCCGATCCGCTGATCAACGTCAGCCTCAAGTGGCTGGTCAGGGAGAGCGGGACGGGTGGATCGGACCCCCGCCAGCATTGGGTAGAACCCGGCGGCCGCTGGGAACCCATGCGAGTAGCCGTGGCCTGGTGCCATCGGCCTTGAAGGGAATGCATACACCCTTGTGTCCGCCAGCCTGCGCTGCGTTCAATGAGTTCGGCGACCCGCGGCTGGGCCATGCCGGCCATATCCGGGCTCCCGGTCGCTCTGTCGGGGAAACGTCAGTGCAGGGCGACTCCAGCCCCATGGATCGCTCGCATGGCGCGTTCAACTGTCGCCTGGCTCTCGCCGACCGGAGCCACGTAGTCGAGGACGTCCTGCGCAGCGTCCTTGCCGAGGGTGCGTGTGATCACCCACGCGGCAAGGTACTGAGACGCCAGGCACCCGCCCGCCGTAGCAATGTTCCCCTCGGCGTGAAATGGCTCGTCGAGCACCCTGATGTCACGAGCTTCGACAAAGGGACGGGTCTTCCTGTCCGTGCAAACCGGCATGCCCTGCAGCAATCCCAGGCTGGCGAGCACCAGCGCACCGGAGCATTGGGCGCCGATCAGCTGACGCGATGGGTCGATCCGCAGGTTGGAGATCAGCTGGTCGTCGGCGGCGACTTCTCGCGCCTTCACGCCGCTGCCGATGAGCACGACGTCGGCCTCGGTGACGAACTCCATCGGGCGCTGTCCTGTCACCTCGACGCCATTCATCGACGTGACCACCGACGTCGGCGTGGTGATGAAAGCTTCCAAGCCGTCCCTGCGGCAACGGTTGATCAGTGCAGAGGCGATAAAGCTGTCGAGTTCGTTGAACCCGTCGAAGGTGACCACTGCTACCTGCATTGCAACTCCTTCAAGAACGGCATCCGCTCTGCAGTCTCCCCGACGTGCCCGATCAGAGGCGAGTGCCAATCAGCGGCCAGTGGCTTGCCGGCCGGCACCGGAGTACGCACTTGGAGTCGCGCGTGCAGCAGCTTAGGACCGAGCCTCCAGCCACTGGCCAGCGGCCTCCTCCGTCAGTCGGCGGCCTTCAGCCGCCTCAGCGCGTCGCCCAGTTCGAGTTCGGTCTCCCCGCGGGTCTGGAAGCCCACGTCGAACAGCTCGGCCGTGCGCTGTTGGGCTTTCTCGCCTCGGACGAGCTGCTGGAACAGCGCGGCGTCCGCGCGTACTTCGGCGGGTGTCGGCGGGCTGATGTCGTTGACGGCCGCCTTGGCGGCGATCAGCGCGTCGCGGGGGAAGTCGCCTATCCGTGCTGCGACGCCCGCTACGAACTCGTCCAGTTCGGCGTCGGGGACGGCACGGTTGACCCACCCGTAGCGTTCGGCGAGGTCGGCGTTGAAGTCCGATGAGGTCAGCACTGCTTCGAGTGCGCGGTTCCGGCTATCGGCGAGTGCCTGGGACGCTCCCGCGGCGGCTTCACCACCAAAATCCACACCGCAGCCGACGGAAAGCGCCGGCCGCTCGCCCTCCTCCTGACACCCGGGCACTACGGAGACGGCCCCCAACTCGAGCCCGTCCTGGAGCAGGTGTCCGTGCCTCGCGTCGGAGTCGGCCGGCCTCGCAGCCGACCCAGCCACGTCCTGGCCGACAAGGCCTGCACGTCCCGCGAAAACCGCCGCTACCTGCGACGACGGGGTATATCGCACACCATCCCCGAACGGCTCGACCAGCGCCGACACCGGCAGAACCGCGGTTCCCGGGGCGGTCGGCCCACCGGGTACGACCGCGAGCACTACAAGAAACGCAACACAGTCGAGCGTGCCATCAACCGCCTGAAAGGCTTCCGCGCTGTCGCCACACGCTACGAGAAACGGGCCTACACCTACCTCGGCACCGTCACCCTCGCAGCCCTCATCATCTGGCTCCGCACATGATCCAAGAAAGCGCCTAGTCGTTCCCGCAATACACCAGCTCGTGCCCACGCTGCGGACGGTGTGGGCTGGTGGTGGCGGAACTACTCGGCCGGTCAGTGCCTGCTGGCGGACCGTTTGCGGCTGACCACAACAAGTCCTGCGCCCGCGATGAGCATTGCGCCGGCCGCGCCGGCCCCGACGCGCCCGAGAGTGGTGAGTCCTGTTTCGGCGAGGGCCGGGGTTGGGGACTCCGCGCGGGCGGCGGTGAGAATGAGGTCCGTGATGGCGTCAGGGTGGGAGATCATCACACTGTGCGAGGAGTCGATCTCGACGGTGTGGGAGCCGGCGCGCTTGGCCTGGAAGCGCTCCAAGTCGGGCGAGATGGCCTTGTCGTTGGTGGCGACGGCAACCCAGGAGGGGATGGTCCTCCACGCGGCGGACCTGACTTTGTCGGTGAAGGCCGTGGCCGAGATGGGACGCTGGGCTGCAGCCGCCACCGATGTGGCGGTCTCGGGGAGGTCCGCGGCCGCGACGGCGCGGAACTTGTCCGGCGAGACGTACAGATCTGTGCCCGTGGTGCCGTCCGCGTTCTTGATGGGCAGTTGCACCAGGGCCGGGTTGAGCTCGCTGCCGGGGAATTTGGCGCCGAGCTGGCCGAGCATTTCGCCCTTGTCCGGCATGAAGGCGGAGACGTACACGAGCGCCTTGACGTTGGGGTTGCCGGTGGCGGCCTCGCTGATCACTGCGCCACCGTACGACTGGCCGACCAGGACGATGGGGCCCTTGACGCTGCGGAGGACGCTGGCGATGTAGGCAGAGTCGGCAGGCAGACCGCGCAGCGGATTGGGAGCAGCGATGACCCGGTAGCCGTTGCTCTGCAGGCGTCCCACGACGGCGTTCCAGCTGGACGCGTCGACGAACGCGCCGTGCACCAGTACGACGGTCGGCTTGCTGCCAGCGGCACCTGATTCGGTGTCGGTGCTCGGGGCTACGGACCCTCCGTCGGCGAAGGCCGGCACCGACGCCGACAGAGCCGCCGCGGTGATCAGTGCGGCAGCGGCGGCGTGTATTCGGCGGCGGTGGGATCGCGGCGCAGAGGACGGCGTCATGGGTGCACTCCTTCGATGGACGGGCTGGCTGATGGAAGCCTGTCCATCACGCGACAAACCCGCATTCGCGGCGAAGCGCACGAGCGAATCGGCGCACCCATTCAGGTCACATCTGGGTATTTTGCGGTTCGAGGGGCCTCTGGCCCCTGTGCGCTTCAATCGCGCGCTTGCTCCGCTACCAGCTACTCATCCGAGAGGTCATACACATTCCTCTACCAGCCGGTAGGTCGCTTCTGTCAGCGATGTCGAGGTTCACTTGAGGCCAGTAGACGAGGATCGCCGAGGACGGCAGCTGCAGCGGTCACTGTTCGCGTCGCCTCATCGACACCGCCTCGTGTCAACATGCGTGATAGGGCCGCATTGATGTGCTGGTAGCGACAGGCTCAGTCTCACCGCATCGGAGTAGGCGACAGACAGGCGCTCAAGCTCTTCCGTCCCGCAGAGGCTGCCCAGCGGCGTCCGATCGGTCCCTGGCTTGGCTCACCAATTCCCGTGGGTCTGTTTCCCCTGGAGCGCCGCAACCTTGCGTCGTCGTGACCGTGGACAGGCCGGATAGGGCGACCCAACGAAACCGCACCGGCCCGGCACACCAGCACACCCCTCGGACGAAGGAGACCCAATGCCCATCTCCATCGCTGTGTTCAACAGTGGCTACAAGCCCATTCCCAATCCATCAGGGTGGACCGCACCGCAACAAGCCACATGGCCAGCCACCACGGCAACCCTTATCGCCGGCAGCACGGACGCCCTCCTGGTCGACGCCCTGATTACCACCACTGAAGGTGAGCGGCTGGCCGCCTGGGTGCAGGCTTCGGGCAAAAACCTCTCGATGCTCTACATCACCCACGGGCACCCCGATCACTTCTTCGGCGCCGGGCCGACACTGGCGGCTTTTCCCCAGGCCCAGTTCGTCGCCCTTCCTGAGGTGGTTGCCGAAGCACACCGGTCAGCTCAATCACTGGAGCACTGGAAGGGCTGGCTCGGGGGGCAATTCGACGAGAACGCTGCCATACCCACGGCACTCATGTCCGACGAACTGGAGATCGATGGTCACGCAGTGCGGCCCATCGCTCTCGGTCGGAGCGACGGCGTCATCAACACCGTCGTCCACGTTCCAGATCTCGCCACAGTTGTCTCCGGCGATGTCGCCTACAACAACATCCACATGTGGCTGTTCCGCTCCACACCGGAAACCCGAAGCGAGTGGCTCGACACGCTCGACGCCCTCGCAGCCCTCCGACCGGGGAAAATCATCGCGGGCCATAGGGCCCCAGGTGCACCGGACGACAACGCACAACGCATCCTCGATCAAAGCCGGCGCTACATCGAGGACTTCGACAAGGCGGCAGCCCGCAGCAGCTCCATGAATGACCTCGTCACACGGATGATGGACAAGTACGCAGCGTACGGCAATCCGTACACACTGCTGGTGGCTGCGGCAAGCCAGTTCGGCACGTAGGGCGGATCGCCCCGACCGACGCGAGACCCCATGGCGTACGGAAACTGACGCGACAACTACCCGGGAAGTAGTGCTGAATCGCGTCCACGCTTGTGCAGACGGCTAAGCCGGTGCCTCGGATCCCCTCCCCGGGCGTGATCCGCGATCGAGAACACCGAGTCATGGGTGTCCTCGGGCACAAGCCAGCAGACACCCAAAAGGTTCTGCCGACACAATCACAGCCCTCAATGCTTCGACGGAACGGGTCATTTAGAAAATGTGGTCGTGTACGGAAAATAGGCTTAGGATCTCGCCCGGTTGCGCGCCCTCTAGGGAGCGAGACAATGGTCGTCGTACGCCTTTTCTATGGAAAAGAACTCAGGCCATGAGTACTGAACTCCTCGATCTGGCCATCGCCACTGCCGGCGGCAGAGAACTCTGGGACACCGTGAGCGGCCTGAAGGCCGATGTCTCCATCAACGGCCCGGTCTGGGGGATGAAGGGCTGGCCACCGGGGACGAGCTTCGATCAGATTCTGACGATCGACACGGCCAGAGAACACATCGTGTTCACTCCATTCACTCGCCCCGAGTGGGAGATGATCTTCGACGCCGCCAGCGACAGCGTCACCGTGCAGACTCTCGAAGGCGAACCGGTTGAGACACTCGCACCGGCCCGCGCCGACTTCAAGGGGATGCTGCGGAGCACCAACTGGGACGCTCCTCACCTTGGCTACTTCCTCGGGTATGCCTGCTGGAACTACTTCACCAGCCCGTTCCTCTTCACCTACCCGGGTGTGAAGGCTCGCGAGATCGAACCATGGCACGAGGCAGGCCAGACATGGCGACGTCTGCAGGTGCGCTTCCCCCCTGAGATCGCCACGCACAGCCCCACTGCGGTCTTCTACTACGACGCCTTCGGCATGCAACGTCGTATGGACTACGTCGCCGAGATCAACAACAGCTTCCTCGTCGGTCACTACACCGGCCACCATCAGAGTTTCGACGGCCTGGTCATGCCGACGCGACGACGCATGTTCCGCCGCAACCCCGACAACAGCGTCAACCTCAACTTCCCCTCCATCACGGTCGATGTCCACGGTGTTGAGCTCGTCCGCGCTGACGACGAACAGGTACGGCCATGACCACAGACAGCGCCTTCATCGACCATCCCGCGCGGAGGCTTGTCGTGACGCTTCCACGCCCCTACGACGAGGCGTGCGAGCACTTTGAGACCGTCGTACCGGAGGCCGATCTCCCCCGCTTCTTCCAACTGGGCTCCTGGAAAGCCACGCTCGAGCTCGCCGAGATCAACGGCCCCCACGGGTTCATGCGCTACTACCGCAGTGACCTCTGCGCGCTTATGGCCGGCTCGCAGTCGCTCTGGAAAGCCACCCAGTACCTCTTGGGCAACCACACCATCGCGGAACTCGCGTTCCGCGAGGACGCCTCGGCCGGCCTGCACGCCCCGATGCCCTCCCTGATCTACGCCGACCCAGACGGCGACACCAAACTCGCCGTCGATCAGCCCAGCCTGCTACTCGACAGCTACCGCAACGCGGGAATTGCCGAAGTGGGTCGCGAGCTCGACGGCCGCCTGGCTCGGCTGATCACGATCCTCGGCGGAGATGTGCCTCCCCAGCTATAGCCCTGGGCGTGGCGCAGTTGAGCGGTGAAAAGGCCTGCGATGGCGACCAACCAAGCGGCTCCGGCCAGTTGTGCTGTTGCCGCCGTGCGGTAGGCGCCCGCGTACCAGACAGCGAACTGGCTTCTGGTCAAGGTGATGCGTCCCGTCCGGACAGAGGGGCTCAGCTCACCTGTTCCCCCTGCGATGTGCAGGTTGAATGGCTGGGTGGCTTCACCCGTCTCGGTGACGACTTCGACAGGTAGGTCGACGTTCACGCCGTCCGGCCAGCCGCGCAGCCGCACAGCCCGGCTCAGGTCCAGGACGCGCAGCATCCACGGGTGCCATGACTGGGCAGTCGCCGATCCAGCCCGGTGCAGGTGGTGCAGGAGCATCGGTGCGGGCGGCAGTCCGGTCCGCTGGAACAGAGCAGTGGGGATCCGGCTGGAGTGGCGGCCGAGGAACGCGAACACGGCTCCGGCTGTGGCCGCGTCGTCGGCCCAAAAGTCGTGCACGACCAGCTGCCGTCCATGCGCCGGGTGGTGTTGGAAGGCCAGCGACAGCACACCGGTCGGCTGTTGTCCCGGCCGGTTGAACTGGTATCCGGTCAGGTCGGGGTGCTCCTGCTGCTGCCATTCCGCCCACCACCCAGGGCGCGACCAGGGGCCGTTCCAGCGCGCGGCGAACTCGCGCTGCAGCGGCTGGTCCCGCCCGGTCGCGTGGCTGATCTCGAAGTCGGTCTGGTCGAAGCTGTGCCGGAGCTGGTCGGTGGGGACGGTCCAGGTGAACACCGCGGCGGGCGCCTCCCAGCCCAGCCGCCGTGCGTAGCGGGTGGATGTGGTCCAGATGGTTGCCAGGACTGCGCCGCGTTCCCGGAGGGGCCGAAGCCGTTCGGCGATCATGCTGACGGTGAGGTTCCTGCCGCGTTCCTCGGGGGCAACGCACGCGCAGGCCATGCTGGCGCTGGGGACGAGAGGTCGAGCTGTCCAGTGAACAGCTCTGTACGCGGGTCGTGGCGGATCGCGATGAACAGGCCTGTCGCGTCCAGGCGGCAGATCTCCTCCGTGAAGACGTCCCGAGGGACGAGTCACGCGGAAACGTGACCGGCCTCGCCTGAAAGGCACTGTCACCCCCGAAGCCAGCCTGTGCGGTCACACGGTGAGCACCATGCGGAAGCGGGCGTCTCCGCTGGACATCCGCGCGTACGCCTCAGTCGCTTCGCTCATGGGCCGGGTCTCGATCATCGCCCGGATCCCTTGGTCCGTCGCGAATCGGAGGTTGTTCTCGTTCTGGATGGCGCTTCCGGTGAGGGACCCCATGATCCGCACGTCGCCGAAGACGAGCTGTATCGGGGTGACCTTAACCGGTTCGTCGGACGCTCCCACGACGACGAGTTGTCCACCGCTGGCAAGGCCGTTGAGCAGGGGGGAGGTGTCGCCGGCGGCAGCTGTTGCGATGACGACCTGTGCACCGCCGAGCTTGCTGAGTTCCTCGCCGGGGTCCGTCTCGGTGGAGTCGATGTAGTGCTGCGCGCCGAGCTCGCGGGCCAGCTTCTCCTTGGCGGTGCCGCGGGCGACGGCGACGACACGCAGGCCCATCTTGGCCGCGTACTGGATACCCAGGTGTCCGAGGCCGCCTATGCCCTGGATGGCCACCAGGTCGTCGGCCTTGGTGTGCGCCTTGAGGAGCGCGTTGAATGTCGTGAAGCCCGCGCACAGGAGCGGCGCTGCCTCAGCCGACGTCAGCTCATCCGGGATCGCGACCAGACCGGTCGCCCGCGCGTAGACGACTTCCGCGTAACCACCGTCGATATCCACGCCGGTCTGCGGCTGGTTGGTGCACGCGACGAAGTTCCCCATTCGGCAGGACTGGCACACACCGCAGTGACCACCGAGGAACCCGACTCCGACGCGTTGCCCGGACGACCAGCCCTCCACGTCGGGCCCCAGCGCATCGATCACCCCGACGATTTCGTGCCCTGGAATCGGAGACCTCTGTGCGGGGTCGTGCGGCTGCACGGTGAAGGTGTCGGAGTGACAGACCCCGCACGCCTCTACCCTGATGCGCACTTGTCCCTCAGCGGGCTCGGCCAGTTCCCGTTCCGCCGACTGCAGCGAGCCGTCCGGGGCGACCTCGATGACTTTGTAGTTTGACATGTCAGACGCTCCTTTCCTGGTTGGGGCGAATCGATGTTCGCCTACACGCAGCACGCCTACTCCAGGGCCGGGGCCGTCAATCGACATCCCCGGCCTCAACCGGACGCCCGGGCTGTTCTGCGCGGAGATGCGCAGCAGCGCGTGCCTGGCCGGGCGAGACCCGGCAGTTGCGTGGCGCAACGGGCGCTGGGGCTGAGAACGAGGCACTGATGGATGGATCCTCCGGTGCGCGCATCGGCGACCAACGCGCGGCCTCGGGCTTCGACAGCATCACCGGGACGAGCCTCCATCAAGAGGTTGCTATGCGCTCTTGAGGGGTTCCTTGAAGGACTTCTTGAACACCGGTCCTGCGAAGGGGAGGATCACACCGAGCATCTTGCCCTTGAAGGTGGCCGGGTGCTCCCGTTCGAGCTGGATGTCGACACGGGCGCCCTGGTCCTCAGGAGCCACGTGGAACACCCAGCCGCCGCCGGGACCGAAGACCTTCGAATCGAGGGTCGTGACCGTGACCGTGTCTCCAGCCGGGTCCCATTCGTAGCGGGCGCGCTCCCAACTGCTTTCCGTGCCCTCAGTCACCTCGGCCCAGGTATCGCCCCGCTCGTGGACCTTGAAGTGCTCCGAGTCAATCGACGGCCACGTCTCAGCCCGCGCCGGACTGAAGTCGGTCAGCACACCCATAACCTCTGACGGACTCATCGAAGAGTCCATGTGGAATCGCAGGACTGCCATCGACTGCTCCTCACTTGTCGTCCCAACCCCTTCAGGATGCGCCTCCCCACGACGCCGTGCAGGCCCAGAGCCCTTTCACCGCAACTCGACGCTCCCCGGGACTGGAAGGGCGTACTCACTGTGACCAATCGCGCGCGATCGGTGCATGCGCAGAGGCGGTCTGTGCGCATGCAGGGAGTGTCATGAATCAGGTGTTGACCTCCTCGAAGGAGTGAGCCTGATGAGTACGACGACTGATCACCTGATCGGGGCCGTGGACAGCGTGTC